>NZ_JBXUGL010000001.1:0-559747 GCF_057180505.1 Chryseobacterium sp. HNCC26DJ241 | reverse complement strand
GATTTTGTAAAAAAAATAACCATTCCTGCCTCTTCTATTATCAATATTCCCGTTCCTGTATCTCTTGAACGTAAGGTTGGATCTCCATTAGAGCAAAGCAGAATTTTAAATAAATCAATACAAACTTCAGTTATTCCTTCTGCTTATTGGAGAATAAAAGAAGGAAATAATATTTTGCATAATACTTTTGCAGGAACTACTTCTCCAAATATAGTGTCTGTAATATCCTCACCATCAGGAATTTTAGTAATCTTCAAAAATAAAGGAAAATATACGATAGAAGCATTTACCAATCCAAACGAAACCAAACCGGAATCTGCCACCATAGAAATTAAAAGTACTTTGGGAATAGAAACCATAGATCATGGGAGTTCTTTATTAAGATATAACGATAATTTTTCGGTTTGGGTAAAAAACTATAATGCTATCTATATTCCTGATGGAGCCTTTAAAACCGTGAATTGGTATCTGAAAAAAGAAGGAACCGGAAGATTACGAGCTCTTGAAAGTTCAGCATCTTTCAAGGCATTAAAAATTAACAAAAGAGTAGACCAATTTTTGTATTCTGATGCAGGGATTACGGATGGTAATTATTTCGGGAAATATTCCATAGAAGCCTACGCAAATCCTTTGGGAGCCGGAAAACAACCCCAATTTAGTGGGGCAGACTGTTTTAATTTTGAGGTTATCAGGAATTCAATAGATCAACTTGCTATCCCTGCAACTACAGTACCACAAGGAACAAAAGTAAAATATACAGCCACTGCAAGAATCTCCCCACTAATAAGCGGAGAAACCATAAGAGTAGAAGTACCGCAAGGAGTTACCAACAACGGAGATGGTACACTTACTTTTACCGAGTTGGGAGAATTTACCATTTCTGCTCACATGGAAGGTCAACACACTGATTCTAAAAATGTAGATGTTAAAATAAAAGTTGCCCAACCTAAACTCAAACGAGCACTTTGGGCTTACAGAACTGGAGTAAAGAGAACCGAAACCGGTTACGAAGAAGAAACCTATGGTTTTTTGGAAATAGAAGGACTGCAAAACCAAGCCCTGAAAGTGAAAATTTGGGTAAAAGGAGAAACAGATGGTTTTTACCAAGAACCAGCAAAATATATGTTGGAAGAAAAGCCGGTAACGCTGAACAGCGAAGGTAAAGCATCCTTCCAAATAACCACAAATGCAACCTATAAAGAAAAAATAGAAAAAGCCATCCCGAAAACTGCAGACAATCCCAATCCGCAATACAGGTTGGTTTTTACCATAGAACCACAATTACCATCTTCTGGAGATATTATCTTCCCTTCCAATCTTTCTATTGAAGGAACAAAACCAGTTACAATACAAGGTGGAGCTACGTTACTGGAAGTTTTAGAGCCGAATGAAGAACTTACCCTAACTACAGAACAGAAAATAGTTTCCATTATGTTTTCTACGGAAGACGGAAAAGACATTCAGCGGACACAAACCTTCTACGGAAAAACCCACAAACTTTGGGTGCATACGGTAAATATGCAGGAAGAAGTATTGAAGGTAGATTTATTGGCAAATGTAAAACCTAAGGAAATGACAGATAAAGACGGAATCTTTTTATGTCTTAAATCTGTAAAGGATTTTACTGAAGAAAAGGTAGGAAAAGATGGGCTTTTAGAGTTGAGTGTAGAGTTTACAGATGAAATAAAGGATAGAATAGAAGAAAATAAATTCCATTATATTGAAGCACAAGTAAGTAAAAAAATAGAAAATGGTTTTGTTTTCCTTAGAGATCAACTGAACATTATGCCTGGAGTATTTGAAGTAGTTAAATCAGTTGATTTAAAAGAAGTTGGTATAAAAGCAAAGAAAACCGATAATAGCTCATTTACGGAAGATGAAAAATTAGTCCTAAGAAAAAAAGCCATTTCTTATGATTGTACAGCATTAAAGATTTTACCAAAAGGAAGTACTCCTGAAAGCATTGATAATGAAACATGTCCTGTAATGGTGGATGAAATGGCTGAAATAGAGCAGAAAAAACCATGTGAATGTAATGATATAAAATTAGTTTGGGGAACAAAAGTATCATGTCAATTTAGAAAAAAGGTAGTAAACATTGCGAAAGAATTATGGTCAGAAGATTGGAGAAATATGGCTCATAATTTAATGACAGTTATGGCTTTTGAAACTATCAAAACATTCAATCCTGCAAAACAAAATAAATATGGATTTACAGGATTAATACAATTTGGCACTGAAGCAGCAAGTGATGTAGGTACAACAACAGATAAGCTTAAAGTAATGACTGATTTAGAGCAATTAAATTATGTTAAAGCATATTTTGCACAGTCTATTTTCTCAGGTAAAATAAAGACAATAACTGATATGTATTTGGCTGTTAATTATCCTACAATGATAAAAACAGACAGAAATAAGCCAAATGATATTTTATATGGAGCACCAAAAGAAGCATACTATCGAAATCCTGCTTTAATGTATGAGGAAAAAAATGGTAAAAAAGAAAGAGATAATCGTCCATTTGGTGAAAAAATTGAGAAATACGGATATACAGATGGAAACACATTTGTTTGGGAAGTAACTGCTGCAATGACTGAATGGAAAGCTAAAGGAGCGGATTTTATGTTTAAGCTTAACAAAAATCAAGTTAATATAAATTTGAGCTCTACATCAGTTGTTGTTACTGACGCAGGACATGGTATTGGAGGGGATTCTGGTGCACAAGGCAATGAATTGACAGAATCAGAAATGGCATTACTAATGGAAACTCAAACGTCAAAATATTTAACATCATTTGGAATTAAAAATGTAAGAACAAGAACAAAAGCATTAACCTCAAGTGAAGTACATGGAATGGAGCAAATATCTTATAGAGTTAAAGTTTTTAAGGATAATAATGCTAAAGTATTTGTAAGTCATCATTTTAATTCAATTGGTTCTTCAAATAATATTTTGTTAATGTATCATCCTAAAATTCTTCGTGATAAAAATGGTAATACTAGCTCTGGTGCCACAGAAAAATACTTTAATAATTCTCAAAAATTGCTGGAGTGTTTAAAAATAGAACTTGGTAAGGTGTTTAATGATGGCCGTAAAATTGTACCTTATGCAGCAACTTATCCTAATTATAGGGCTCGTTCAGTCGGAGTTTTAAGGGATACTGATGGTTCTGAAAATGCATCAATTTTAATAGAACATGGAGAAATATCAAATGAAAATGTAAAATTCTGTAAGGAAAACAATGAGGCAATAGGTAAAGCTATCGCAACAGCAATTGCTAATTATTTAGGAGCAAGTAATCAAGATAATGGATTTTATAGTGAATGTGAAGATGCAACATCAAATTCTCAAACCGCAACAATTACTGAAGGAAGTTGTCAAATTTGCAAGTCGGATCATTATGATATTGCAAAATCTGAAAATTGGGTACATCAAGAACCAGGAGAATGTTGGGCAGCTAGTGTAAAAATTTTGAAGAATTATGGTATAATTGGTGGCTCTTCTGCAAATAGAATAATAATGGCAAATCAATCTAATTCTATTTTAACGCCGATGAATACCAAGGAAGCGTTAAATTATATAGATTCCCAACTTAAAATTAATAAACCCGTTGTGGTAGGTTTAGATGATAATTTGAGGCAAACTACATATAATTCACATAAAGCAACAGATCATTTTTTTGTAATAGTTGGTAAAGGATGTGATAATGGAAAATCTTATTACAGATTTTTTGATGTTGGAGCACATACACGAGAAAGTGGTACAAGTGAGAACAGTAAGCTATATCTACAAGATAACAATTTATTACAAGGTAAAAGTGCAGGAGGTACCCATAATTATACTGTAACAGAGGTACGAAAAAACAATTAAATTTATGAAGCAATCAGTATTATTTTTTTTATTACTAACATTTTCAATAATATCATGTCAAAAGAAAGAAAATTTTGCAAATAAAACTTCTTTTGATAGAATTATAGGAAAAACATTTTTAAAATTAGAAAAAGAAAATGGCAAACTAATCTTATTTCAACCCTGTGATGCAGTAATACCAAAATACATTGTATATAAGGATAGCATTTTTCATCATTGGGGGCAAGAATTTTATACCTTAAAAATAATTTCAGCGAAAATAACGAAGGATAAACTTATTTGTGATGGAAATTATGAATTTAATAATAAACTTATAAAAAAAACCTCTATTATCTTCTATTGTTTAAATGAAGAAAGGGGAATCTGGTATATTAATAATGAAATTTTTGTTGAGGAAAAAAATAAAAATAAGTTTTCTTTTGTAAAAGAAACTTGTGTAGATGATGGAGATTTAGACCATAATTATGCGACTGAAGAACAAGTTTTATTTTTATATGGAAATGTTTTTTTGAGAGAAATTAATTTAAAAAATATCTTAAGCAAAAAAACTATTGAAAAAATAGAGTCTATAATATTTCAGTTTACCGAACAAGAAGATTATGGGACAAAGAGTTTTCTTGATAGAGAATCAAATAAATCACAAGTAAAGTTAAATTCTGAGCAAATGAATATATGGAAAACTTGCAATCAATACTTAGACTTTTCAGATGTTTGTTCAGAAAATAGTTTGGAAAGTAATTGGAGATATCCATATAATCAGATAAAATCAGTTGGTAATATATACAATCTTTATAAAGACAAATCTTATGGAGATGGTTTTGAATCGGAGACACTTAAATATCATATCGCATTGTATATGTATTTTTTACCATGGAATGAGCGAAAAAAAATTTATGAAGAAATAGATAGTATTAAAAAAGAATTATCTAAAACTTATTTGGATTTTAATGGTTCTTATCAATTAATAATTCCAAATGGAATCGTAAGAGAAAATTCTCCAGAACTTAAAATAATTTTTAAAATTTCAAATAATAAAGATGTTATTATAGAAACTTTTGTCAATAACAAAATAACTGACAATATAAAATCAGAAGGCACTATAAATGACAACGAATTTAGAATAGGTTATGTAAAAAACGGACAGCAGGAACAGTACATAATAAAAAGGACGGATAATAATTATAATATATCTGGTTCTTCAATTGAAGATTTAAACCCATTTGTAAAAAAAATGGATATTATTAAGCTTTAAAATAGAAGTTCCGAAAGAAGCAATGAATGAAGTGAATCACATCATTTACACCCACGAAAGCAAACAAAGCTACAACGAAGAAAAAGTAGGCAAAGATGGTTTGTTGGAAGTTTCTTTCACTGCAAAAGAAGAATGGAAGACGCCACCAAAGAATTTTGATTATTACATAGCTCAAGTTTCTCGACAATTAAAAGATCCTGCAGATCCTAACAAAAAAATCTGGAAAGCAGAAAAAATACAAGTAACCATAAATGATACTCTTTCAGCCGATTTGGTAAGAACAGAGGATATGGAAAAGCTGGGTATAAAAGCTTACAAACAAGACGGAACACCTTTCACACAGGCAGAAATGTTGGAACTACGAAAACAGTTTATATTCTATCAACAAGGCTGTTTGAAAGTATCACAATTAACCACACCGGAAGCTATTGATAATGATGTAGTTCCTGTAAAAGTGGAAATGGCAGAGGTTCAAAAAGAAGTTGAAAGTGGAACATGTCCAAGATGTAAAGAAGATTTCACAGTTGCAATATTAAGGAAAGTTTATAAGAATGCTAATGATTCAGATTTGCAAGAATTAGTAACTTCTCTAAATAAGTATAAAAATATTTTTCAGTTAAATACATGTGCTAGAAAAGCTCATTTCTTTGCACAATCATTACAAGAAGCAGGTACAAATTTAAAAGGAGGATTACATGGTGAAAGTTTAAATTATGCTGCTGAAGATTTACCAAAACATTTTTCAAAATTTAGGGCTAATCCAAGTTTGGGAAAAAATAGTCCACCAAATGATTTAGCTTATCAATATGGAAGAAGCTCTAGAAATGGTTATGTAGCTAACGAAAAGAAAATTGCTGAAATTGCCTATGGAGGAAGATTGGGGAACGAGTCAGTTGAAGATACATGGAATTTTAGGGGAAGAGGGCTATTACAAATAACAGGAAGAGGAAACTATAAAGAAATCCAAAAAAAGATAGATGAGAAAGCAAGTGATTCTGGAGTAAAAATTTCGGATGGTATTGATAGAGACTATACTCCGAAAGAAGCTGCAGTAACAGGAATGGCAGATTGGTTTAAAGATTCAATGTATATACAAGCAGATTTTGCTGGAAAGCTGCCTGACGATGACGTTGTAGACCTTATTGTTAATATCCTTAACACACATACTCCCTCAAGACCACAACGAAAAATATGGTATCGAGGAGGAAAATTAGGAAATTGGGAAGTAAAATCAAGCGAATCTATGAAAGCAGTTTTTAGGGTAGATGAATGCAATAAGGAAGAAATATTAGATTTAAAAACAGATGGTTGGCATGAACCAGTTGATAATCCTCAAATAGCAATGTATATGCAAAGTGGAGGATATTGGCCAAAATACGCTTCATTTGGATTAACACGTACTGAAACCAGAGCATCAGGAGTTCATCAAGGATTAGATATTTTTGCTATGGATGATGGAACAACTAAAGTATATGCTTGTTTGTCTGGTAAAATTGTATTTGCAGGAAAAGCAGGAGCGTATGGAAAAATGGTAATCCTAGAGATTAGCAAATCTGATCAGCTTAATATTTTTAAAAAAAGAAAACGAAATTACACTCTTAGATATGCAAATAATGGAGAAAAAAATCAAGGTTCCGGTTTTACTGATACAGGGAACATTTATATTAAATATGCACATTTAAAAGAAATAAAAGTATCTCTTAATGATGAGGTAGATTCAGGTAAAGTGATTGCTATATCTGGAACTTCTGGGATTCCCAATGGTGGAACATGCGGACCTCATGTTCATTTTGAAATTGCATCATCACAATCAAGTTCTGGACTTATAAATAGAGTGAACCCAGGATTTTATGTTTATTATAAAAATGAATCTGATATGACTGCCGATGAAAAAAAGATCCAAGAAAATAGAATAAAAATAGGTAAAAGATAAATTCATTATGAAAAAAAATAATCTAATATTACTTATCTGTTTTGTCAATATTTATGCATGTGATAAAACAGAGAAAAATTTTGTGATAAATAAAAGTAGTGCAATATATGTTGATACAATAAAAGTTCCTAAAATGAAAATAGACGAACAGGCAATAAAAAATTACTATAGAAAACATCTTTCAGTATCTATGCATCAAGACGAAGAAGAAGACTATTTTATAACAGAAAAAGATGTGGACTTAATGATTCCTGTACTTTTAGATGGGTTAAAAAATAATGGTTTTAAATTTCTAGATAAAGAAACATATAGAAAAAAGCTTAAAGAGATTTTCAATATTTCTTACGATACAAAATGTCCAACCATTTTTAGGCATTCTAATTTTTTAACTTATGTTGTGCAAGACTGCAAACAGATGGGTATGAATCTACCCGACTGTAATGAAAATGCAAAACTTATGGAGTTTTTGTATGATGATAATGTTTTTTTTGTAAGCAATTATTCTGCTTTAACATCTTTACCAAAAGTGGAATTTTTTACGGAATTAAAAAATGATAAAGTCATTATTAATGTACCAACTAATATTATTTATCGAAATCTTTTTCTATTTAATGATGACAAAAGCAAATTACTTTGGTTATTAAAAAATGACACGCCGTTTATGAAAAATCTCGTAAAAGAGTTTGGTTATGATAAGAATCAAAAAATAAACGAATACTTTATTAATGAATATTTAAACTCACAAAATGATAAAAAAATTCATGAATTAATATATTCAAAAAATTGTTTTAATAAATTGGAAATAAGGGAAGGAGTTTTAAAAAGTATAGAAGCTCTGTATAAAGAAAATAATAATGTGAAGTATATGAAGCCTCTTTTTGATATTGGTAGAGATATATTAAATACCAATATATATAGCGATTATACAGATAATGAGAAAATTAAAATAATTAGTTTTATAGCAAATACATACGACTTTTTATTCAAAAAATATCATAAAGATCAAGAAGGATGGGATATGAGGTGGAATATATTAGGCGGACATTTTGAAGATGATTCTCAAAGCAATATAAAATGGAATCAGTTGAAGGAAGAAATAATAAAAAATAATTATTACGATTTGCCTAATTTAAAAGCAATGATAGAATATGCAGAAGAATTTGACAGTGTTGGTGCGCCAGATTAACGTAAGGGTAATTCTATTTCTTATAGGGTTCTTTTTATCTTTTTCATCTGTGTTTTCTCAAGAAACAGAGGATTTGTTATATCTAAAGCAGGAATTACTTTTTAGAGAACCAATATTAAAAAAAGATTACAAATTACATGGTATGGTAAAGTCACTTAAAATTACCACTAACCACTATGAAAATAATTTTGTAAGCTATCAAAATTTGTATTTTTCAAAAGAGGGTTTTCTTACCAAGAGCGAATACTATACGAGTTTAGATAAGGAAGATATTAGTGTTATAGTTTATAATTACCAAAACGGAAAACTAATGTCATCATTAGAAAGTAATGGGACAGGCAAAAAAATATTCCATTATGATGACACGAATAGATTAATCAAAGAAATAAATTATGGCAGGTACAATGAAAATAAAGATGAAGTTGAAAATATAAAGGAGTATGAATACAACTCAAAAAATCAGATTATTAAAACAACTGACTATGACAATGTAGTTGAATACATGTATGATACAAATAATAGGATTATACAAACTAAATTTATTGATGCATCTGATACTAGTGAAGTTTTTATATATAAATATGACTATCAGGATAATAAAAATAATTCATGCTCAAATATTATTATGAAAAATGGAGTAATAATGAGTCGGGATAAATACAAAACAAAATATGATGAAAAAAATAATATTACTCATTTAGAAACGGAAACAGAAGGGATACCATTAAAGATTGAAAAAAACTTATATGTTTACGATAATCACGATAATATTTTGAAAAAAGAAACATATCAAAATGGTAAAAAGATATCTTCACAAATTTATGATATAAACTATTATATCTCTGAATCTGTAGGCGAAGATAATTTTCAAGAAGTGATTCCAATTGAAAAAGTATTAGAAAAACAACTTAAACAAGGAACGATATATACAATTGACGAAGTTGGAGCTGGGTTGCCAAAAGTTCCATTTGAAATAAAAGAATTAGATGCGATGACACAAGTTGTTAGTAACATTTTAAAATCAAACGGTTTTACAGAACTGAGCAATGAAAATTTCAATCAGAAAATAAAAGATATTTTTGGAAGGATAATTAATCCCAATTCTGAAAATAAGTATTTGTATATTAATAATTTTGATAAATGTAGTCGAGAAATGATCATGTACAAAAATAATGGAGTAGACTATTCAGGAATATTTATAGATAAAAAAAGAAAAATTATTTCTGAATTTTATTATATTCCTGAAATCATTGATTATCAAAAAGAATTTCCAAAATTAATAGATGTTGAAAATATTAAGATATTAAGAAAATCAAGTATTGATGATTTGGATATTGAAATACCTCATTGGAAAGATGTTCCAAATTTAAAAGAAATGCGAAAAAAAAATATTCAAACTATTATTGCCCGCAATATTTATTTGTTCAATGATAACAAAGCTCAATTCAAATGGCTTATTCTTAACGATCAAAATTTCATGGAAAACTTGGTGAAGACTTTTGGATATACACAAGATTTGGATTTGCTAAAATGGGTAATAGAAAGAACAAAATTTGACAAAAATAATCCTCAAGATTATGGTAAACTGTTTTGGATGAAGCAATGTGATGGTACTTTAAAGCTCCATGCAAATACTTTTAAAGTTTTGCAAAAACTCTACTTGCCCAATGATCCATCTGAAAATAGATTTATTTTAGATAATATCCAAAATTACCTTGAGTATCTCGGAAATGAAGAAGAGTCTAAATATGAAAATCTTACTAGACAGGAAAAAATAAGAATATTAGCTAATGTAGTTTATTTTGCAGAGCAATATAAATATAATCCAAACTATAATGATGATATAAATAGAATGATGGGAAGATTGAGATTTTTTCTTAATTCTGATGATTTAGATTATTTAAAAAAGAATAATTATTTTAATTTACCAAAATTCAAAGAATGGTGGGATAATGCGGATTATGACGAGTATTATGTTACGGAATGTGAATATCTTGGAACTTGTGAAAAAGATAATCAACCCATGAATATTATTGAATGGCGAAAGCAACACTCTAAAGCAAAATAAAAAATAGTTTCCATTTTAAAAGATTTAATATTGAAAGATTAAAAACTAAACATTAAAATTAATTCCAAAATTATACTTTAGAAAAATTATTTCTACATTTGGTGAGAAGGAAAATTTTAAAAAATTATGAGGGATAAATTCATCTATTTGGGAATTATAGTTCTTATTGTGACTTGGACTGTTGCTCTTTTGCTTAAAACGTATTTTTGGATTCCTATTCTTTTGACATGTATCTATGCATTAGGTTTGTATAATACTTTTCAGAGTAAGCATACTATTTTAAGAAATTTTCCTGTACTGGGGTATTTCCGTTATTTTTTTGAAAGCATTTCTCCCGAAATGCAACAGTATTTTATTGAAAGAGAAACTGATGGAAAACCTTTTCCGAGAAATCAACGATCTTCTGTGTACAGACGTGCAAAAAATTTGGGAGATACAGTTCCCTTTGGAACTCAGCTAGAAATCAATCATAGAAAATATGAAGGAATAAAACATTCCATTTATGCAAAATCTCCGAATGAAGAACTTCCAAGAGTTTGGGTGGGCGGAGATCAGTGTAAACTTCCATATCATGCCTCTCTTTTTAATATTTCGGCCATGAGTTTTGGGTCTTTAAGCGACAGAGCACAGATTTCGCTCAATCGCGGTGCCAAAAAAGGAAATTTCTATCATAATACAGGTGAAGGTGGAATTTCTCCTCATCACATGGAAGGCGGTGATTTATGTTGGCAGATTGGAACCGGATATTTTGGTTGTCGTGATGATGAAGGAAAATTCAATCCGGAACTTTTCAAAAAATATTCCCAGCTTCCTAATGTAAAAATGATAGAAATCAAACTTTCTCAAGGTGCGAAACCCGGACATGGAGGAGTTTTACCAGGAGTGAAAAATACACCGGAAATTGCGGCTATTCGTCATGTAAAACCAGGGATGACTATTATTTCGCCACCTTCACATTCAGCATTTTCGAATGCAGAAGGATTATTGAGGTTTGTTCAGCAGCTTCGGGAGCTTTCAGGAGGAAAACCTGTTGGTTTTAAACTTTGCATAGGCGATACGAAGGAATTTGAAGAAATTTGTGAAAAAATGAATGCGTTGCAAATTTATCCTGATTTTATTACAGTGGATGGAGCAGAAGGAGGAACAGGAGCTGCTCCTCCGGAATTTTCCGATGGAGTAGGAATGCCTTTAGAACCGGCTCTTATTTATGTTAATCGTATTTTGAAAAATTATAAAATTCGTGAAAAATTAAGAATCATTGCTTCAGGAAAAGTTTTGACATCTCTGGATATTTTACGGGCTGTTGCAATGGGAGCAGATATGTGTAATAATGCGAGAGGATTTATGTTTGCTTTAGGTTGCATTCAGGCACTGAGATGTAACAATAATAAATGTCCGACAGGAGTGGCAACGCAAGATAAAATGTTGATAAAAGGATTGGATGTGACGGATAAAAGCGAAAGGGTCTATCATTTCCATAAGAATACTTTACATACATGCAATGAGCTGATTGCAGCAGCAGGAAGAAGTTCTTATGAAGAAGTTGATGCTTCCATGTTTATGAGAGGTGACGAATTTGAGCATTTATCAGATTTATATTTTCCGGATAATTTAGGGAATGTAAAAACCTAAAAATATCACATGAATCGCTTGATTTCTCAAAAAATCAAGCGATTATTTTATTCTGTTATAAAGTGTACTGAAATTAAAAATACCTAAAGCATTTTTGTTTTAATACTTATACCGGATTTTGAAATTATTAAATAAAAATATATCTTCAATAAGAAGACATTGGGTTGGTTTTTTAATCTATAGGAAAGAAAAAACCTTTGCAAGAGTACACTTTTGCAAAGGTTTTATTGATTCATAGAATTAAATTTCTTATTCTTTAATGAGTTTCTTGCTCATTATATTACCATTACTTGAAGTAGCTCTTATGATATACATTCCTTTTGGTAAATTAGAAACATTAGCTTCTTTTTTAGAATAATTTACATTTACTTTTTTACCATCTAAAGTATAAACATCCATCGTTTTAAGATCTTCATTGAAGATGATTTTTTCTTTTGCAGGATTAGGTGCAAAAGAAAGATCTGCACGTTTCTCCAAATCCACAGTTCCTAATGTTTTAGTAAAGCTATAATCTCCTGAAATAATATTAAATTTAACAGTATATGTACCTGCTGGAACTGAAATATTTTCGCCGTTTAATGTTGCCGAGCCATTAGGAAAGCTAAGACCTCCCCAATTAAAACTCCATGAATTATTTTCTCTAAACTTAACTTGAGTTGTTGGGAACGTATAATTGCTTGCAGTATAATTATTACCATCAGTAGTAGTCATTGCAACATCAGGTGTACTTCCCCATGCATTAAATGCACCAACAATACCGATAGTACGGAAAAGATAGTAAGAAGATAATGCAAAATCAGAACTACCATTTACTGAATAATAATTGCCTCCAGCGATTAAACGATTATTAGTAATTAATAAAGGTCCTACATATATAGTACTATTAGCAATACCATTGTTTCCAAAAGTACTGTCTAAAGTACCATTGGTATTGTATCTTATGATTTGGCTAGCATTATTGGAGATAATCATCTTGTTTGAAGAATCCAGTACTAAATCACTATTATCATACCCTGAAAAATTTGTTAACAATTGTCCTGTAGTATTAAAAGTAGTATCTAAAGAGCCATTGCTATTATAACGTAATAACGCTAATTTAGAGGAAGAGTTGCTTAATACTGCTATTTTTCCATCGGTTTGCAGGGCTATTTTTAAAATTTCATCAGTACTAGTGCCTACTCCTTGGGTTACCATACCATTTCCATTAAAGGTTGTATCTAAGGTACCATTGCTATTATAACGCACAAGCAAAAGATCATTATCTGCGCCATTGTATATGCTACCTCCTACAAGTATTTTACCATCCGATTGCAGTACAATGCTATTGCCTTTAGAGGTAGCATTGATACTTGTATTCAAAAAACCTGATCCATTAAAAGTAGTATCTAAAACCCCATTGCTATTATATCTTACCAAAGTAATAACAGATTTTCCGAAACTTGTATTGTAAGATTGACCTATGATTACTATTTTACCATCGGATTGCAGAATTGCAGAATTAGCATAAACCCAATTATTATTAATATTAAGGCTCACCATTCCTGATCCATTAAAGGTGGTATCTAAAGTACCATTGCTATTATACCTACGGATAAAAATTTCTTGTTTATTGGTACTGTAATAATCTCCTACTAATACTACTTTCCCGTCTGATTGTGCAAGTATAGCCGCTAAGTCTGGTGAATTTGCATAATAGGTATGCTGAAAATTAGCTGTTACATATCCTTTGGTGTTAAAAGTAGTATCTAAACTTCCATTGGCATTGTAGCGGGCAATAGAAAAGTTATTGTTTTCAGTATAACCTGCTGCTACTATTTTCCCATCGGTTTGCAAGGTAAGTTTTCTTATATCATCATATCCGCTTATTTTGATTCCTGAAGTTATTTTTCCTGTACCATTAAATGTAGTATCTAAACTACCATTGGTATTAAACCGAATAACGGCAATGTCAAAATTGCCCTCCACATAAGATGTTCCACCTACTACTATTTTGCCATCAGCTTGTATTTTTACATCATAAGCGGTATTGGGTTTAGTGATGTCAATACTTGCGGTAGCAACACCAGTGGAATTGAAGGTAGTATCCAATGTACCATTGGTATTATATCTTATTACAAGATATTCGCAGGTATGTGCTGTAGAATTGTATTTTCTACCTACTACCACTATTTTTCCATCAGCCTGTGTGGTAACTGCATTAGCTCTATAATCGGCAAGGTTTGTAATTACACTACCTGTACCATTAAAGGAGGTATCCAATGTGCCATTGGTATTAAGGCGTACCGTTTTTATATTATTATTGTTTGTACTACCTGTCATTATTATTTTTCCATCAATTTGTAGGGCAATAGCTGATAATTCGTTATAGGAATTATCATTAATATTTACAACTCCTGCGGTACCAAAGGTATTATCTATAGTGCCATTGGTGTTATAACGTATCGCGACATAATTTGTGGTATTTGTGCCGTAGGTATATCCTGCTATGATAATTTTACCATCAGTTTGCACGACTAGTTTTTGTACTTGATCACTCGAATTTATATCTTTAGTTACTTTCCCTGTTCCGTTAAAGCTGGTATCCAATGTACCATTACTATTCAAGCGTATGATTGCAAAATCCTGGTTACTAGTAGCATTTATATATTCAGGACCTGCAATCGCTATTTTCCCGTCGCTTTGTAAAGCGACATCATAGAAATATATTGAAGTACCCGATGTTGCGCTGTAAGTAAATATACCATTGGTGCCAAAAGTGGTATCTAGCGTACCATTACTATTGTAACGAAACACCTTACGATTACCACTAACGACTACTATTTTACCATCCGTTTGTAAAACAGCACTATTGAAATAGTTATAATTGCTGAATACTCTTCCTGTTCCGTTAAAAGTAGTATCCAATGTACCATTGGAATTATACCTTGCGATAATACCTCCTTGATTATTATTATAGCCCACTATGATGATTTTACCATCAGGTTGTATCAATTCTTTATAGGCAGTGTTACTTGCATAACCAATGTCTGTGGTTACTCTACCATTGGTACCAAAGCCGGTATCCAAAGTACCCGATGTTTGTGCTTTGCCCAAAATTGCTGTACCTAACAATGCTGCACAAAAGAAAATAGATTTCATGTTTTTCATTTATTGTTGTTTGTTAATATATCAGTTTTAAAAAAGTCAAAAATTTTGATTAGACATTCATTAAAATACTATTGCCTGAAGTTTTTTCAGGCATTATTTTGATTTTTTAGATGAACAAAAAACAGGAGTAACCAAAAAAGATAAACCTTGGAAATGAAAATCCTTCTATATAAAACTGTGTATGTTTTAAAAAAATCGTTGCAAAACTATATTTTTTTTCTTTTCTACAAAAGGATTTATTTATAAAGTTAAAATATAATACGCAATTTTTTATTTATGACTTTCTCTGAACATATTGTAATACTGAAATCTTTTTATTGTTATGTCTTTTCAAAGCATGATGAAGAAATATTCAAGGAAAATGAAAAGTAGGAAAATTTTTTCCGGAGTGAAATTTTGAAATTTAATCAGACTCTAAAGAATATTTTAGAAACATTATCTTGTATCTTTATTGCTACTATCAAGAAAAATAGTATATTTAACTCCCTTTTTTTGGATATGGAAGAAAAAGAACTGAAAGTCAAATTCCAGATTATTTCCGGCTTTAATGATTTGGACGAAACAGAAAAAAAGTTGTACGATGCTGCATTTGAAGCCAGAAAAAATGCGTATGCCAATTATTCCAACTTCTACGTTGGATGTGCGATTTTATTGGAAAATGGAGAAATCATTACTGGAAACAATCAGGAAAATGCAGCATATCCTTCTGGTTTGTGTGCTGAAAGAACTACTATATTCTGGACATCTGCCAATTTTCCCAATGTAAAAATCAAAAAACTTTTCGTAATCGGCGCACCAAAAGATGCTCTTACTTCTGCGCCAATACCACCTTGTGGAGGTTGCAGACAGAGTATTTTGGAATATGAAGTAAAGCAAAATGAAAATATTGAAATTTATTTCGCTTCATTAACAGGAGAAATATTCAAAACCAAATCCATTAGAGATTTATTGCCATTTTCTTTTGATGCATCTTTTTTATAAAAATTCAAAATAATCAATAATTTTTAGTAATTTCGTAAAAATTTTAGAAAAGGGAATCACGTGCAAATCGTGAACTGTCCCCGCAACTGTAAATCACTTTTTGTCAGACAAAAATTATAAAAAATCTGAACAAAAAATAAATTTTCTGCAAAACAAACCATTGCTTTTTTAAGGTGAGAAGGTGCAGAAAATGTGAAAGTCAGGAGACCTTGCTGAAATTTATTAATTACAGCTTTCGGAGGAAAAGCCTGATTCTGATGGATATCGTATTCATTATTTTTAGCTTAATTTTTCCGATAAGTTTACCTTTAACTTTACTAATTTTTTATGAACAAAAAATTAATTTTAGTTGGAGCGATGCTTGTCGTAGTAACAAACTGTTTCGCCCAACAGGAAAATGAAACCCAGATTGAGGAAGTAACTATTGCTTCCAAAACCCAGCAAGACATTACTAAAACCGGTAAGAATGTAAAACTTTTGACGGAAGAAGATTTACAAAAATTTAAAGGACAAAATCTCAACGATGTTCTGAATCAGATTACGGGTTTTCAGATTACAGGAAATTTTAGCAATCAAAACGAGCCAAAATTAATAAAAATACGAGGTGGGAAAAGCGCAAACGTGCTGATTCTTCTGGATGGAATTCCTTTAAAAGATGTAACAGGAAATGATTATACTGTTTCGGATCTCCGATTGATTGCTTTGGAAAATATAGAATCTATAGAGGTTTTGAACGGTGCTTCATCAGTTTTGTATGGTTCTAATGCAACGGTTTCCGTAATTAATATCAAAACTAAAAAAGCAGCAAAGAAGCAGATTGAAGGCTTACTTTCTGCAAGAGGCGGATCGTTTTCAACTTTTGCCCAAAATGCCACTGTAAAAGGGAAAATCAATCATTTTTATTACCAAGTCAATGGTTTTAACGAAAAATCCAAAGGAATTTCTTCTGCTCAAGGCAATGATTCGTTCGATAATGATGGTTGGGAAAAACAAAATATTTCCGGAAATGTCGGTTTTGAAAATGAACAATTTAACGTAAATCTTTCCGGAGGCTGGAATCATAATCTTTTTCTCTATGATTCCGGAGCGTTTTCTGATGGACTTTACAGAGGAAATGACCAACAATTTTTTGGAGGTGTAAATGCCGGATTTAAATATGATAAGGGAAATCTGATTTTCAACTCCAGATATTCCGGAACGGAAAGAATAGGGCAGTCTTATTATAATGACAAGTATAATGACCAATATTCTTATGCAGGAAACAATCTTTTTTTAGAATTGTATAATCATTATAAAGTTTCTGATTTTTTCAATTTTACGACAGGAATTCAGTTTGAAAACCAGAAAATGGAATACAAATCTTTACCTTGGGGCGGAACGGAATTGCAAATTCATTTGGATGACAATGATACAAAGCTCCATAATTTTGATGCTTTTGCCAATTTTCATTTTAATTATCAAGGTTTTAATTTAGAAGCCGGAACCAGAATGACGGATAATTCCAAATTTGGAAATCATTGGGTTTATAGTGTAAATCCTTATTATTTAGGAGAAGCCGGAGAAATTTTTTATAAAGTAGGATATTCTTTTGCAACTGCTTTTATTGCCCCAACTTTGTATCAGAATTACGGGCAATTACCTTATACTCTTTCCAATTTTGATTTGAAGCCGGAAACCAATCAATCCCATGAAATAGATCTAAGTATTGGAAAAAAAGATAAAAGTTTGGTTTTCAATGCAAGTCTTTTTCAGAGAAAGGAAAAAGATGCTTTTGCTTATACGGTTATAGATCCAGCTAACTTTATCGGAAAATTTCAAAATGTAGAAGAAAATAAAGTAAAAGGTTTTGAAATAGGCTTCGATTATAAAATCAATCAATATTTGAATTTGGGAGGGAATTTCAGTTTTGTCGAAAATAAAGATGAAACCAAAACGCTGAGACAGCCAAAACAAAGAGTGAATTCTTATCTTGAAATTTTACCATTCAAAACTACCAGAATTTATTTTACCCATCAGTTTGTTGGAAAAAGAACTGATGCTTATTTCGATTCCGCCACTTTTGCAACAGTGAATCTCACTAACAAAAGTTTTCATTTATTCAATTTAAATATTAATCAGAAAATTAATACTAAAATTGAAGCGTTTGCGAATATCGGAAATCTTTTTAATACTTCCTATGTAGATGTGATCGGGTATACAACCAAACCGAGAAATTATACAGTAGGAATACACTATCAATTTTAAATTTTTTTTTTCATTTGTGTTTTTTTAGAAACCCCTTTTCTTTGTAATGAAGAAAGGGGTTTCGTTTTATCCCAAATTATGCATTATCTTTATTATTGTAATAGGATTAGCGTCCTATTCTTTACTAAATCGCCACTTCGTGGCTCAAATTTCCCTATTGCTGAATTTGGTTTTATGCTAATTTCAATCCTAATTTTTTCGCTTCTCCGATTACAAAATTCTTTGCCTGTTCTTTATCATTTTCAATTTCACCTTCCAGAATGGCTTCTTTCACTTTTTCTTTTAGGATTCCGATTTCACGACCCGGTTTTAGATGGAACATTTCCATAATTTCTTCTCCGGAAACCGGTGGCTGAAAATTTCGGATTTTGTCCTTTTCTTCTACTTCTTTTATTTTAGAAGCAACATATTCAAAATTTTTCTTGAATTTTTCCTGTTTCGAATAGTTCTTGGTTGTGATATCTGCTTTGCAAAGAGTAAACAAATCTTCCAGATCTTCTCCCGCATCAAAAAGCAATCTCCTCAATGCTGAATCGGAAGCATCGTCTGTAATCAGAGCAATCGGACGAGCATGCATCTGAACCATTTTTTCTACAAATTTCAGATCCGAACCTAACGGAAGTTTCAAGCGTTTGAAAATGTTTTTTATCATTTTCGATCCCAAAAATTCATGTCCGTGAAATGTCCACCCTGTTCCTTCTACAAATTTTTTAGTCGGCGCTTTTCCTATATCATGCAACAATGCTGACCAGCGAAGCCAAAGTTTATCCGTGTTTTGAGAAATATTATCGACCACTTCCAAAGTGTGATAAAAATTGTCTTTATGTGTTTGTCCTTCGATTTCTTCGATTCCTTTCAGAGCAGTAAGTTCAGGAAGAATTCTTTGTAAAAGTCCAGTTTCTTCCATCAATTTCAATCCTTTTGATGGTTTCCCTGAAAGCATGACTTTGTTGAATTCCACCATAATTCTTTCCATGGAAACAATTTCAATTCGGTTTACTTCTTTTTTGATGGCTTCCAAAGAATTTTCCTCAATTTCAAAATCAAGAGTAGACGCAAAACGAATGGCTCTCATCATTCTCAAAGGATCATCAGAATACGTTTGATGAGGTTCCATCGGAGTTCGCAAGATTTTGTTCTGTAGATCTTCCTTTCCGTTGAAAGGGTCAATTAGTTCTCCGAAATTTTCTTTATTCAATGAAATTGCCATTGCATTAATGGTAAAATCCCGACGCATTTGGTCGTCTTCCAAAGTTCCGGTTTCTACCGATGGCTTTCTGGAATCTTCACTATAACTTTCCTTTCTGGCTCCTACAAATTCCAAATCCAGATCGTTGTATTTAAACATTGCTGTTCCATACGTTTTGAATAGGGAGACTTTGATTTTCGGATCAATTTCCTGTGCAATTTTTTTTGCGAGTTCCATTCCGTTTTGTTCAGTTACAAAATCTATATCTGTCGGAGCTTTTCGCTTCATCAGTAGATCGCGAACATAACCACCAACTGCAAAAACCGTCTGATGGTTTTTCTCCGCTACTTCAGAAATAATTTTAAAAAGTTTTAGATTTTTATTTTGATTGAGGTTGATAAACATTTTATATTCAATTTAAAACCATTAAGACATTAAGTCTATTAAGTTTTACTCAACATTCCTAATGTCTTAATGGTTACTTGCAAAGATAACGAAAATCTTATTTTTTATTCTCTTAAAACTTTTACTCTGCCATCATTCCAAATTTTGATTACGGAAGAACCCGAATATTTGGAAACTTTATCTCTGTTTTCTTCCATTGCATAATCTACTGCATCTACTAATTCCTGCGAAATATCCGAAAATTTTAATGGTGATTTTTCTCCACTAAAATTTGCCGAAGTAGAAACCAAAGGTTTATTCAGTTTTCCGATGAGCTTTTTGCAGAAATCATCCTTTACCAAACGAATTCCGATGCTTCCATCTTCTGCAAGGATTTCTTTGGGAAGATTTCTCGGATTTTCGTAAACAATAGTAACTGGTTTTTCAGATAGATCAATAATTTCCCAAGCCATTTCCGGAACATCCACCAAATCCTGCAAACGTTTTTCACTCTCCACAAGAATAATCATGGATTTGTTTTTGTCGCGTTTTTTGATTTCAAAAATTTTGTTGATGGCTTCTGTATTTGTAGCGTCACAACCAATTCCCCAAATGGTGTCAGTTGGATAGAGAATGGTTCCGCCGTTTTTTAAAATTTCAATGATGTTTTCCATATTCAGTAGGAGTGGGCTTTAGCCCGCTTTCAAAGTTATAATTACATTTGGCTTTAGCCAAAACTTATTTAATTTCAAAATTGTATTTTTTTATAAACTCAGTATATTCTTCAGCAAATGTTTTTTTATAGTGATGAATTTCTTGTTTTTTGATATATTTTCGCACATTTTCTATCATTGATTCGGATACTGAAACTGCAAAATATCCATCTTGCCAATAAAATTTTTCATCTGTAATCTGATTTTTATTTATCCAATGAGAAGACTCTCCTTTAATCATTTGAACAACTTTTTCAATATTTTGATTTGAAGATAAAGATAATAAACAATGGCAATGATCGGAATAACCATTTACCATATCTATGAATATTCCTTTTTCTGTGGCATTTTCTTTAATGTGCTTCCAGACTTTTATTCTTATATCAGGAGATTTTAAATAAGGAATTCTATTGTGTGTTGAAAATACCAAATGAATATAAATTTTAATGAATGGCATATCTTTTTTTTATCAAATATATTATTTTTAAGTTTTGGCTAAAGCCTGAAGATGTTACAAAAATAAACGGGCTAAAGCCCGTTCCTATTGATTCAAATTTTTGTGCTAAGCAAATACCTCTCTTTAATTACATTCAAATGATGCAGATTATGACCTACAATCAGTTTTCCGATAGTTTCTACCGAAATTTCGTTTCCGTTTGCTTTTCCTTTTTGCGAAAGTTGTTCATCGGTCAGTTTACTGAAAAATGCTAATGAACAAAGCCTGTTCAACTGAAACTCTTCAATCAGTTCTTTTAAAGATAATCGATCCGCAATTCCGTTTTTTGCATATAATTCTTCATCGAAACCTGAAAGATCAGTGGTATCTTTTCTGGCAAATCTCAAAGCGCGGTAATTGAAAATTTTTTCAGCGTCGGTTAAATGTTCCAAAAGAACTTTTAAAGACCATTTTCCTTCAGCATAGGCAAAGTTTCCTTGTTCTTCAGAAAGTTTGGTGTAGATTTCCAACGTTTGGTTAGAGGTATTTTTCATCTCTTGAATCCAGTTTTCCGAAGGAACTAAATCAAGATACCGTTGAATATATTTTTCAAATTCAGTCATATTTTTTCAAATTTTTGAATCTCAAAATTACAAAAAACCCAGTTTTTCATAAATAAAAAAACCACTCAAAAGAGCGGTTTAAATTTTTTTTATTGTCCTGGAGATTCCTCATAAGTCGGTCCATACATACCGGGAACTTTATTTCCTGTTGCACGCAGATGCGCCACCAATTCTCCACGATGGTGATAAAGATGGTTGTATAAAAAACCACGAATTACTTGCATTTTCGGCATTGCAGGAAATACGTTTTGACCTTCCACTTGCATATTCCATTCATTGAAATATTGAGACTCATCAGAATTTTCTAAAACTTCTTTTGCTTTAGCAACATTTTCTTCAAATTTTTGAACAATATTAGATGCTTTTGAAATATCGCCTTTATCATACTTATATGATCCCATATCAAAAACATCCTGATTGAAGGTTACTTCGTACCAATTATATATCTCTGCAATATGTGAAGCTAATTGTCCTACTGACCAAAGATGAGGTTGAGGTTTGTATTCCAATGCAGAATCAGGAATAGCGTTTAATAATTTTCTTGTGTTTTCAGCTTCGTGTAGAAATTCGCCGAGAAGAGCTTGCTTAATCATTTTTTATTTATTTAGTTGTAGAGGCTAATTTATAAAATATTTAAGTATTCTGTTTTTAATATTTCTTAAATTTTCCTTAAATTTTTTAAAATAGTTTTATTTAATTTTCGGGATTACTCCATTCATAAAAATTAACGGAATCATACAACTCAAAACCACAAGTTGGATAAAGCTGATTTCCAATTTCATTTGTTTTTCCTGTTTCCAATAAAATTCCGGCTGCATTTGTTTCTTTGCAAAGTTCTTTCGCTTTTTCGATTAGCTCTTTTGAATGTCCTTTTCCACGATGGTTTTCATTCACATACAAATCATTTAGAAGCCAATATCTTTTCATTCTGGTAGAAGAAAAAATAGGGTAGAGTTGTGTGAATCCTGTAAGAACACTATCTTCTTCCGAAACAAAAATTTCGGAATCGTGATTTTGCAGTCTTTCTTTGAGAAAATTTTGAGCATTTTTTATATCGGATTCTTTATGATAAAAAATCCGATATTGGTCAAACAATTCCGAAAGTTGTTCTATATCTTCTAATGTTGCTTTTCTAGTCATTTTTTTGCTTATTGAAATCCTTTGTTGAGTCCTTCAATCAAATCTTCGATGTCTTCGATACCAACACTTAGTCTGATTAAATCATCTGTAATTCCAGCTTCAGCACGAATTTCCGCTGGAATGGAAGCATGCGTCATCGTTGCAGGATGATTGGCCAAAGATTCTACACCGCCCAAACTTTCAGCTAAAGTGAATACTTTTATCCTTTCTAAAAATTCAACCGCATCTTTTTTATTTCCCGATTTTAGATTAAACGAAACCATTCCTCCGGAACCATTTGCCATTTGTTTTTTTGCCAAATCATATTGTGGATGAGAAGCTAAACCGGGATAAAAAACCTGATTCACTTTTGGATGATTTTGCAAATATTCAGCAATTTTTAATCCGTTTTCAGAATGTCTCTGAACTCGTAAAGCCAATGTTTTAATTCCTCTCAAAACAAGATAAGAATCGTGCGGACCAAGAATTCCTCCTGAAGCAAACTGAATAAAATGGAGCTTTTCGCCAAGTTCTCTGTCTTTTGTAACCAACGCACCGGCAATTACATCAGAATGTCCGCCCAAATATTTGGTAGCAGAATGCATCACAATATCAGCTCCCAAATCCAAAGGTTTTTGCAGATAAGGCGTTGCGAAAGTATTATCTACCGCCACCAAAATATCCTTTCCTTTTACCAAATCTGTTACAGCTTTGATGTCTACCAATTTCATTAGCGGATTAGTAGGAGTTTCAATCCAGATCAATTTGGTTTTATCATTGATTAATTCTTCAATTTTGGAAACATCATCAAAATTTACAAAATGAAATTTCAGTTGATATTTTTCAAACATTTTGGTAAACATTCTGTATGTTCCACCATACAAATCATCACAAGCAATTACTTCATCACCTGGATTTAATACTTTTAAAACGCAGTCTGTTGCAGCCAATCCGGAAGCAAAAGCCAAACCTCTGGCTCCGTTTTCGATACTTGCAAGACTGTCTTCCAGAGCTTGTCTTGTAGGATTTGCAGCTCTGGAATATTCATATCCGGAGTGGATTCCCGGACTTTTCTGAGCAAAAGTGGAGGTTAAAAATACAGGCACATTTACAGCTCCTGTTGCAGATTCGTGATGCTGACCACCATGTATAACTTTTGTATTGAATTTCATAAAGTTGATTTGTTAAGTTGTTAAGAAGTTAAGCTGTTTTTTTACAAACGAATTAACAACTTAACGATTTTACTTTTTTATCACATTTTAATAGCAGACTTCACGGCAAATTCTTCGGCTACTTCATGCATCCATGCGGTTACATCTTCTTCACCGGTCGCTCTTTGATAAGTATCTCCCAAAGAAATTAAAATCTGGTGAAAAAATCTCTTCATGTGATCTACCGGCATTTCTTTCGTCCATAAATCGATTCTAAGAGCTTCCATTTTTTGATCGTCCCAAACAGAAATCATGGCTGCTTTGGTTTCCTGTTTTTCCACACCACCATCTTCAGCATTCCATGTTAGTTTTTCGGGAATGTGGTTTTCATCCAGTTCTACTTCTATTGTTATTTGGGTTTTTCTCATATTTTTTTTAAGTTGTAAAGTTGTAAAGTTGTAAAGTTGTTGAATTGTTAATTTATAATTGATAAATAAACGACTTCTCGATTTTACAATAGTTAAAATTTAGGTTTATATTGTGCTGCATTGAAAATTTCTTGAGCATTCATATTCAGAAAATCTTTCATCTTTGTATCAGGTTTTTCCTGAAAGAATTTTTTACAAATTTGCCATCCCACAAAAATTCCGATTTGCGGAGAAGATTCATTATCAATTTCGGTGTAGAATTTTGAAAACGGACCCGGCATAATGAATCTCTCTGTTAATCTCGCATCATCACTGAAAACCAGATTGTTTTCTACAAAATAATCCCAAATATTCACTTCATTGGCAACTGCCCATTCGTATTGTTTTTGGGTGTAATTTATTTTCAGATAGTCCGGAAATTCCGGTAGAAAAGCATCTTGTAAAGTCATCAATTTTCCTTGATATACAAGCTGGTCGATAAATTTTTGATGATCCCTGTTTGCAGGAACAAAATTTTCAGCAAATATTTCTGAAGCCTTCGGAACGATATTTACCGGATTCATGGATTTTTGGAAATATTGCTCCAGACCTTTATAGTTCGGATTGTTTTCGCCCATAAATGCTGTAATGTCTATGAATAAAAGATTTTCCTGCTGATGATAAAAAATAGGATCTTTTATGCCTTGCAAAGCTGATGAATAAAGATAGACTTTCGGAATTTTAAAATCCGGAAAGTAATATTGAATGTGCGAAAAAAGTCCGGACAAATCTTTTTTCAATTTATTTTGGTCAATTTTTAAAATCGCTTCTTTGTAAATTTTTATTTCTTCCTGATCTTGTCTGCGAATTGCATAATCTTCATCAGGAACAGTTCCCTGAAACCACGGATATTTGCTTTTGAAAACGTCAAGAGAAACGCTTGGATTATAAAATTCTTTAGAAATATCAATGATTTCTACATTTTGTACCGGTTTTTTAATTTCTACTTTCCAGTTGGTTTCCTGATCTTTTTTGCAGGAACTCAAACTGAAAACTAAAACGGAAGCAATAGCTATATTTCTGAAAAACTTCATTATTTTTACAACGAATTTAGATGCACAAAAATACAAATTTTAATCATGTTGAAACCTATAGAAACGCTAAGATTACTATTAAGACCTTTAGAAAAAAATGATGCGGAAAGACTTTTTCTTTTAGATAAAAATCCTGATGTAGTGCGCTATGTTGGTGTAAAGCCTGTTTCCGAACTATCGGAATCCAAAGAAATTATTGAAAAAATTCAAAATCAATATACAGAAAACGGAATAGGAAGATTTGCAGTAATAGAAAAAGAAAGCAATCTTCTGATCGGTTGGAGCGGACTGAAACTTCTTACGGACGAAATTAACGGTTACAAAAATATCTACGATTTAGGCTATCGTTTTCTTCCCGAATTTTGGGGGAAAGGATATGCAACCGAATCTTCAAAAGCGTTTTTGGATTTAGGATTTAATGAAATGAATCTGGATGTTATTTATGCTCATGCTCATTCCGAAAATAATGCCTCTAATCATACGTTGCGAAAACTCGGCTTCCAAAAAACCGGAGATTTTGTAGAACCGGACGGAATTTGTTTTTGGTATGAACTGAAAAAAGAAAATTATAAAAATTAAATATTGAAAATATAGTATTATGCAAACTGAAAAAATTGTAAATCATATTGTAAGCTGGCTGAAAGATTATGCTCACAAAGCAAATGTAAAAGGATATGTAGTTGGAGTTTCCGGAGGTGTGGATTCCGGAGTGGTTTCTACACTTTGTGCAATGACGGGACTTAAAGTATTGGTTTTGGAGATGCCGATTCGTCAAAAAATGGATCAGGTAGATCGAGCTCAGGAACATATCGAATTTTTAAAAAATAAATTCCCGAATGTAGAAGGTTTTACTGTGAATCTTACTCCTGCTTTTGAAGAACTTCACAATGTACTGAATGTACACGATGATCTTTATCCAAATGAAAAACTGGCTTTTGCTAATACACGTTCCCGTTTAAGAATGCTTACATTGTACTATTATGGACAAATTAATGGACTTCTAGTTTGTGGAACAGGGAATAAAGTGGAAGATTTCGGAATTGGGTTTTATACGAAATATGGTGATGGAGGTGTAGATGTATCGCCAATTGCAGATCTATACAAAACAGAAGTGTATGAATTGGCAAGATTTCTCAATTTGCCAGAAAGCATAAAAAATGCAATTCCTACTGACGGACTCTGGGATGTAGACAGAACCGATGAGCAGCAAATTGGAGCGACTTATCCGGAATTGGAAAAAATTCAGAAAGAATACGGAACAAAACCCGTTGATGAATATGAGGGACGCGAAAAAGAGGTTTTCCTTATTTTTGACCGTATGCACAAAGCAGCACAACATAAAATGAATCCAATTCCTGTTTGTGATATTCTGGAAGAATGGAGATAATTCTGTAGGAACATGCCAAAAAGGCATGTTCAATAAAATGAAAAATCATGAATCAAAAAACAAAAACATTTTTAATATTCACTGTAGGTGCGTTGGCAGGATTTTTTGCCATGTATCTTTTCAGTAATTATAAAATTGAAAAGAAGAATCCGGAAAAAAACTCTTCACAAATTAACACCAGTAAAAATTCTGACGAAGTAAAAAGTTTAGGTCTTCCCGAAAATCTCGAAACTCCAAAAGGAAATATAGATGAACTTACGAATGAAAATATTGTCGTCGAATATGTAAAAGAGCATCACGAACTTCCGGAATATTACATTACAAAATCTGAAGCAAAACAGCAAGGTTGGAACCCTTCTGAAGGAAATCTTTGTGAAGTCTTGCCCGGAAAAGCAATTGGTGGAGATAGATTCAGTAATCGTGAAAAACAGCTTCCAAAAGGCAATCAATATTACGAAGCAGACGTGAATTATAATTGTGGAAACCGTAACGCAGATCGAATTGTTTTTACCAAAAACGGAGAAGTTTGGCTTACAAAAAATCATTATAAAACTTTTGAAAAACAGTAAAACAATGACAGGCTGTGAACATTCATCTGTAAATTTTGTTCGGCTAAACAGAATTTTTCTTCTCCTATTTTGCTTGTTTCTTTTGAATTGCAAGGATAGTTCTTCACAGAAGCAAAGTATTGAAAATCCTTTGGTCATTCAGATCCAGCCGTTTTCAGATATGAAGAATAAAGAAACGCATTTAATTTTTGAAAAAATAAAGGAAGTTTATCCACATGTTGAAATCCTTGCTCCAATTGATCTTCCAGAAAGTACCTATTACAAACCACGAAACCGTTACAGAGCAGATTCTATCATAAAATTTTTAGATTCCGAAACTCAAAATGGATTCGTGAAAATCGGACTTACAACAAAAGACATCAGTGCAACAAAGGGAAAAAACCCGGATTTTGGAATTATGGGACTTGGTTATCGTCCCGGAAAAGCATGTGTGGCTTCCAATTTTAGGTTGAATTCAAATAATAAAAATTCACAGTTTTATAAAATTGCTATACATGAACTTGGACATACACAAGGTTTGAAACATTGTCCGGAGAAAACCTGTTTTATGAGAGATGCGGAAGGTGGAAATCCTACCGATGAAGAAAAAGATTTTTGTAAAAAATGCAAAAATTATCTGAAAGCTAAACATTGGAAATTCAGTTGAAATAATCATGAATCATGAATTATGAATTATGAATTATGAATCATGAATTATGAATTATGAATTATGAATTATGAATTATGAATTATGAATTATGAATTATGAATTATGAATTATGAATTATGAATTATGAATTATGAATTATTTTACTGATAAACAACCATCAACTATCAACTAACAACCAACAACCAACAACGAACAACGAACAACTAACAACCATCAACCACAATGAAAGAAATATATATTGATTTTACGGACATTGGAGATTATGAAGATTTCTATTCTCAATTAAAGGAAAAATTGACTCTGCAGGAATTTTTTGGAGACAATTTGGATGCACTTTATGATAGCATTACAGGTTTTGCAGAACTTCCTCTTCACATAGAATTTGTAAATATGAGTGTAGAACAACTGGAAATTTTTGAAGATTTGCTTACTACTCTTGAAGATGCAGAAGATGAAACGGAAGGTTTTTCATTTTCATATTATTTGGAACAATACGAAGACGATGAAGAATAAAAAAAGCTGTTTCAAAATTGATAACAGCTTTATTGAAAAAAATTAATTTGAAAAAAAATTTCTAAAGATTCCAGTTGGTCCAACCTGCGTACCAAAAATCGGTAGAATTTTTTACAGCACCTCTATATTCAACCTGTGTGAATCCGGATAATTTGGGATGTGTAAACGAAGCACCCATCAATAAAGGAGACCCTGTATTTGGAGAAAAATTAGGTGTAGTTCCTGAAGGCGGCCATGCAGTAGCTCCTACATTAATTTTCAGATCCGAAGAATAAGCATATACAGAATTGCTATAAGAGGCCGTATTGAACCAATTTTCTACATTAGACGTATTCCAACCTGTTGGTGTAGAAGCTGATGCTGCATATTTGAAATTCGCGGTATTACCTGCAAGTATATTATTTTGGAAAAATAAGGTTGGATTGGTAGTGGTAATATTGTTATCGGTTGGTGTGCCTTTGGAAGCATCTATAAACAAACCTACCGGAAAGCCTATAAATACAGAATTGAATACAGAAATGGAAGAATTTCTTCTGATTTGAAGGGCATTTTGAAACAAAGTATTGATGGTAGCAGCATTACTATTTGTAGAAGAGTTTTGGATAGGTCCTAGTACCGTAATATTGGAAAAAACAGCTGAGGTTTTTGGTGTGAGTGAAGAACCATTGGCATCATTATCCGATTCAAAAGCATTGGATCCGGAAACATCTGCAACAGAGGGGTCTCTCACGATAATTCCAAATTGTATATTTCCGGAAAATCCGTTGTCGGTATCAAAGTCATCATCAAGACCTTTATAAGCAATAAGATGTTTGCAGTTTACAGTTCCTCCGAACCACTCAAAACTATCATCGTTTGCATAGGCAACTTCTACATAATCTATCGTTGTACCATTACCTACACCGCCAAATGTGAGCCCGTTGATTTCTTTATCCGGTAAAAAAGCATATCCAGCGTACTCAATTCTTACATATTTTAGAACTCCACTGTTATCAGCAGGATCAGTTCCTCCGTAAAGTCCGTTTCCATCCGAGTCGTTGATTCCACCTTCAATCTCTCCAACTCCGGCTTGTCCGTTATAAGAAGCATTGGTTGGCGCTTTTCCGAGAAGTACAATTCCTGACCAATCTCCTCTTTTTGGATTTCCTTTTTCTGAGGTGAATATAATTGGCGAAGAAGCTGTACCTTCTGCCATAATTTTGGATCCTCTCGTAATCACAAGTCCTCCGTTTTTGTCGGCTTCTCCTACAATTTTTGTTCCGGGCTCAATGGTTAGAGTTGCTCCATTAGTAACATAAACCAAACCTCTTAATTTGTAAATATAGTTTGCTTTAAGCGTTCTGTTGGTAGTGATTTTTCCTGTAAGGATAACGTTTTCCGTAGTTTCTCCGTTTCCGTTAGTATTATTTACAATGGTTTCTCCATCTTCTTCAATTTTTCTGCAAGAATTTGCAGTAGTAAGAAGTCCTACCAATAAGGAATAAAAAACAATTTTTAGTTTCATATTATGTATTATTTATAAATTTTTCCGAAAAAATTAGAAGCTGTAGCTTATAATCAGATTAATATTTGTGCCGGTAAGTCTTTCTATAGCAATGGCATCTTTGCTATCGTATTTTTTATTGTTGTTCAGATCGTGATAATATTTGGCTTTTTGATTCAGAATATCGGAAACATTTAGTTTCAGTTCTCCTTTGTTTTTCAATATTTTTTTAGCGATTTGATAATCTAAAAGAGGACGTGGATTTTCCCAAATAGGGGGAACTTGATCGTTTCCTACATAAAGAATTCTTCTCCCAATCACATTGAACAATATAGTAGAAGATATGCCGTATTTTTCGGAATCGTACTGCAAGTTCAGGTTAAGAGTATAAGGAGACTGACCTTGCATTGGGCGGTCTACATTGGTTTCTTTATCGGTTACTTTATTTTTTATAAGCGAAATATTACCCCCGAAAGTAAAATTTTTAAATACGTTTGTAAAATCTAATTTTTTTCTGAACTCCAATTCGATTCCGTAAGCATTGGCTTTGTCTACATTCAGATAATTGAATGTATTGCTGGTTCCTACTCCCGATTGGTTGAAGTATAATTCGATCGGGTTTTTAAAATTTTTATAAAATCCGGCTACGGAAAGTATCTCTCCCACACTCGGATAATACTCCCACCGTATATCTCCACTGGAAATTTTGGTTCTTTGGAGGTTTTTGTTTCCTATGACAGTAGCACCAAGATCAAAATCATAATAAGCCAAAGGAGAAAGCTCTCGAAATTCTGGTCTCACAACAGTTTGCGAACCTGCCAAACGAAGATTCATTTTATTGTTCAACTTGAAGGTGATGTTCAATGCGGGCATAAAATCTGTCACTTCTGAATTTACAAATCTAGGATCACTTTTTTTTGTACTACCCACTAATTGATCAAAATTTTCTACTCTCAATCCCCAAACAGTTCTCATCCAAGAGGTGAAATTATTATCAAACTGAATATATCCGGCATTCAGAATGGTATTTGCAATATATCTGTATTGGTTTCCTGCTATTTCATCAAACTCAAAAAGGTTTCCCGTCGTTCCGAAATTTTCATGATTAAAAATGTTTTCAAAAGATTGTGTCAGGATATTTTGGTTATAATTTTCCAACTTTACGGAGAAAGGCCTTGAATTATAAATTCTATCCTTTACTTGAAAAAGATAACCTCCCTTTATCGTTTGTTTTTTTCCGAAAAGGGTAAATGTTTTAGAGATATCACCACCTGCATTATATAAATAATCACTAAGTGTAGAATAGAAAAAACTTCCTGATTTTTGGGAAAGTCCATTAGAAATCAATGCAATATAGGGACTTCCGGTAATAGTAGATTGCTGATTGTACTGCAAACGCTGCAACATCGGAATATATTGATCCAGAATTCCGAAACTTCCGTACCAGTTTATATTCAACCCTCCCAACCAATTTGTTTTATGATTACCATTGAGGGTAGAATTATAAAAAGTTGTTTGTTTGAAACCTAATTCTCGTGCCATGATATTGGTTCCGTTTTCCGGATCAAATTCAAAATCTTTTCCTGTACGTATAGAAACATGGCTTACAGCATTATTGGTAATAATATTTTTCAAGGAGATTTTGTTGTTTGCATTCAGTTTCAAAGCGAGATTCAGCAATCCTCCCAATACAATATCGTTGTTGTATCTCTCCGTAAAATAATCGAAATTAACGTCCGCCTGCTCTCCGTTGATGGTAAAAAATCGGTTTTTGTTTTCAATTCTTCTCTTATTGTTGCTGTAATTGAGAACCGCAATTACACCAAGATCTTTTCCAAATAATTTAGTATTGAACCCACCATCCAACTGCAAGCTTACATTTTCCGGATAGCCAATAGTACCATATCCGAAGTTTTTAAGATATTTTTTTCCAAAATCAGTCTTTTCTTGATCTGTAAGTAAACTGAACTGGTTTCTTGCAGGAAATCCGGCCGGAAGTTTTCTATATCCGTCATCAATCCCTATGAAATCTAGATTGCCGCCATTGTTGGTATAAAATTCTTTATTAATGGTTTGTAAATTGGCACCAACACCCACCTGCAAATTAAAAAATCTATTGGTGGGAATGTCTTTAGTATTTATCTGAATAAGACCACCTCCCCATTCTCCGGTATATTCCGGAATGAATGTTTTATTGATGATCAAGGTTTCAATTACATTTGCAGGGAAAAGATCAAAAGAAAAAGTTTTTTTGTCGGGTTCCGTACTGGATAGTTGGATTCCGTTCAGCATAGCCTGATTATATCGGTCAGAAAGTCCTCTTACTACAATATATTTTCCTTCAAATAAACTCACCCCCGAAACTCTTTTCAGTACTTCTCCCGTATTTCTGTCCGGACTTTTCTTGATGGCTTCCGTTCCTATTACTTGCGAAACTACAGCCGAATTTTTCTGCAAATTGATAGTGGAAGCTATGCTTTCCTTCTTTGCACTGGATTTTATAACAACAGCATCAATATCCGAAATTTTCTCGGCTTTTGAAGATTTGCTAAGCAGAATATCAAGATAAGTATTTTCATTAGGTTTTACAGATATTTCAGTAATTTCTTTTTGGGTATATCCATTATAAGAAATTATTGCGTTATAGCTATTTCCGGACTCTAAAGAAATTTTGTAATATCCCGAAATATCGGTTTGCGCTTCTTTGTCATTCACTTTTACAATTGCACCTTGCACAGGAGAGTTGTCTCTATCATCCAAAACACGACCTTCCAAAAATTGATTTTGAGAAAAAATATATCCAAAAAACAGTAAACAGAATACAATAAAACTTTTGTTTAGTAGCATGTTCATAGAAATAATTTGTGCAAAGAAAGAATTTTCAAAGGGCTTATTTGGTTTATAATTTTTTAATTAATATTTAAATTTTTTTTAAGAAATTGGATGTAATATTAATTTTATGTAAATACTGTCTTCCTTAAAGAATGGTATCTTGTTTTTGAGTAAATTTGAAAGCTAAAGAAGAATAAAATTGTAAAAATGAACTCAAAAAAAATCCTCCTGATTGATGATGAACAAGATATTCTCGAAATACTTTCGTATAATCTGGAAAAGGAAGGATATGAAGTTCATATAGCCGATAATGGAGTAGAAGGTATTGAAAAAGCAAAAGAAATTATTCCAGATCTTATCCTTTTGGATGTAATGATGCCGGAAAAAGACGGAATTGAAACATGTCAGGATTTACGAAAAATTAAAAAATTGCAACGTACACTCATTGTTTTCCTTTCGGCAAGAGGAGAAGAGTTTTCACAATTAGCAGGATATCAGGCTGGTGCTAATGATTATGTAGTAAAAGTGATTAAACCTAAAGTTTTAATTTCTAAAGTAAATGCACTTTTACATCTAGCTTCTTTTAACGATGAAAGTCCAAAAAATTTGAATATCGGAGATCTTGTTATAGATAAAGATAATTTCAGGGTTTCTAAAAACGGGCAGGTTTTTCTTCTTCCCAAAAAGGAATTTGATCTTCTGTATCTTTTGGCTTCCAATACGGATAAAGTTTTCAAAAGAGAAGAAATTCTGGAAAAAGTTTGGGGAAATGACGTGGTAGTAGGAGAAAGAACTATTGATGTACATATCCGAAGATTACGGGAAAAATTGGGAGATCAATCCATTCAAACATTAAAGGGAATCGGATATAAATTGTTAGTTTAGATTTTCAGGAATGAAACTGAATCGCCTTTCATTTATCTCAGCTTTATTAATGACAGTAGCCATTGCAGTAATAGTAATGGTTTTTGATTATGCAAATCGGTTGGATAATCATTCCATTAATTTCACTATTCTTTTCGCCATCAGTATTCTACTGATTTTTATTACCACTTATATCGGAATCGAAATTCTTTTCAGATTTTATGGAAAGAGACAAATTCGTAAAATGGCAGACAAACTTCCGGATGAGATTTTTAAAGACAACCAAAATATAGGTTTTAAAGAATTTTCCGAAAAAATATTTGTTCTCCGTCAGAAAAACGAATCCGAAATGGATATGATGAAGGAAATGGAAGATTACCGGAAAGAATACATCGGAAATATATCGCATGAATTGAAAACGCCACTTTTTTCCATTCAGGGATATGTAGAAACGCTTCGTGACGGAGCTGTAGAAAATTTAAATATCCGGAACAAATATCTGGAAAGAATCGGTATTTCTGTGGAAAGACTGATTGCTATTGTCAATGATTTAGACATGATCAACCGTTTGGAAGCGGGAGAAATTAATCTCAATTTATCGGAATTTGATATTAATACACTTGTTCGAGAAGTTTTTGATTTGCTGGATCTTGATGCTGAAAAGAAAAATGCATCACTGAAACTACAGACTTCTCAAAACCAGATTTTTGTGAGGGCAGATAAACAAAAAATTTCGCAGGTATTGATTAATCTTGTTTCTAATGCTATTCATTATGCTAATAGACAGGAAGCCAGAATTTTAGTAAAAACCACTATTTCCGAGAATAAGGTTTTAATAGAAGTTGAAGACAACGGAATGGGGATAAAACCCGAAATTCTTCCCAGAATTTTTGAACGTTTTTATAGGGTGGAAACCAGCAGAAACCGTAAAGATGGAGGTTCCGGATTAGGACTTGCCATCGTGAAACACATTCTTGAAGCACACGGAGAAAATATTAGAGTGGAAAGCGAATATCTGGAAGGTACAAAATTTAGTTTTCTTTTGGATAAAGCGAGATAAGAACAGCCCTAAAATTTAGAAAAAACTTTTTTTAAAAAAATAGCTAAAAAATTTTTTGGTCATTTTTCATTTGTTTTATATTTGCACAGAAATCAGTCTACAAAAGTAATCAGTAATTATATGGTATATAAGATCCGTGTCATATTGGATACAAAAGAAGATATTTTCAGAGATATCGAAATAAAAGCAAAACAAACACTTTGGAATTTGCATCTGGGGATTAAAAGTGCGTTCAGTCTTCAAGGAGATGAGCTTTCTGCATTCAATCTTTTAGAGGAAGATGGTACAATTGTAAAATCAGTTCCTTTAGAAGATATGAGCGACGATGGAGATGGCGAAATAATGTCTGATATCTATATAGATGAAGCATTTGCATCAAAAGAAAGTAAAGCACAATTTCAATATGGTCTTTTGGATTTGTGGGAGTTTTTCTGTGAACTTGTGGAAATTATTGATGAAAAACCTGCTGTAAATTATCCGATTACAGTTTACAGATTCGGAAATGTTCCTTTGAAAGCACCCGGAAAGAACTCTGGCTCATCTAAAAAAGCAGCGATGCCTTTGATGGATTTGGATTTTAACGATGATTTTTCAGAATTTGAATCAGCAGGAAATTTTGCAGATGAGGATGATGAAAATTTTGATGACGAAGAAGAAGACTACAATGATAATGATGATTTCTTCGATGAAGAAGATTCCGAAGAAGCATAAAAATAAACAAGAACCTGAATTTTTCAGGTTTTTTTTATGGCTTCACTTTTTTGAATCCAATTTTATTACTTTTGTGTAAATTTTTTTCAAATGAAAAAACATATTCTTTTAGCCATCATAGGTTTAGGGATCATTTCCTGCACCAATAGAAAAAATTTAACAAATATGGACAAACCTGAAGTGTGGAAACATACCACCAATATTTATGAAGTAAATGTAAGACAATATACCAAAGAAGGAACTTTTAAAGCATTTGAAAAAGAGTTGCCCCGATTAAAAGCTATGGGTGTGGAAACAATTTGGTTTATGCCGATCACGCCAATTGCTCAGCAAAATAAAAAAGGAAGTTTGGGAAGTCCTTATGCTGCATACGACTATACTGCTATTAATCCGGAATTTGGAACAATGCAGGACTTCAAAGACTTGGTAGATGCAGCTCATAAGCTAGGGTTGAAAGTAATCATCGATTGGGTGGCTAATCATACCGGTTGGGATCATGTATGGACCAAATCGCATCCGGAATATTATTTACATGATTCGGATGGGCGGTTTCATATAGCTTCCGGTATGGATGATATTATAGAATTGGACTATAAAAATCAGGAAATGAGACTGGCAATGATTGATGCCATGAAATTTTGGGTACAAGAAACAAATATTGATGGTTTCCGATGCGATCTTGCAAGCTGGGTGGAAGTAGATTTTTGGAAACAGGCAAGACCTGAAGTGGAAAAAGTAAAACCGCTTTTCTGGCTTGGAGAATTTGATGAACTGGAAACTCCGGAATATGGGAAAGTTTTTGATGCAAGCTATTCTTGGACTTGGATGCACAAAACGGAGGATTATTACAAAAAAAATCTTCCTCTTCAGGAGCTTAAAGATTTGCTTTTCAAATATTCTTCTATTGGAGATAATTCCATGAGAGCTTGGTTTACGGCCAATCACGATGAAAACTCCTGGAACGGAACCGAATATGAAAAATACGGAGCAATTGCAAAACCACTTGCTGTATTTTCGATTACATGGAATGGAGTTCCTCTCATGTATTCCGGACAGGAATTACCAAATATGAAACGTCTTGAGTTTTTTGAAAAAGATCCGATTAATTGGAATGGTACTTATCAGTTAGCAGATTTTTACAAAACATTATTAGAATTAAAATCAACAAACCCTGCTTTAAAGGGAGGAGATTCTGCTGTTACTACTTATATTTTAAATACTACTGCGAATGATAAAATATTGGCGTATGTGCGAAAAAATGGAAAAGATGAGGTATTGGTCATTCTTAATATGTCTAAAGAAGATGTAAATTTTAGCTTACAAGATGAAAATGTTTTGGGAACTTTTGTTAATATATTTGATGAGTCTCGTCTCAATATTGATGAAAAGCGTGATTTTCAATTGAAAAAAGCAGGTTATTTGGTGCTTTCCAAAAAATAGTTTTTAAACGAAAGTTTAATAATATGTTAAATAATAGATATAGTTTTTTTGTGATTTATTATTTTTTGTAATTTAGCCGCAACAAAAAAGTATAAAAAAAATTTTTTAAAATGAAAAAAATCTTTACTATTTTAAGTATTTCTGCTGCAATTTCAATGTCTGCGCAAACAGTTTTAACACAGTGGAATTTCGATGCTAGTTCTAATGCCGCAACTACGGGAACAGGTACTGCATCAATATTAACAGCTACAGGTACACCTTCTTTCCCTGCTGGAAATCCTAGTACAGGAAAAGCTTGGAGCACTTCAGGATTTCCTGCACAAGGTAGTGGTTCCGGAACGGCTGGATTTTCTTTTGCTACAAGTACAGTAGGAAGTTCTACTATATCTGTTTCTATTGATATTGCCGGCTCTAATACAGCTTCTAAATACTATCAAATGCAATATACTACTAACGGTACTACTTGGAATAATGTAGGTTCTGTTACTGCAATTGGTCAGACTGCAGCTCCTGCAGCTTGGGTTACAATGAGTGCTAACCTTCCTGCAAATGCTGGAAACAGTGCTAACTTTGCTTTTAGAGTTGTTTCTGTATTTGATCCTGCTAACGGAGCAACTTATACTCCAATAGGTGCAGCAAGTACTTATGCGGTAACTGGAACAACAAGAGTTGATAATGTAACTATTTATAGTGGTACATTAGCAGTATCAGACATTACTAAATCTAAATCCACTCTTGTTAAAAATACAATAGTAGATAATACATTAGTATTTGGTACTAATGCAGATGTTAAAATTTACAATACAAATGGACAATTGGTAAAATCTGCATCAGTAAAAGAAAATTCTTCTTTAGATATTTCTGCATTTCCAAAAGGAGTATATATAGTAAACGGAGCAGGTGCTTCTCAGAAAATTATCAAAAAATAATTTTATTGAAATTAAAAAATATATAAAAGCCGCTTTTTTAGCGGCTTTTATATTTGAACTAGTTCAAAGAATTCTTACTAATTAGCTCTTTTTTTCTATAAGGGTTAAATATTAAAATAAACATTGCAATCAGATAGGGAACAAAAAATCTGGTTTCGCCAGAAGCAGGGAAAAATGCAAACTTAATATACAAACTTAAAAACATTAAAACAATCAATAGAAAATTCTCTTTTTTAAGCCTTTTGTGATAATAAAGAAAATAAGAGACCAAGACTAATACAATACTTGCAAGAGTGAACTTTTTGAAGTGTAGTAAATTATTAAATAATACTGAAAAATAAATATCCTTATTAAACAAAACTTTCTCTTTTTCAATATCCAATCTTCGATGTACAAATGAATCATAAAATACATCTGACCAGCTTGGATATCCATAAAGATGAAGTATTAAAAAATATACACCCAACACTATTGAGATTGATAGTAAAAACTGATAGAAAGGTATTGGTTTGGTGAAAAAAGTAAAAGTCAAAAAAGGTATTGCAAACGTCAGATAATCGGGTCTTGTCAATATAATCAGTAATACTATGACAAACTGGAAAATGAAACTATAATTTTTGACATAAGCATAAAGCAAATAAACAAAAATTGCTACAGCCATTGCATCAGGAGATGCTATTCTGGCAATATGAGAAAGAGGTGAGAATAATAACAGAGAAAGAGTAAGCAAATACGAAATCCAGAAATTTAATTTACAATACCGATTAAAAATAATAAAAATAAAAAGACCGGTTAGAAAAGCACAAATCATATTCAGTAGATATATACTTTTTATGATATCTTTTGTTATTATGTTTACAAAAAATAGCATATCTACATACATTTCTTTTATTTCGTAATACTTTAGTTGTTGGATAAAAGCATTACTGTTTTTGTAGATGTATCTCCGAAATTTTATGGGTTCTTGGTTTCCGGAAAGATTCAGATAATCTTTTTGGGGAATATCGTTCCGAATAATCTCGTAGGTTTCGGAATGTATTGCGGATTCAGGTACATTATTTTTTTTCAAAACACAACCTACATAGGCAATCATATCCCAACCGTATATTTTAGTAAGATAAAAAGAATAGGAAACTAAAAATAAACTGATGATAATGATGCTTTGTTTATAGATTGGTTTCATAAAAATGATAATCAGTCAATTTCTAAAATTTTTAAAAAACACCTCTCCTGAAATAATTGGAAATCGCACCTAAATTTAGAACCAACGTAAAACGTATCCTTCGTCCATAATCTTTGAATGAAGGCTCAAAACCTAAAGAAGACTGAATAGGGAAGTACAATTCCAGAAAATCCGGAATTACGGCCAGTTTTATTCCGCTATCCCAAATAAATTTCGGATCGCTATATTTGTTTTTATAGATTCCCGCATCTGCATAAATATTGAACCATTTCCAGATATTAGAATCCATATTAATTGCACCGATCCACTGATTTACAAAAGGAGCAACATACGATTTAAAACCTCCATCAGCAATTACCAACTGTTGGGAAAATATTCCGGAAGTTGCACTTTGTCCTATCAATCCATACGAAAAAGAGTAGTTGGAAACACGGGCAACCCCAAAATCAAAGAAATTGTTTTGAGTCTTATTGCTCAAAAAATATCCGCCAAAAAACCTAAGGCTAATCTTTTTATTTTTTGCATACTCGTATCGGTAAAAGACTTCTGCCGAAATTTTTTGGAAATCTTCCATCCACTGTAGTCCGCCACCAATATAACTTTCATGGATTAATCTTTGATCTATATAGTTGTAGTTCAGATTCCAAAGATTATATTTTCCATATTCTTTCTTTAGGATCATTTCCGGATTCAAATCTTTTTCATAATAACTATAAGAAAAACCTAATGAACGGTTGATGTCGCTTCTCGGATTTTTAGTAAAATTAATGTTTGCATACGTTGTAAGCCTTTTGTATGTCAAATCAAAATCATAATGAAAATAAGAGCCGGAAACTCCTAACTGCAAAAATCTGAAAAAAGATTCCGGTGGCATAAATGTATAGGAAACACCTCCGGTACCCGTTATTGTCTGAGTTCCGGTACTGTAATACGGTGTTACAGAATAGGCAAATTTTCTCTGAAAAAATGCAGTATTTTTAAAATTCAAGCCTAAAAGAAGTTTATCGTAAGCATTGAAATTAAATTTTGGACTCAGGTAGATCTCATTATATTCGGGATTGGGAATATCGCGGAAAAGTTTGAATTTTATTTTTTTTGCATTGGCAAAAAGTCCGGTTGTATACAGATAATTATCCCGAAAATTACTTTCAGGGAAGGTATAATCCTTATTTAACAAAATTTTGGAAGCGTTGGATTGCGGTATATTGTATGCAACGGGAGTTTCAGAATTATTAGTATCAAACCAAAATGTTTTGATGTCTCCGTTTTTTTCTTCAGTTTCTATTTTGAAAGGTATTTTTTCGGGAGTGTTTTTAGATATATTAATTTCAAAATCATCCCCAATTTTTTTATACTTTTTTAATTTGAAATTCAATCTTTGCTTTTTCGATATATAGGTATCGAAAAAATCGGAAGAATATTGAGAAGAAACAGCTAATTTATCAAGAAAATCAGACGTTTCCACTCTTTTATTACCCATTTCTTCCAAATATTTTTTGAGGAAATCTTCAAAACTCTGACTTCCCATTTTTTCAGAAATGAAATTGAAAAGCATTCCAGTTTCAAAATTGCTGATTACAGTTTTATTAAAATTGCTCAGTTTTCTGTAAGGCTCGTTTATTTTTTGATCAAAATTTTGGCTTTCAATATATTGATAGCCCAAACCATAGCGTTCCGAAAGATTCACTTTTGAGGCATAAAACCATTTTAAAGGTTTAATTCCGAAAATTTTTACTTGTTCCGGAAGATCTCCCAAAAGTTTTCTTTTTTCGTAAAACTGGTGGATGTATTGAATTTCCAAATACGTCTTTAAACCATTAACCAGCCAATGATCTTCATTTTTTTCATAGGCGATATTTTGATTCAGAACTTTTTTAGAAACCATTCCGAAATAATCCAAGTCCGCATTTTCTGCATCAGAAAATAATTTGTAATGGAATTTCCAAAAATTAATGTCATTATTCCCTATAAAATTTTCTTCCTTCTTAAATTTTTCGCTAAAAAATATTTTTTGAGGAAGAAGTCCTGTTTTACTTTCAATAAATTTAAGATGGAGTGGTAGGTAAAATTCAAGGTTTTCCTTTTCTTTTTCATTCAACTCATATCCGAAATCTACCCGAATATTTTTATCGTTTACGTTTATTTCTGTCGAAGGGAAATCTTTTTCTGAGATCAAAAATTCGGGATCTGTTTTTAAAGTACCTTCAAAATAATGAGGATATTTTTCCGGTAGATTACTCTTGGAATAATAACCAACAGGAACTTCCAGAATGACTTTCCAAAAAGTATTATAGTTCTGTATCTCTTCGATATTGATATAATGTTTTTCGGATTGTTTTTCTGTCTCAAAACTATCGGGAGCAAGGAAAAAGTATTTCAGATTGATTTTATTTTCAGAAATTCCGTAAGCCGTAAATTTTGCAGAAGGCAGTTTTAGCTTATAGTCTAACGTTATTTTTATAGTTTTACCTTTTTCTAAAGGATGAGAAAGCGGTAGGTAAATGTTTTCCCGTTCGGTATCCAAATCTAAAATAGGGGAATTTTCTATCTTAGCATTAAGATCACTCAAACTTCCAAGTTCTTCTGGTTTTGCAAAATAAAGATCTTTTTTACGGTCTTCTATCTGACGGAAAAGGAGAGGTGTTTTGCGCTTTTTATACGCTGCAATCCAGTTGAGAAGTTTTATTTTATTTATATCTTGTTCCAGCGGATTGTGATACGCAATTTCTTGATGTACAGAGATATACTTTTTATCTTCAGAGACTTTTGCCTGAATGAAAATACTGTCCTGTTGTGCATTCATTTTTGCAAAACAGAAAAAAATGGTGAGAAATAATAAGCTCTTCTTCATATTGAACAACCAAATATATTAATTAACTATTGAATATGATTTGGTTTATTCATATTTAATACATTAATTTTGAATAAATTTAAATTTTTGAGGTTGGCGACAAAAATATCAGCTTTTATTTTTCTCATTTTTTTTTCTTTTTCTTTTTCTCAGATTATAGAAGAAACTACGGAAGGCTTGGATGTAGATTATAATAAAGCAACAGTAAAAGCCAGATTTGTTCCACCAGCCGGATATTCTTGGGTGAAGGAAGAAGAGGGTTCTTTTGGCGATTTTCTTTCAAATTTTCCTTTATATCCGGAAGATTTTCCGATTCGTGATTACGAGCTTGTTCCTGTAGAATATCAGAAGCATCGCGCCGCTACATTAAAAATTGATGTAGGTGGAAAAGATCTGCAGCAGTGCGCCGATTCTTGGATGCGTCTTTATGCAGAATATCTTTGGGCGGAGAAAGAGTATGATAAAATCAGCTTTCAGCTTACCAGCAGACAAACAATTTCTTGGAACGATTACAAAAAAGGAGAACGTGCATCCGAAGTAGGAAACAAGGTGAAGTTTTATTCCACAAATAAATATGATGATTCTTACGCAAATTTTAGAAATTATCTGAATTTGGTGTTCAATTATGCAGGAACTATTTCTTTGGACCGGGAATCTTTTGCCATTACCCAGAATGAGGATATAAAAACGGGAGATTTTCTCATCACTCCGGGAAGTCCGGGACATTCGGTTTTTATTGTAGGAATTTCTAAAAATAAAGAGGGAAAAAAGCTCTATCTTTTAGCCGAAAGTTATATGCCTGCACAAGATATCCACATTATAAAAAATCCTTTCAACAAAAAAATTTCGCCTTGGTACGAGCTGGATGTGAAAGCGCCTATTACCAAAACAGCGATGTACACTTTCAAACCTACTTTGGTAAAGAGATTTTACAGTTTATTTGAGGATCAGAAATAACCTGAAAAGAGTTGGAATATTTCAAAATAATAGAGCTAAAAATGTCCAACAAATAGGGGCATTTACAAAAATGCAAAAATGTAGAACGGTAAAAATGCAGAAAGTCGGGAAGTTTGCAAGTCCGCAGAAATCGGAAAGACGGAAATTCAGAAAAACAACCCTTCGACTCCGCTCAGGGTGACAATGTGGAAATGCAAAAGTGTAGAACAGTAAAAAGCAGAAAGTCAGGAGGTCTGCAAAAGTCAGAAAGTCGGGAAAACGGAAATTCAAAAAATCAAAAAGACAGAAATTCAGAAAAATAGAAATTCAGAAAAAGAAAAAGTTCCTCATCAAAAAAAAGATATTTCAATAAACCCGTATAAAATTACTTTAATTACCATCTAAACTTTCCAAATACGCATTCCAACCAACAATTTTATAGTTTGATGCAAATTTTTCAGAATCTTGGGAAGCGTAAATTCCTCTTCCTACGATTATAAAATCGGTTTTCAGATTTTTAAAAACATGTTCCGGAGTATTGTATTGTTGCCCTTTTCCATCGCCTTTGTCATCCAGATTTACACCAGGTGTAAAAAGTAAAAGTTCTTCCGAAATTTGTTTTTGGGAAACCCCGCCAATTACATTCGGATGCGAAAGTGCTATTTTTTGAGCTTCCTCAAAATAATGATTATCGGTTAATGTTCCTTTAGAAGACATGCTGAGAATAGCAACTACACCTACATTTTTGAAACAGTCAAGAGAAGCGTATCCGCCAATTACCTGTGAGGTTACAAAATCTGCCCAGTCGGAAATTTTGTAAATTCCAAAAGAAAACTGTAATTCCTGAGTGTTTCCAATGTCGGCAAATTTGCGGTCTTCCATCAAGAGAAAATGGTGTTTTGAAGCAATTTCTTTTAAAGGAAGTATGGTTTTTTCGTAGTTGAAATCGGTAATGATGTCAATATGGGTTTTCAAGGCTACGATATGGGAGCCTACTTTTTCTGCAAGATCCAAAAGCTCTTGTGTTGTGGTAACATCGGCGGAAGCAATAAGATTAGATTTTTTTTCAATGGCAATTTTCAGAAGTTTTTTAGAAACGGAATGTTCAGCTTTTTCCAGTTTTTGTTCGTAGGAAAGTCTTTTTGTTTCTTCAAATTTTATCACATTTCCGGCAAGAAAATCGTTGATTCTTTCCACTTCATCAATAGTAAGATGATTTTCTTCTTCGAGAAGTTTTACAATTTCGGAAATTTTAAAAAGAGTATGTACACGATAGCCTTTGCTTTCCAGAAGTTCTTTTCCACCTTGTTCTCTATCCAAAACCACTACAATATCAGAGACCGAAATGCCTTCGTTTTCAATTTCAGGAATGGTTTCCAAAAGAGATTTTCCGGACGTGATAACATCTTCTACCAAAAGGCAATTTTGTCCTTTTTTAAAAATTCCTTCAATCAATTTTTTTGTACCGTATTCTTTTGCTTCTTTTCTTTTGATAATTAGCGGGATGTAGCTTTCCAGAGACATTGCGGTTGCCATTGGAAGCGCAGCATAAGGAACTCCGCAAATCAGATCAAAATTATCCAATGGCAACATTTCGAGAAGGTAATCGGCAAGATTTTTCAGGATTTTAGGCTCGGATGCAAGTGGACGAAGATCTACATAAAATGGGCTTTCGATGCCACTTTTAAGGGTAAATCGTCCAAATTTTATAATCCCAAGTTTATAACACTCTAAAAAAAAATCTTTTTTGCTTTCCATTTACTTTTTACGATTTCTACAAATTTACATGGAAAAAATGGAATCTAAACAGATTTCATCTATAAAAAAGGTTATAAAACTTAAATTAATCAATTCAAGTTTTCATTATATTTGGTAAAATAAAAATTAGGATGAACTATAAACTATTTTTTATGTTCTTTTTTGTTTCCTTTTCAATGCTTTATGCACAAGTTGAGGAGAAAAAATTAGATGAACTCATCAAAAATACATTAAAGACTTTTGACGTTCCGGGAATGTCCGTCGGAATTATAAAAGATGGAAAAATAATCTATTCTAAAGGTTTTGGTGTACGTTCTCTTTCCAATAATTTGGTGATGAATGACCAGACTTTGGTGGGAATTGCTTCCAATTCAAAAGGTTTTACTTGTACCGCATTAGCAATCTTAGCAGATGAAGGAAGGTTGAATTGGGACGATAAAGTTTCAAAATTCATCCCTGAATTTCAGATGCATGATCCTTACGTTTCGCAGGAAATTACAGTAAAAGATTTGCTTACACACAGATCAGGATTAGGATTAGGAGAAGGGGATTTGATGTTTTTTCCTGAAGGTGGAAATCTAAGCGTAAATGATATTGTACGCAATGTCCGTTATCTGAAACCGGAACATCCTTTCCGAAATGAGATGGATTACAACAATATCATGTATATCGTTGCCGGAGAAATTATCCATAGAATTTCCGGGATGAGTTGGGCAGAATTTATAGAAAAAAGAATTTTTAAACCCATCGGCATGAATTTCAGTTATGGAAGTTATTCGCGTGCAAAAGCAGCTTCTGTCGCCAATATTATTGATGCTCATGCTCCTGTAAATGGAAAAGCAACTCAAATTTCCCACGACTGGAGCGAAAGTGCAAATGCAGCCGGTGGAATTATAAGTAACGTTCAAGATATGCTTTCTTGGGCAGAATTTTTGATGAACGGATTTACGACAAAAGATGGAAAAAAAATAGTTTCGGATAAGCAGATCCAGCAATTGTGGCAAATTCAGCAGCCTATTCCGGTTGCTCTAAAAAATTCTTACGATTCTTCTTTTTACGGATATGGTTTGGGTTGGTTTTTGAGTGATGTAAAAGGACATAAACAGATTCAGCATACTGGTGGATTGATTGGAACCGTAACTCAATTTACTTTGATTCCTGATCTAAAACTGGGAATTGTAGTTCTTACTAATCAGCAAAGCGGATCAGCTTTCAATACCATTACCAATACTGTTAAAGATTCTTATCTTGGAATTGCAGACCGAAACTGGCTGAAAGTATATGGAGATCGGATGATAGCTTATCAAACCGAAATAGAAAAAAATAAAAAAGAAATTTTTTCAAAATCTCAGGAGTTTTCTAAAAACAAAATGCTTTTGCCTAAAACGGAGCAATTTTTAGGAACTTATACAGACGCTTGGTTTGGAGATGTAGATGTTTTTGTTCAGGATGGTGATTTAAGAATTTCTTGTAAAAACTCTCCAAAACTGAAAGGAGAATTGCTTCCATATTCAGGAAATACATTTGTTGCGGTTTGGGACGATAGAAGTTATGATGCAGATGCTTTTATCACATTTAATTTTGACGAAAACGGCAAGGCTGTTTCTGCAAAGATGAAACCCATCTCGCCAAGTACCGATTTTAGTTTTGATTTTGAGGATTTGGATTTGAGAAGGACAAAATGATTTAATCAATGTAGGAACACAATATTAGACATGTTCATCTACTCAATGTAGGAACACGCTACTAAAGCGTGTTCATCTATATTATATTGAAAGCAATATTTTTAAATTTCTTTAGGAATAAAAAAATGCAACAATTTTTTATCAGCTCCTTCAAATTGCGACCATTCTTCGCAATTAATTTCCAAAATAGCTACACCGCATGTTGGAAATTGTATCATGTTCTCCGTAAGAGAACTGGCAAATTCTGAGATTCCAAAATTGTGCGAAAAAAGAGCAACACTTGAATATTCATCCTTGATATTCAAAATAGTATTTACAAAATCTTCATAATGAGGCTCATACAGATCTTCTGCTTTCTGTATTTTAGAATTTCCGTATGTTTCTGCAAAGTATCGGCAAGTTGTTAAAGCTCTTTTTGCAGGACTACTTATGAAATGTTGAATATCAATATCCTGATCTTTTAAAAATTTTGTCATTTTAGGAGCATCTTTATGTCCTCTTTCGTTTAATGGTCTGTCAAAATCCGAAACATCGTGTGTCCAATCACTTTTGGCATGGCGTATTAGTAATAACCTTTTCATATTTCTTAATAATAATATTAATAATGTATTTCAGATAAAATATTTTCAAATATATTTGTTAAATATTATTTAAAAAAATAAAAATGAAAAATTCTATTATTTTTAAGACCCTATTTGTATTACTATTTGGGATAGGAATAATGGTTTCCGCTCAAAGGTTTATAAAAAAAGATGAAATAACACTAACTAGCTTAAAAGGTTTAGTGGAAGATGCGGGCTTTACAGTTGAAGAAACTGGTGATGATTATATCAAAATCAGAAATACTTTTACATGGAATATTTATAACGACAAATCTAAAGGTTACATTACTTTTTCAGGGGTTTATCCGGCGAGCAGTAATGCAACCAGCCTAAAAGCTTATGAATTATGCAATATAATCAATCAGGAGGTTGCTGTTATAAAAATGGATTATGATGAACCTTCCAAAACTTTTGGCGTTTCTTATTATTTTATGGTGGAAGGTGGATTTTCAATGCCATCTTTTGTAAAGGCAATCAATCTTTTCCGTGATACCCTTACTTTTTCTTTGGAAAAGGATACAGAAAAATTAATTAAATAATATTTTTCAAAATTTAGAACATAATGGCTTCCTTATTTTAGGGAGTCATTGTTGTTTTAGTTTTAATTTTACTAAATTTGCAACTTATGGCACAAATTCTTGCGATTGATTACGGAAAAGCGCGTTGTGGAATTGCTGCAACGGACGATTTTCAAATTATTGCAAGTGCTTTGGAAACAGTGGAAACTTCTGTTCTGATGATTTTCTTGAAGAAATATTTTGCAGAAAATCATGTGGAGACAATTGTAGTTGGTCTTCCTACAGATTTGAAAGGAAATATTTCTGAGATTGAAGTGGATATTCAGAAATTTATAGAGAATTTCAAAATTGATTTTCCACATATTTCCGTAGAAAGACTGGATGAAAGATTTACGTCAAAAATGGCCTCTTTTTTTATCAGTCAAAGTGGAAAAAGTAAAAAACAGAAGCAACAGAAAGGTTTGATAGATAAAGTAAGTGCCACAATTATTTTACAAAATTTTTTAGAACAAAAGCAGAAATGATATTACCGATACGAGCATTTGGAGATCCTGTTCTTCGAAAGAAAGGTCTGGAAATTGATAAAAATTATCCTCAGTTGCAGGATCTTATCAACAATATGTTTGAAACGATGCACAATGCAAATGGTATTGGTCTGGCTGCACCGCAGATCGGACTGGATATTCGTCTTTTTGTTGTGGATGTTTCACCTTTAGCTGAAGATGAAGATTATGAAGATATCGCAAATGAGCTGAAAGATTTCAGGAAAGTTTTCATCAATGCAAAAATTTTGGAAGAAAGTGGGGAAGAATGGAAATTCAATGAAGGATGTCTTTCTATTCCGGATGTTCGGGAAGATGTAAAAAGAAAGGAAACAATTTTAATAGAATATTTTGACGAAAATTTCGTTAAGCATACGGAAACTTTTTCCGATATTCGTGCTCGTGTTATTCAGCATGAATATGATCATATTGAAGGTGTGCTTTTCACGGATCATCTTAGTGTATTGAAAAAGAAACTTATAAAAGGAAAGCTAAGTAAAATTTCACAAGGAGACGTTAATACGAATTATAAAATGCGTTTCTCGAAATAGATATAAAGATTTATTTTAAATTAAAGAAATATAAAAAACATGCAGTTAGAAAAAATTATTTCCATTTCCGGTAAACCGGGGCTTTACAAGCTCGTTTCCCAATTAAGAAACGGGTTTATCATTGAAGATGTAATCACGAAAAAGAAAATAAGTATAGGAAATTCTTCCCAGGTAAGTTTGTTGGATAATATTTCCATTTATACTTTTGATAAAGAGGTGCCACTATTTGAGGTTTTTGAAAATATTGCAAAAAATAATGATTATAAAGAAGCAATTTCTCATAAATCTGATGAAAAAGAACTGAAAAGTTTTATGGACACTTCTTTGCCAAATTATGATGTAGAAAGAGTGTACGTTTCTGATATTAAAAAACTTGCTCAATGGTACAATATTCTGAACAAAGCAGGATATATTACACCGGAAAGTTTTGTAAAAGCTGAACCGGAAACAGCAGAATCTGCAAATGCAGCAGAAGAGAAAACAGAAAAAAAAGCAGAAGCAAAAAAAGCAGCTCCTAAAGCAGATAAACCGTTAGCTCCTAAAGTAAAAGCTACTGCTGCTGCAAAATCTGCTCCTAAAAGTACACATAGAAAACAAGGATAAATATTACAAATATTTTGTTTGCATAGCTTTATCAAAGTTCGGAACTTTGATAAAGTTTTTTTATTTTAAATCTATATCTGATTCTAACTACAGAATTTATGAACACCAAAGAACAGAAACTGGAAGCGTTTGGAAAGCTCCTCGATATTATGGATGATTTGCGGGAAAAATGTCCTTGGGATAAAAAGCAAACTTGGCAATCGCTGCGTCATCTTACTTTGGAGGAAACGTATGAGCTTTCAGACGCTATTCTCAATGAAGATTTGCAAGAAATAAAAAAGGAATTAGGAGATGTTCTTCTGCACTTGGTTTTTTATGCAAGAATAGGTTCTGAAAATGGAAGTTTTGATATTGCAGATGTTATTACTTCTTTAAATGAAAAATTGATTTTCCGCCATCCGCATATTTATGGTGATATAGAAGTAAAAGATGAGGAGGAAGTGAAACAAAATTGGGAAAAACTAAAACTGAAGGAAGGAAATAAATCCATACTTTCCGGAGTTCCGAAAAGTTTGCCAAGTATGGTGAAAGCATACAGAATTCAGGATAAAGTAAAAGGGATCGGTTTCGATTTCGATAATGAGCATGATGCATGGAAAAAAGTAGAAGAAGAATTTGCAGAATTTTTGGAAGCCAATACCGAAAAAGAAAAAGAAGAAGAATTGGGAGACGTATTTTTTTCTTTAATTAATTATGCGAGAATTACAGGCATCAATCCTGATTCGGCTTTGGAAAGAACCAATCTCAAATTTATTTCACGTTTTCAGAAAATGGAAGAATTGGCTTTGGAGAGAAATTTAAAACTGGAAAATTTAACGCTAAAAGAAATGGATGTTCTTTGGGACGAAGCAAAACTAATCAATAAAAAATGAGAAAAAAGTATCTACCAATAGCAATTATTCTTGCATTTGTGGGATGTAATCCTAAAAGCCAAAATGAAACTCCGAAAACAGATACTTTGAAAGCGAAATTTGCTTTACCAAAAAATCTGAAGGAAGTTTCCGGAATTACTTTATCCAAAGATCAAAAAGCGATATATGCAATTGAAGATCAGGGAAATAAAAACAGTATATATAAGATTACTGATAACGGTAATTTGGAGTCTGAAATTGTTGTAGAAAATGCTGAAAACCGTGATTGGGAAGATATTACGAAAGATTCCGAAGGAAATATTTACATCGGGGATTTCGGAAATAATGATAATGACAGGCAGGATCTTTCAATTTTGAAATTGGATATTAATAATGATTCGAAACAAACGACTAAAGTAATCCAGACCACAAAATTTCATTACGAAGGACAAACGGAATTTCCTCCTAAAAAATCGGATTGGTTGTATGATTGCGAGGCCTTCGTAGAACAGAATGGCAATTTTTATCTTTTTACCAAAAATCGAAGCAAAGGTTTTGACGGAACTTTTCTTGTATTTAAAATTCCGAATAAAGAAGGAAATTTTGAAGCAAAATTAATTGGAAAACTGAAATTGGATGGTGGTTATAACGATGCGGCCATCACTTCTGCAAGTATTAATACTAAAAACCAGATTGCTTTACTCACACATAAGAACATACATTTGCTTTCAGGGTTTTCAGCAGATGATTTTAGTTCGTCAAAAATTGAAAAAATTCCTCTGAATGATAATTCGCAGAAAGAAGCTGCTGTTTTTCTAAATAATTCCACCTTACTTATTGCCGATGAAAAGGAAAAAAATACAGGGGGAAATGTATACGAATTTTCTTTGAAAAAAGACTAACCCTTTCAATGTTTCAAAACTTTGAAAGGGTTAGTTCCTAAAAATTCATTCCCAAACCTGCCGAAATTCTTCCTCCGTCCGAACCTGTAAAATAATTGATTCTTGCGGAAAGCATTTCCAGAACATTGATCCAAATTCCACCTCCGACTGATTGATGCCATTTTCTGGAATCTTCACCATCATTCCAAACTCGGCCAAAATCATATCCTAAAGCAATTCCCAGATTGGCAGGAGCAACCTGATTTTTTATTCTTCCAAAATTCCAGCGGATTTCTGAATTGTTCGCTAAATATGACTTTCCTGAAAATCTCTCATTTCTAAAAGATCGTAAACCGTTGTTTCCACCAATACTCGCACTTTGATAAAATTCAAATTTGTTGGAGCTGATCCACATTCCGTTGATAGAATTGGCAAAAACGAAAATTCCTTTTTTATCAATTCTGTGGTCTACATTCAAGTTTCCTTTTAGAGTTAAAAAATTCCTTCTGAATTCCGAAAGATTGGCTTTCCAGTCTGCACTCAAGATAAAATTCATACCCATTTTCGGGAAAGAATTATTGTCTGCATTTTGAAAGCTAAAGCTGTAATTAGCTCCTCCAAATTGCTGATTTTTAAAAACTTCAGGATTTACATCCGGAGAAACCACTACAAAGCGATCTTCATTTTTCTGTACCTTATTATTTTCAAAAGTAAGCTGAAATTTGTGGGTTAGATTCATCCAGTTGGTTTTGGAAATTGACGGCGAAAAGCGGAATTGGGAAATTCTTGCCCTGTTATAGGATTCTTCAGATTCTTCATCATTGTAATAGCTTTCATTGGATAGTCCGAAGAAATTATAAGTGAAAAGTGAAGTAGTATAATTTGCATTCAAATTAAAATCCCAATCGGAAATTGCTTTTTTGAAAATTCCCTGATACATAAGATTGAAGCCATTAGTTGCGGTATAAAAGCTGGCTTTCAAAGTATGCTTCTGTGAAAACGGATCTCGAATAAAATTATTGATAACATAAGTATTGACAAAACTGAGAATAAGTCCATCATCAGGATTATAACCAAGTGCACCGGTTGCCGTTGAATAGCTGTGTTTCGGATGTTTATAGTTATAGGTATTCACTTCATAATCATCTGTTATTCTTTTTGTTGTAGAATTGTCAGTATCATAGGTGTTTTTCTGAGACTTGAAATCGTAGATTTTTACTTTTCTACCATTTGTAATAGTATACGTATCATTATTGTTCCCACCAACTAAGCGAATGTTGATTTTAGGACTTCCGTTTCCTGAAACTTCATAAACATCATCATCTTCTAAACCATAAATCCAGAGTTCTTTAGTTTTAGCATCATCATATACTTTCTCAAAAACCAGATCTTCTTTATGCTTGCCGATTTTGTATTGCTTTACTTCAACTGAGTTTTTATTTTTTACGATAACAAATTTATCACGATCTACCGTTCCCGTTAAAGGAACTTTATATTGAAGAACATCAAAATATTTTCGTGCGTATGTTTCCAGATTTTTTTTTCGTGATTTTAATTTTTTCTGAATATCGGTAATGGTTTCATCTTGCATTTCTTTAGGCAAATTATGAAAAGCATTGTCAATATCGGTATCAGAAAGAGTTTGCTGAATATAATTTGCTTGCTGTATCCAGTCTTCTTGTGTAGAATTTTTTGCAAAAATAAGATCCAAAGGATAAGGCTCGGTATTGAACCATTTTACATTTTTAAGATCATTTTTGAACGTTTTCATATGCCGAATTGCAGGGAAGGTCATAATAAATGAAAACGCCAATCCATCGTATTTACTGAATGCCTGATCCCGATCTTTAGGTATAGGTTTATAAATTACGCTATCTCCGTTCTTATATTCTGCCCATTTCCATTGATCGGAATGGCGATCCCAGTCTCCGACCAGCATATCAAAAATTCTTGCACGAATGTAAGATTCCTTATCCATAGAATATTTCGGACTTTTCGTCAAATTTTTTATAACATCGTCAGTCGAAAGAATATCCGTAGCATTGTTGAGAGATTGCAACGTTTTTGGGTCTGTAGAGAAACGTTCTTCAATCATGTATAATTCGTCTCCGTAATTTTTATTGTATTTTCCCAAAGCCTGTTGTTTCGGGATGTAATACAACTTTGGATTGCTGTGGAATATTCCTACTTTTTCAGCCAGATTTCCTACAGAAAAAGGTGTGAAAGGATGATTGGTGGTATAGAAATCCATTAAGAATCTTTCCGGGAAAATTCCGTTCAGCTCATTTCCGAATGTACTTTTATTGAAAGCCTGATTATTCAGAAAACGGACAGCACTTTTCTTTATGCCTCTCATTACAAATTCTTGTCCCTCATTATTTTTTAGTCGTAAACTGTTCGACTGGTTTCCGCCTCCTTCTTTTCCGGGAATTAATCCTCCATTTAGTTCAGAAAGATTGGCAACTGGTGCTTCAATAGGAATTCCGTAATATTTACGATAATGTTTTCCGAAGAAAAATTCGTACACTTTGCTTTTTTGTGTCATTTTCTCGTGATAGACACTTGCTTTGAATGTTTCTGGAAAATGATTTGGGAAAGTATTTTCAAACGTATTTGGTTTTGGATTTACGGAAATCTGGATCAATTTCTGTAAATTATTGTTTTTCGTGGAGAAAAACTCAACATCGGAACTTTCGTCTTTTCTTAAATTAAGGACTGCAAATCCACTTCCTCCAAAAGAAAAATCCGTTTGTTCCACAATTGTAGAAGGATTTGTTTTAGAGCCGGCTCCACTTACGATTTGTTTAATATTTCCATCGGTATGAAATTGCAGATTATGATCGTGTCCGGAAACGAAGATCACATTTTCCTTATCCTGAACCATACTTTTTATCCTATTTGCAAAATCGGTATAATGTCGGTTGTTGATGTCTTCAATACTTGCTCCGGAAGAACTTCTTAAAATATTGATGATACTTGTGAAAATAGGAACAGGAATTTCCATATTGAAAGGATAAATATGAGATTTCACAGAATTGAAACCTGCATGTGTTCCGCTACTGATAATAGGATGATGCATTGCCACAATAATCCTTTTATCCTGATTTTTGATGATCAAATCTTTGAATTCCGCAAAAAAATCTTCGCGTGTTTTTATAGCGCAGTTTTTGTTGATTCCCGGAAATTTATCCCAATCGACCAAACTCCATTCAGAATCAATTACGATGAGTTTTATGTTATCCGTAAGATCCATATCATCAATCGGACAGCCGGATTTAGGAAGAAAAGTTTTCTTGTCACCCAAATATTTTTTTACGAATTCTTCCTGAGCTTTCAATCCTTCCAATCCGTGATACCAATCATGATTTCCGGGAATGACCAATGTTTTTCCTTTAAAATTTTTCGTAACGGAAAGCTGATTTTCCATTTTTTCTTTTGCCAAAGAATATCCTTTATCTTTTTCTTTAGGCATTCCTAAAGGATAGATATTGTCTCCTAAAAAAATAAGCATAGAATTTTCGTTGGCAGAATCCAGTTTGCTTTTTAGATGTGTAAGTGTGTGCTGTGCTTGCAATTCTTCAGCATTTCCGGAGTCTCCTACAAGAAATAGTTCGTATTCTTTTTCAGATTTTATTTCAGAATTTTTTATTTCCTGCACGATTTTTCCTTTTTGCACGTTATAGGTAGCACAGGAAAAAAGGAATCCGGAAAAGATGAACAATTTCAGTAAAAGGAATGTTTCTCGGGAGTAGTTTTTCAAGTATAAATTCATACATTTACATTAACAAAATTTCGATCACTAATGAGTATTTTGAACCAGGCCAAAGATCATGTGGAACGATTGTTCAAAGATAAGTTATCTTCCGTATATCTTTACCATAATTTTGTACATACTACCTTTACTGTAAATAAAGCAGAAGAGATTCTACAAAATTCTTCTGTTTCGGAAAAAGACAAAGAAAAAGTTTTGCTTGCACTCTGGTTTCACGATACGGGATATATAGAAAGTCCTGAAAATCACGAAGAAAAGGGAGCTGAAATTGTACGAAATTTCCTTCTGGAAAACCATTATCCGGAGAGTGATATTGCCGAGATCTCAAAACTGATTTTGGCTACAAAAATTCAGTATAAACCTGAAAATTTTTTGGAAAAAATTATAAAAGATGCAGATTGCAGCCATTTTTCTAGCGATCATTACAATGATATTGCAGATAATCTCCGAAAAGAATGGGAACTCACCAACTTTAGAACCTTTACCAATGAAGAATGGAATCAGGAAAATCTGAATGTCCTAAGTAATCTTCATGAGTATTACACCGATTATGCAAAAGAAAATTGGGAACCTGAAAAGAAAAAGAATATCAAAAAAATTATGAAGAAGTTGGAAAAAGACCACGATAAGCACGATAAAAAAGAAACTTCCGAAACGAAAAAAGATAATAAATCCGACAGAAGTGTTGATACTTTGTTTCGAGTAACACTGAATAATCATACCCGATTGAGCGATATTGCAGACAGCAAAGCCAATATTTTACTTTCTGTAAATGCAATTATTATTTCGGTTTGTTTGAGTGTTTTGGTTCCGAAGTTGGATGTGCCTAAAAATTCATATCTCATTCTTCCCACTTTTATGTTGGTGCTTTCCAGTGTACTTTCTATAATTTTTGCGATTCTTTCCACCAAGCCGAAAGTAACCAAATCTTCTTTTACACAACAAGATATTGAAGACAGAAAAGTAAATCTTTTATTTTTCGGAAATTTTCAAAGTATGAAACTGGAAGATTTTCAAAATGCAATGAATGATCTTACTCATGATCGGGATTACATTTACGAATCCTTAACCAAAGATTTATATTTTTTAGGAAAAGTTCTGAACAGGAAATATAAGCTACTTTCCATAACATATAAGATTTTTATGGCAGGGATTATTCTTTCTGTTCTTGCTTTTGCGTATGCTTTTATGACTCTTTAGATAAGAGAAACCCGCAATGCAAGCAAACCTGTAACACCTTGTAAATCTTCTACTTCTAAAAATTCTATTTCGGATGTCAGAATGTTTTTTTCCTGCAATTGCTTGATGTAGTTCAGATATTCTTTTTCATGTTCTTTACCAAAATAGACAATTGCAATTTTTCCCGGAATTGTAAGTCTTTCATTAGAATTTTTGATGTGGGCTTTGTCTAATCTTTTTTTCACAATTTCATAATAAGAATTGTGTGCTCCGTCTACATCAAAACGTTTTTCGTCCATTCGGAAACGAATGTCAATTTTTTCACTGTAAACAAAAATCAATGAAGCAACATCTAAATAGACAGGAAGTTCCGGTTTAAAATTTTTGAACTCCAGTTCCATTTTACAAACCGTTCTCAATTGCCAAAATCGAAGCTGCTGTACAATTTCGGAAGAATAGGAAAATTCCGGAGAAATTGTAGAACCAATATACAGATTATGTTCGACACCATCAGACTTGAATCGTTCATAATAGTGCGGAAAAATTTCTTGTGCTTTAGTTTGGCTTTCATCAAGAATATCAGCTAATTTTCTGTTGGTAAGCATGATAGAATCATCCAGTTTTTTTCTTTGAAGGTAAAAAACCTCATTCTGTGAAAAAACCTGTGAGAAGTAATTTTCAATCTTATTTTTTGATTCTTCTAAAATTTTTGTTTGAAGGATTTCTCTTAAAAAAGGATGAATTTTTTCCCGAAGCAATCGCTGAAAGCGTGTCTCTGTATCAGCTCGAACATTTTGTTTTAATTCATTTTTAAAAACTTCAAGAGCCATTATGTATTTTTCTGACTCTGGATTTTCGATGTCTGAAATGATATGACACAAGCAGGAAATTTGCTCATTGAGATCTTCCTGCATAAATAAAAATCTTTTTTCCGAAGAAGATCGAATATCCGAAAAACTAAATAGAGGAACTAAATTTTTGAAAGAAATCTCTTTAAGCGTATAGATTTTTTTTGCCAAAGAAGCATTAAAATATTTTTCGGCTTCGTTTCTGAATTTCCATGCCACACTATCATGTATCGTAGTATATTCCCGCTGAATAATGGCTTCGATATGATTATTTTTTTCAAAACTGAATCGACTGATGGAAAACAGAATGATATCTGCAAAAAATTCCATTCTTTTCAGTTTTAGCCCATCAAAACTGTTGGGTTCTGGAGAAGAAAATTCCATCATTGCAAGCAACTCTCCGTTTTGCATGATGGGAATAATCATAAAACTATTAATATTATTTTCTTTTAATAGTCTGAAAGAAAGTTTCTGTTTTATTTCTTCATCCAGATTTTCCACATTGGAAACAACAATGGGTTTGGAATTATGATGCAAATTTTTGAATGCAGTCTTGCGAATTTCTTCTTCCAACGTGTTTATCCAGAAATCGAGGATATAATTGGAAAAAAGATTTTCATATACTGGAGCTTTTTCAAAACGTTGGCTTTTGCTATTGAAAAGCATCAACCCGAAATTAAGTTCCGGAACGTCAAAATACGATTTGAAAATTTCCCTCAAATTTTCATCCGGAAACAGATTTTCGGGATTTAATTTTATCAAAATAGATTTCAAATCCGACAAAGCAACTTCCGGAGTAGAATCTACCAGAGAAATAATATTAAATCCTCTTAATATCCAAGATTTTGATGGAAAATATTTTCTCCATAAATGGATGTCTTCCAGATTTTCCAGCAGAAGGTTTATAATATCGTCGGTTAGGATCTTAGCATTTTCAGTAGGATATATTTCCGTAAAATCTGAATTAATGGTTATTTTATAATGTTTTATAATTCCTTTTTTATCAGGAATGTCATAATAAAACGGAAGCGTGATCCTGATCTGCTTTCCAAAATACGATTGCAAAATAATGCAACAACAGAAAATATAAAACTCGTCATCATCAATATCTCGGAGTGTAATTTCAAAATCTTTTCCAGCATTTTTCAGAATATTTTTAAATCTTTCCGTATAGTTAAAAGTAATATTGGAAAGCGGAATACTTGCCGTTTTTATTTCATTATTCGTTAAACCTGTCGGAAACAAATCGGATAATAAGATGCGAATAAGATCTTCATGTTTTTGCAATAGGGAAGTATCTGTAAAACCATCTCGCAGTTCCTGAAAATTTTTAGTAGAATTGATTAAGGATTCGGCATAATTGGCACGATAATCCAAAGGATCATTATGACGAATATGTTCCAACACATCCAAATATTTTTTGAATGATATAATAACCTGAAACGGGGAATCTCTTTTGTAAAAATCGGACAATGTGATAATTTGAATTTAAATGTAAGAAAAAAGTACAACTTTATGTTGTACTTTTTTATAGAATATTTTTTAAAGCTATAATCCAAACTGCATTGAAAATAGATCAGGATAGATACCTAAAATAACCAATGCTGCAATGATGAAAATCGCTACAATATCATATGTAATTGTTACCTTTTCAGAATTTTTAAAACTGCTTTCTTTAAAGAAAAACATAGAAATTATCAACCTAAGGTAATAAGCAATTGAGATTGCTGAACCTAAAACGGCAATCAGTACAATAAACGGATTGGTCTGAATTGCTTGAGAAAACAATCCGAATTTTCCGATAAATCCTGCTGTTAAAGGAATTCCTGCCATTGATAATAATGATACTGATGCAGTTACAGCCAAAATAGGCTCAGTTTTAGCCAATCCTTTGAATGCGTTGTAAGAAACTTCTCTTTTTATTTTTTCTACCCAGATCAAACACATGAAAACACCAATAGTAGACAAAGAATATGCAAATAAATAGAAAGCAAGATTATAAGTAGAAACAGCAGTTACTCCAAAGAAAATCATGGCAATATAACCGGCATGAGAAACGGATGAATACGCCAACATTCTTTTTGCATTCGTTTGTGCAAGACCCATTGCATTGGCAAGGAAAAGCGTAATAATAATTAAAACTCCTATTATATTAATCCAACTTGGCAAAATTCCTGAAAAACAAATCGTCATCAATCTGAAAAATGCATAGAATGCAGAAATTTTTACCACACTTGCCATAAAGGAAGTAATGATGGAAGGAGAACCTTGATAAACATCCGGACTCCACATGTGGAAAGGTGCTAATGAAACTTTAAATGCTAAAGCAGCAAGCATTAAAACAGCTCCCATTACAAACATCATGTCTTTGGTATTTTTTGCACCAAAGTCATGGATTTGGTAAATGTCAAAACTTCCGGAAGTTCCATAGACCAAAGCCACTCCAAAAAGAAGAAAACCTGTTGCAAAAGCTCCCATCAGGAAATATTTCATAGAGGCTTCTATAGAGCGAAGATCTGTTTTTTTGCTTCCAGCCATTACATATAAAGGGATGGAAAGTATCTCAATTCCTAAAAATAGCGTCACTAAATTCTGATATCCAAACAGGATAATTCCACCACAAAGCGCAAAAAGCATCAATGCATACAATTCCGATTGATGACTTCTGTGATTGCTGAATGCAAAACCACCCAAAAAGAAAATCAGTACAGTAATAACAATGGAAATTTTTGTAAATAGAGCAGTGTTGTTTCCATATTCGTACATGGATTTATACTGATTAAAAAATCCACATTCAGGTAGGAAACTTACATAAAGCGCAACCAGCAATCCTAAAATTCCGATATATCTTGCAAATTTTCCCTGTTCAAAAACACCTGAAAATAAGGCTACAACTGCGGTAAGGAAAACAATAATTAATACACTCATTTCTTTACTATCAAAATTAAATTACCATTGATTGGTAGATAAACTTCAACGAACTATTTACCATATCCAAAACACTTTGTGGGAAAATTCCCAACAAAATCACAAATACGGATAAACTTGCCAATACCGTAAATTCTACATTGGAAACATCTTTTGCTGAATTCAGGATATCGTCATTCCCTTTTCCGAACATCGCTTTAGCATACCATCTTAAAAGATAAACGGCTGCAAGAATGATGGTCAATCCGGAAACAATTCCTAAAAGCGGACTATAATCATACACTGATTTTATAAGGATAAATTCCCCAATAAATCCATTAGTCAAAGGAACTCCAAGAGAACCGAAAAGAATAATCATAAAGAGAACCGCAAATTTTGGAGCTACTTTAGCCAGACCTCCCATTTGACGAATGTCTCTTGTTTTGAATCTTTTGTATAAAATATCAGCACAGTAAAATAAACCCACCACATTAATACCGTGTGCAAATGTTTGTATCATTGCACCTTCACCTCCTTCAATAGTAGATTTTCCGGTTAGTGTTAAAAGCGCTGAAGCAAAAATTCCAGCAGCAATTAAACCAACGTGAGAAAGGGAAGAATAGGCAATAATTCTTTTACTGTCATTCTGAACAATCGCAATCAATGCTCCATAAATCACCCCGAAAACGCAAAGCATAAGTACAATTCCTCCGGAAGTTCCGGCAATTGCATCTGGTGTAATCGGCAATAAATATCTTAATAATCCGAAAACGGCCATTTTCAACATAATTCCGGAAAGAAGCATTGAACCTTGAGTTGGAGAATATGTATATGTATCCGGCTGCCAAGTATGAAAAGGAAATATTGGTAATTTCACTGCAAATGCAAAGAAAATAAACCAGAAAACGACTACTTGATCGGTTAGTGTTAAATTAGCATTGTATAAATCCGTAACTGCAAATGAAGCAGAATGTGTATACACAAAAATCAATCCGGCCAACATAAACAAGGAACCAACAAATGTGTACACAAAGAATTTAGTCGTGAATTTGAATTTTTTATCATCTTGTCCCCAAATTCCTGCAATAAACCAGATCGGAATCAAAGTGATTTCCCAAAAAGCATAAAACAATAAACCGTCTAATGCCGTGAAAACTCCCACTAATCCGAATTGCATTAAAAGAATTAGTGCATAGAAAGAATTCTTATACGGTTTTCCTTCATTGAAAGAGGAAAGAATGATTAACGGAACCAAAATATTGGTAAGCAAAAGCAGAAGCATACTCATTCCGTCAATTCCGAAATGGATGCTGCTTTTAATATAATTAGACCAAGGCTCAGTGATTTCATACTGTAATTTTGAGTCCACAGTTGGAGCAAAATTAAAATCTGCTAATGCATAAAATGTAAGGAACATTTGCGCAAAAGCCAAAGCCAAAGCCAGATATTTGCTGTTAGAATTTCTAAAAGCGAAAACTAAAACCGAACCTGCAAGAGGTAATAGCAATAATGCTAATAATAAACCTGACATTATTGTAATAAAAAGTTAACAATTAATAGTATTCCTATTGCCAAAGACATAATAAGAACATAGTTCTCCACATTTCCGTTCTGGAATCTCTTCATGGCATCACCAGATTCTTCAGCGCCATCACCTACAAATTCTACTGCAGGATCTAAAATATCTTTGTCAAACATTTTTCCGGCTCTTCCCAAACCTTCCACTGTTTTTACAAAAAGTACATTGTAAATTTCATCAATATATAATTTGCGTGCAGAAAGTTTTTCCCAACCGGTATATTCGTTTTCCGGTAAAGCAACTTTCTTTTTATTGACATAAATATTTTTAACGATGAACCAAACAGTGAAAAACATAAGAACAGTTACCGCAAGAAGTATCATTTCTGTACTGAAACTTATCCCTTGCAAATCTGCTTCATGTTGGCTTAATCCCTGTTCAGTAATCAATGGATCTAACCAATGTGCTAATTTTGAATAATGTCCGTGTCCAACAATGTGAGGCAAATTGATAAAACCACCAACTACGGATAAAAAGGCAAGAACCATTAAAGGTAAAGTCATATTTAGTGGACTCTCGTGAAGATGGTGTTTTTGTTCTTCAGTTCCTCTGAATTCCCCATGGAAAGTAAGATAATACAAACGGAACATATATGTTGCAGTAGTTGCAGCAATCAGGAACAAAATTCCCCAGTAAACAGGGCTTTTTGCGAAAGCAGAAGTCAAAATTTCATCTTTGGAAATCATACCAGAAAGTAACGGAAATCCTGAAATTGCCAATGTTCCTATTAAAAATGTAATATGTGTGATCGGAATTTTTTTCTTCAATCCTCCCATTAATCTCATGTCTTGTTCACCACTCATAGCGTGAATTACAGAACCTGAACCTAAGAATAATAAGGCTTTAAAAAATGCGTGCGTCATCAAGTGGAACATCGCAGTTGTATATGCACCCACTCCTAAAGCTACGAACATAAATCCTAATTGTGAAACAGTAGAGTAGGCTAAAACTTTTTTAATATCGTTTTGTCTTAATGCGTAAAATGCTGCCAAAGCTGCCGTTAATAATCCAACGAATAAAATTCCTCCCTGAACTGTTGGAGCTAAAGTATATAAAAAGTTGGAACGAACTACTAAATAAATTCCGGCAGTAACCATGGTTGCAGCGTGGATCAATGCTGAAACCGGAGTTGGACCAGCCATTGCATCAGGAAGCCATGTGTAAAGCGGAACCTGTGCAGATTTTCCTGTTGCTCCAATAAATAAACTTGCCGTGATGAAAATAATAACTGGACTGTCGATGGCAAATTTTGAAGCATTATTCGCTACAGAAAGATAATCTAATGCATTGGTTTGCTGAGCAATAAGGAAAATTCCGATCAACAATCCAAGATCACCGATTCTGTTCATGATGAATGCTTTTCTTGCTGCTTTTCCATATTCCCAGTTTTGATACCAGAAACCGATCAGTAAATAAGAGCAAACTCCAACTCCTTCCCAACCAATGAAAAGTATCAGATAATTGCTTCCCATTACTAAAAGTAACATGGAGAAAACGAAAAGATTCAGATATGTAAAAAATTTGTAAAAACCAGAATCATGGCTCATATATCCAATAGAGTAGAGGTGAATTAATGAACCGATTCCGGTAATGATCATAATCATCATTAAAGATAATTGATCGATCTGGAATCCGAAATTCACCTGCATTCCGTTTACACGAAACCATTCAAAAGCCTTTACAACAAAGGGCTGCCTCGATTCTCCATCAAAATTGAAAAATAAATAAACCGCAATACAGAATGATGCGAAAACGACTAATGTACCTAAAGCTCCAACCAAAATTTTCGGAAGTTTTTTTCCGAATAATCCATTAATCAGAAATCCTGCAAGTGGTAAAAGTATAATTGCGTAAACTAAATTCTCCATCCGTTATCCTCTTAATTTATTAAAAATACTTACATCTACGGAACGGGTATTGCGGTACATCATAGCAATAATTGCCAAACCAACGGCAACTTCCGCAGCCGCAACCACCATGATGAAAAACACCAAAATTTGTCCGTCTCCGTTTCCTTTGTATGCTGAAAATGCAGCAAGCAAAAGATTTACAGAGTTCAGCATCAGTTCCACACAACCTAAAATTACAATGGCATTTTTGCGGAGCAATACTCCCAAAACACCGAGACAAAACAAAACAGAACTCAGAATAATAAAATATTCCAAAGGGACGCTTTGTATAAAAGTATTTGTAGATTCCATATTTTATAAATCTTTTTTACCGATTAATACTGATCCTACGATTCCTGCCAATATAAGGATGGAAGCAAGCTCAAAAGGTAAAACATATTTGTCGAATAATAATTTTCCAAGATTTTTAGTAAGACCAGCACTGAAATCAATATTGGATGCAGCTACTTGATCTCCGGAAAGTCCTCTATAAGCTCCTAAAATTCCAATGAATAGAATTCCGGCTGCAAAAATTCCGATAAATTTATTGATGTTATTCTTTTTACTTTCATCTTCTTTATTGAGATTCAGCATCATCAATATGTAAAGGAAAAGTACCATGATTGCACCGGCATATACAATAATCTGAACGATTCCCAAAAATTGGGCATTCATCAGAATATACAAACCTGCAATCGAAAAAAATGTAACAATAAGCGAAAGAATGGCATACAAAGGATTTTTTGCAAAGACAAAATATCCGGCACTAATAAGTGCAATTCCTGAAACTAAATAAAAAAGAAACTGTTCCATTTATTTCACTGCTTTTTTTTGTTTTTCAGACTGTCTGCCTGTAATGTCTATTCTCTCGTTGATTTTTTCAACCAATTTATCTTTTCCGTATATAAAAGATCCTCTGTTTTCTTCTACATTTACCAATCTGTCGGTAAGGTAGATGGCAGATTTCGGACAAGCCTCTTCACACATCCCGCAGAAAATACATCTCAGCATATTGATTTCATATACGGATGCATATTTTTCCTCACGATATAAGTGTTTTTCGTCTTTCGTTCTTTCTGCAGAAGTCATTGTAATTGCTTCAGCAGGACAAGCAACAGCACAAAGTCCGCAAGCTGTACATCTTTCCCTTCCTTCTTCATCACGTTTCAATACGTGTAATCCTCTCCAGATTTTTGCACGTGGCCGAACTTGCTCCGGATATGATATAGTTGCCGATTTTTTGAACATATGGCTGAAGGTAATTCCCATTCCTTTCAAAACAGCAGGAAGGTAAATACTTTCTCCAAAAGTCATCTTTTTGTTGGAAACTACTTTAGATCTATTGGTTAATTTCATTTTTCAGAAATATATTTATTTTTAGAAATAACTTCTTTTTATTGGGACGCGATTAATCGCGTCTTTACTATTTTACAAAATGTTGAAAAGCCAAAATTACAGCTCCCGTTACCATTAAATTAATGAGTGCCATTGGAATTAATTTTTTCCAACCTAAGTGCATCAATTGATCATAACGGAATCTCGGCAATGTCCATCTGATCCACATGAATACAAAAATCCCAAAGAAAGTTTTGGTAAGTAAAGCAACAATACTTAAAATTCCGGCTAAATTTTCTCCCCAGTTTTCTGTAACCCAATCAATTCCCGGATAATTGAAACCTCCAAAGAAAAGACAGGTAAGAAATGCGTTGGAAATAAACATATTCACATATTCACCAAACATATATAATCCTAACTTCATGGAAGAATATTCTGTGTGATATCCGTTTACAAGTTCAGATTCACATTCCGGCAAATCGAAAGGTGCTCTGTTGGTTTCAGCCAAAGCTGCTACGAAAAATATTAAAAACGCTAAAGGCTGGTAGAAAATATTCCAGTTCATTCCGGAAATTTCGGGAATTATTCCCCAAATTTTTCCGTTTCCTTGCTGATTTACAATTTCTCTTAAATCTAAACTTCCGCTCATCATAATAATAGCGAGCAAAGAAAGCCCCATTGCCAATTCGTATGAAATCATCTGCGAACTAGCACGGATAGCTCCCATCAAAGAATATTTATTGTTGGAAGCCCAACCTCCGAGCATAATTCCGTATACACCAATGGAAACCATCCCAATAAGATAAAGTACACCTACATCGATATGAGCAACTTGTAAATCAAAAGATTGTCCACCGATATTCAATGATCTTCCCCATGGAATTACAGCTCCGGTAATTAATGAAATAAACATTACTAAAGATGGCCCGATAATGAACAGAAATTTTTCTGCTCCAGCCGGAGTAAAATCTTCTTTAAAGAAAAATTTTCCACCATCTGCAAGAGGCTGTAATAAACCAAAAGGTCCGGTTCTGTTTGGCCCGATTCTATCCTGCATTACAGCTGCAACTTTACGTTCTGCCCAAGTAGAATAAGCTGCAACAGTAAGTGCCAGAAGAAATAGGGCAAAAACTAATATAATTTTAAAAGTAAGTAACTCCATTTTGTTATTGCCAAATTAGTTATTGGTTTTCAATTTGTTGTTCATCTTTTTCACTGATTTCCTTAGCATCAGGATTATCTAAAAGAGTATAACTGTCTGTATGTTTTTCGTAATGATTCAATGAAATTACAGAATGTCTGTCGATATGTCTCGGACCTTCAATATTCCAATATTTTAAATCTTTTCTTTCGAAACGACATTCATTACATATCCATTCTTCCACTTCTCCCCATTGATCTTTCCTTGCAGTAACACGGATAATTTCTTCACCTTTCATCCAAAGAACAGCTTTTCCAGAGCATTTTTCGCATTTGCAGGTAGCATTCATAGGTTTAGTAAACCAAACTCTGCTTGCAAAACGGGACGTTCTATCCGTTAAAGCTCCAACAGGACAAACATCAATTACATTTCCAATGAAATCATTATCCAGAGCTTTGTTCAAATAGGTGGAAATTTCTGCATGATCTCCTCTGAAAAGAATTCCGTGTTCTCTTTTTTCCGTCAACTGATTAGCTGCTAAAACACATCTTGCACAAAGAATGCATCGATTCATGTTCAGTTTAATGTAAGGACCAAGATCATCAGCTTCATAAGTATTTCTTTCAAACTCGGTTCGCGTTTCTTCCACACCATGTTCATATCCTAAATCCTGAAGAGAACATTCTCCAGCCTGATCGCAAATTGGACAATCCAAAGGATGGTTGATTAATAGAAATTCTGTAACCGCTTTCCTTCCTTCCTGAGCTTTTTCGGATGTTAGGTTTTTTACTTCCATTCCGTCCATTACTCCTGTTCTGCAACTTGCTACCAATTTTGGCATTGGTCTTGGATCTGCTTCGGAACCTTTGGAAACTTCTACCAAACAAGTTCTACATCTTCCTCCACTGGTTTCCAGTTTACTATAATAACACATTGCAGGTGGTGCAACTTTGCCTCCGATTTGTCTTGCTGCTTCTAAAATAGAAGTACCTGGCAAAACTTCGGTAGTCTGTCCATCAATGGTTACTTTAAATTTTTTAACTTCTTCGCTCATACTTTATGCATTTAGCTTACAGCTTTTTGGCAGCCTTGAAGCGTTATTTAATTATTTTTTTTTGTATTAAATGTATATCCAATCCCAAAATCGACCTCTCCATAGATAAAATCTTGTGAAGCCTTATCCGGTTTATTATTAAGAGTAGTTTTTATATCGGACATATTGATGTATCCGTATTTGCCTTCTGCTTGTACTACAATATGTTTCCAGAAAATAAAGCTAATAGCTGTTCTTATATCAGTACCAAAACCTGCCAAATGAAATCTATCGCTCCTTTCATTGCCCATTAATTGAATATTAGATTTTGGCAACATAACGCCAAAACCTGCACCATAGCTCCAAAAAACATCAAATTTTTTAGTATTGAGGATATGCTCATATTTTTGAGTTCCAATATTGATGTAGTTGAGTCCGTCAGTATGCTCAAAGGTAAGCAACTTAGCATCACTTAAATCTACTTTTCCGTCTTTTATTAATGAACTGTATTCTGGATTATTGATATAGCCCTCAAAACTTACTGTCTGATCCTGATCCATCACGTATTTCATGTGATCCATTCCAAGTGTAATTCCTAAATTATCTTTAATAAAATAGGTGATTCTATAGTTTACCTGTGGAATAGTGATATTGGCCGGATTACAATACTTATCGAATGAAAAAGGAGTTTGTCTATCATGAGCGACGACATTATTCAACTGAAAATCATATCCATTTCCTTTGAAATGTATATCAGATTTCGAATACGTTGAAAAATTCCAACCCCAAAATAACATTATTGATCCTTTTTTAAATGGTTCTGTTTGTGCTTTTATGTACAGCATATTTGCTATTGTAAACAATAACATCAAATTCTTTTTCTTCACTTCTTTCTGCTCTCTATCTTCTTTTTACTTTGCTACAACCGGAATTGGATCAGCATAATTTGCTAAACCATAGTTTTGTTTTAAACATAATTCAGGATTGTTGACATGCCATTCAAACTCATCTCTAAAGTGGCGAATTGCCGCTGCAACAGGCCAAGCTGCTGCATCACCCAATGGACAAATGGTATTACCTTCAATCTTTCTTTGGATATCCCAAAGCAGATCAATGTCTTTCATTTCGCCTTGTCCGTTTTCTATTTTTTTCAATATTTTATACATCCAGCCCGTTCCTTCTCTACAAGGAGTACACTGTCCGCAACTTTCATGATTGTAAAATCTTGCTAAAGTCATAGTATGTTCTACGATACACTGATCTTCATCCAAAACAATGAAACCTCCAGAACCCATCATTGTTCCGGTAGCAAAACCACCATCCGCAAGAGATTCATAATTCATATATCTTGGTTCTCCATTGATGGTTTTCAATAATAAATTTGCAGGAACGATAGGAACAGAGCTTCCACCAGGAATGCACGCTTTTAATTTTTTACCATTTGGAATTCCTCCACAATATTCATCAGAATAAATAAATTCTTCCACTGTGATGGTCATATCAATTTCATAAACTCCCGGTTTATTGATATTTCCACAAGCTGAAATTAATTTTGTTCCTGTTGAACGACCTACTCCAATTTTTGCGTATTCAGCTCCTGTAATATTGATAATTGGTACAACTGCTGCAATAGATTCTACATTATTGACCACAGTTGGTCTTTCCCAAAGTCCTTTTACTGCTGGAAAAGGTGGTTTTAATCTTGGATTTCCTCTTTTTCCTTCAAGCGACTCAAGAAGAGCAGTTTCTTCACCACAAATGTAAGCTCCAGCTCCTCTTTGTACATAAATTTCGCAATCGAATCCTGTTCCTAAAATATTTTTTCCAAGAAAACCAGCTTTTTTAGCTTCTTCAATAGCTTCTTCTAAAATGTCAGGAATCCAGGAATATTCTCCACGAATGTATATGTAAGAAGTATTAGAACCAAGACAATAAGATGAAATCAACATTCCCTCAATTAATAAGTGAGGAAGAAATTCCATTAAATATCTATCCTTAAAAGTTCCGGGTTCTGATTCATCTGCATTTACAACCAAATGTCTTGGTACACCTTCCGGTTTTGCAAGAAAACTCCACTTCATTCCGGTTGGGAATCCAGCTCCACCACGACCACGAAGTCCGGATGCTTTTACTTCTTCCAGAATTTGTTCAGGAGTCATTTTTAATGCTTTTTCAGCAGCTTCATAACCGCCTTGTTTCCGGTAAACGTCAAAAAAACGTATTCCTTCTATATGTGCGTCTTTAAGTAAAAGTTTTTTACTCATTACTAATCATTAAATAAATTATCTTCTATAAACTTCAAAAGTTTATCTAATTTTTTATTGTTTTCTCTATCAAAATCCCAAATACCGTCATCAAGATATTCATATTTTGAAGAAGATTTATAATCCCATTTGGGTAAAATTCTATTATTCTTAAATAAATCTATTTTAGAATAAATAAATGCTTTTTGAGCTGGTAGATTGACTCCTTCTATACTTTCTGTTTTAATGCAATCAATCATTCCATTCCAACATTTATCAAAAAAATCATACTCTTTTTTAAAACAAGTATTAATTAGATTTTCTAAAATACCATCGTTTTCATCATCAAATGGAAGTAGAAAAATTTTAAAATCTAAATTTAAATCTTCTCCAATTTTTTTATACTCTTCTAATCTCTTTTGTCTTCCTCCTCCTGAAAAGGAATCATTAAAATCGGTGTCAAAAATCACCAAATTTTTTGCTTCTTCATTTTTTCTCCTTTCATCAATTAACAAAGGGTTATCTTTTAATTTATCTTTTCCTTTTACGTCAATAACCAATTCTTCATCAATAATACCATAAAATTTTTGTAAAAGAAAATCTATAAATCGTTTATCCGATTCTCCTTCCACGAAAATCTTATTTAAAGCATAATCTTTCATTATTTTCTAAATTCTACATTAGAAATTAAACCTGCTTTTATATTTTCGGAGCGATTGGTTGTAGCATATATTTTTTCGTTTTTTCCTTCTTCTAAACTGATTAATCTAATATTTTCTTCCTGTTCGAGTTCTAAAGATGCTTCATAAAATGCTTTAATACATTCTTCTGAATGGGTTGTAGCGAAGAGCTGAACATCTAATTCTTTACAAATCTTAAATAAATTTATAAAAAAGTCTTTTTGTCTTGAATGATGAATGCCTATTTCAACTTCGTCAATCATCAATCTTTTTCCTTTTAGTGATAAAGCCTTTAAAACGATGTAAAATATTCTTTTAAAACCGTCTCCTAAATAATTTAGAGGAATAAATTCGTCTTTATCTTTAAATGAAAAAATAAATGTGTCAAAAATTTGTTTAAATTCAATTTTATATTCTACATCTAAAATTAATGGGAAAATAACTTTAAGAACTTCTATTAAATTTTCTTTATCTTTTTTTGTCGTTAATGAATTATATAAATCAACAATATCATCTTCTCTTGAATTGAAAGAAATTAATGGATAATTAAAATTTTCATCATATTTTTTAAAAAAATTAAAATCAAAATCAACTTTTGAAAAATTATTGACTACCCCTTTTAAAACTTTAGAAAATTCACTATCTAATTTTAATGTACCAATATTAAATTCGATTTTGTCATTATTTTTTAAAAATAAAATTTCTTTTAATTCATCTTTTTTTAATTGATTATTAATAAAAAAAATGGAATCAGTAATGTTGAAAATTTTATTAAAATTTATAATCTTTCTGTTAATTAAGGATAATATAAAATTTAATTGATTGGTTTTAATATCCTTATCAACCAACAAAGCCTCCAACAAACAAGTCTTCCCAACATTATTATCTCCAACAATTAGATTAAATTGACCAATATCTTTCACCTCAAGAGAATCAAATTTCTTGAAGTTTTCTACTTTAAAGTATGTAAGATGTTGGTTTTCCATTTTTTATTAATCTAAAGCCACTTGTCCTTGTCTGCAAAGATCTAGGATTTCGTCTACTTTTTCTATCGTTAAATTTTCGTGATAAAATTTTCCTAATTGCATCATTGGAGCATAACCACAAGCTCCCAAACATTCAGCAGGTTTTAAGGTGAACATTCCGTCTTCCGTAGTTTCGCCGTCTTTAATGTTCAATTTTGTGCGAATATGATTCAGAATTTTTTCACTTCCACGAACCATACAAGGTCCGGTTCTGCAAACTTCCAAAACATATTTACCAACCGGTTTCATATTAAACATGGTATAAAAAGTAGCTACTTCGTATACTTCAATTGGTTTTATGGAAAGAATTTCTGCTACATAATCCATTACCGGAACATCCAGCCAACCTCCGAATTCCTTCTGTGCAATATGCAATACCGGAATCAGAGCAGATTTTTGTCTTCCTTCCGGATATCTTGCGATAATTTTATGTACCTGTTCTAAAGTTTCAGGTTTAAAAGCAATTGTTTCGCTCATTTTATTTTGTTGTAAAATGTACTTTGTACAAAGTATTTTTTATTAACTATTTATATTTTCAAGTACATTGTACATTCTACATTGTACTTTTTACGATTTTATGCATCCAATTCTCCCGCAATTACATTCATGCTACTTAAAGTAACCACTGCATCGGAAATAACAGCTCCTGTTATCATTTCTGGATATGCCTGATAATAAATAAAACACGGCCTTCTGAAATGTAATCTGTAAGGGCTTCTTCCTCCATCGCTTACCAAATAAAAGCCTAATTCTCCATTTCCACCTTCTACAGCATGATACACTTCACCCTTAGGAATTTCAGTTTCTCCCATTACAATTTTGAAATGGTAAATCAGAGCTTCCATTTTGGTATATACATCTGCTTTTTCAGGAAGATAAAATTCCGGAACGTCTGCATGGAAATCTCCTGCCGGAAGGTTATTATAGGCTTGATTAATTATTTTTAGACTTTCCCAAATTTCCTGCTGACGAACCATGAAGCGATCATACGTATCACCACCGGTTCCAACAGGAATTATAAAATCAAAATCTTCATAAGAAGAATAAGGAGTTGCCACACGAACATCATAATCTACACCTGCAGCACGAAGGTTTGGTCCCGCAAAACTATAATTTATAGCACGTTCTGCTGAAATTGGCCCTGCTCCGATGGTTCTATCCATAAAGATTCTATTTCTTTCCAAAAGATTGCAAAATTCTTGAAATCTTTTCGGAAAAGTTTTAAGGAAATCTTTAAGCAATTCGTGGAATTTTGGAGTGAAATCTCTTTCGAATCCTCCAATTCTTCCCATATTTGTGGTCATCCTTGCACCACAAACCTGCTCATAAATATCGTAAATACGCTCTCTTTCCTGAAACATATAGGTAAAACCCGTTAAAGCACCAGTATCTACACCGATTACTGCATTACAAACCAAATGATCGGCGATTCTCGCAAGTTCCATCATAATTACACGCATATAGTCTACACGTTTTGGAACTTTACAGCCAATCAGTTTTTCTACTGTCATGTGCCAACCCAAATTGTTGATTGGTGCAGAACAATAGTTCATACGATCAGTAAGAGTGGTAATTTGTGTAAAATTTCTTCGTTCACAAATTTTTTCGAATGCACGGTGAATGTAGCCAACCGTCTGTTCGGAATGCAAAATACGTTCACCATCCATCGTCAGGATATTTTGGAAAATTCCATGAGTTGCAGGGTGAGTCGGACCAAGATTGAGGGTATACAATTGCCCGTCAATCTGCTCTTTTGCATCGTATTGGTTTAATATATTTGAGAGTGCGTTGTCTTTCATAATTTTAATGCTTTTGGCTTTAAGCTGTAAGCTCTAAGCAAGTTTATCTTCCAAACATGGTATCGTCTTTATCAGTTCTGGTCCCGTCTTCAAGTCGATATTCTTTCAACATTGGATGATATCCTAATTCCGGATCATTTAAAATAATTCTTAAATCGGGATGACCTTTGAATTTGATCCCATAGAAATCGAAAGTTTCTCTTTCCATCCAATTGGCTCCAGAATATAAATCCACAATAGAATCTACTTCTGCATTTTCTCTCGGCATAAATGTTTTCAGACGAATTCTGATGTTATCTTCCAAATTATGAAGATGATAGATTACACCAAGTTCTTTTTGTTTATCTTCAGGATAATGAATTCCGCAGATATCAGTAAGAAAGATAAATTTCAGAGTAGAAGTTTTCAGATGGTGAATAATTTTCTTCACTTCTTCTTTCTTCAATTCCACGGTCAAAAAACCATAAGGTTCAGAACTTGAAATAACAGAATCCGGAAATTCTCTTTGTATCGCTTCTAAAACAAATTCGTTCGTCATACTTAGTTGATATCGTAAGATTCTAATAATTTTTTATATTCCGGCATATCTCTTCTTCTTAAACTTTCACTTTCGGAAAGTGCCTGAACCTGCATAAAACCTTCTAAAATTTGCTCGGGTCTTGGTGGACAGCCAGGAACATAAACATCTACAGGAATTACTTTGTCGATTCCCTGAAGTACGGAATAAGAATCAAAAATTCCACCGCTGGAAGCACACGCTCCAACAGCAATTACCCATTTTGGTTCTGCCATCTGAGTATATACTTCTTTCAAAATCGGGCCTAATTTTTTAGAAATTGTTCCACATACAAGAAGGCAATCTGCCTGTCTTGGAGAAAAACTCATTCTTTCGGCACCGAATCTTGCCAAATCATAATTAGGTCCCATTGTCGCCATAAATTCTATTCCACAGCAAGATGTTGCGAAAGGTAATGGCCAAAGTGAATAAGAACGTGCCATACCAATAAGGCTGGAAAGTTTTGTGGCGAAAAAGCCTTCTCCTTGATAGCCTTCAGGTGCGGCTACATCTGTTTTTATGGTTGGTTTATTGTGTGACATTTTGATTTAAATTTAAAATTTTATAATTAAATGAATGAAAATATCATTCCTTTAAATATTATTTATCCCAATCTAAAGCTCCTCGTTTAAGAACATAGATGAAGCCAAGAAAAAATATTGCAACAAATGTTAAAACAGCGATGAATCCCTCAACTCCGAATTCACGGAAATTAACAGCATAAGGATAGAAGAATACAATCTCAATATCAAAAAGTACAAACAAAACTGCTGTCAGAAAATATTTGATAGAAAATGGTGTTCTTGCATTTCCTTCCGATTCGATACCACATTCAAAACTCTGGTTTTTTATAGAATCTCCTTTCTTTTGGCGAGGCCCTAAAAAGTGTGCTCCTAATAATGAAATAGCTACAAATCCTAACGCAACAGCAGCCTGAATAAGAATAGGAATATAATGATCAGGTAAATTCATGTGTTGATTTCTATTTTTAATTTTAAATCAGCGAAACCATTATTCTAAATATTAAAATGAATTTTATAGTTAGAATTTTAGTTTTATTATCTACATATTTTTATCAATTTGCAAATTTACTCAATAAAGTATAAAAGTGGAAATTTACTGAACGAAAATATGATGAATAAAAGAAGAAATCTCTAATTTAGAATGATTAAAAATTACTTATTTTTTCCCATTTTTTTAATGAGAACAAAAGCCATAAATGCAATGTAGCCAAAAAGAAAACTTGCAAACAAAATATTAACAGCTGTATTGGTTCTTTCATCTTCAATCCTGAAAAAAAAATTGTAAATGATAAATATCAGGATTAGTATAGCGTATATGATAAGGTGCTTTTTCATTTTTTTTATCTTTTTTTAAATCATAGCCAGAACCAACATATTTGATTTCTTCTTTTTTGTTCGTAAAAAAAAGAAATAAGCATCAAGATAGCTTTAATAATAGGAAATTAATTTTTCCAATTTTCAACAAAGATAGAATATGTTCTTCTTCTTTTATGATTTTCAGGGTTATAGTCCTGCCAAAGCAATTGAATATTCTTGTTTTCTTCCAATTCCGGATTGGTTTCCAGATATTTCACTCCTTTCTTTTTAAAAATATCATAAATTTCTTTAAAAATAATAGAAGTAACACCTCTTCGCTGATAATCAGGATGAATGCCTATTAAATAAAAATTAGCACGATCATTCTTTTTTCCCGCCTGTAAAAAATGCCACCATCCGAAAGGTAGAAGTTTTCCGTTGGCTTTTTGCAAAGCTTTGGAATAAGAAGGCATAGTTATGGCAAAAGAAATAAGTTTTTCATTTTCATCCGCAATGCAAATAATGAAATCTTTATCGATAAAACTGAAATATTTTTCTTTATACGTTTTTATTTGCTCGTCTGTAATTGGTGTATACGACGAAAGATTTTTATAGGTTTCATCTAAAAGCCTGAACATGGGTTCTACCAAAGGAAGAAGGTCTTTTTTGGATTGGAACTTCAAAACTTTTAGATTGTATTTTTGTTTAATCAGATCATTGAATTTTACTACTTTTTCAGGAAGGGTTTCAGGAAATAAAATTTCAAATTCTACCCATTCTTTTTCCTTTACTAATCCCAATTTTTCTAAATGTTCCGGATAATATTTGAAATTGTATATACCAATCATGGTTGCCAATTTATCAAAACCCTGAATCAGCATTCCTGCTTTATCGAGATTAGTAAATCCCATTGGTCCTTCAATTTTCGGAATTCCTTTTTCTTTGGCAAATTCTATCGCTGTATTTACTAAAGATTTTGAAACTTCGTAATCATCAATAAAATCCAACCATCCAAACCGAACTTTGTTGATGCCTAATTCTTCTTTTTCTTTACGATTAATCATCACAGCAATTCTACCCACAACTTTGTTGTCTTTATATGCCAAAAATTGTTTGGCTTCTGAATACGAAAGAGCAGGATTTTCATTGGAATCCCAAATTTCTTTTTCATCTTTTATCAAAGGCGGAACATAGTTCGGGTTTTCCTTATAAAGTGACATCGGAAATTTAATAAAATCCTTTAATTGTGTATCATTCAGGACTTCTTTAATGACAATTTTTCCCATATAAATCTGAAAAGACAAATATAATTTAAAACCTAAATATTATCCATACTTTGGCATACTTTTTACAGATTTTTAGTAATTTTAAAAAAAATAAAAATTCGATGAATGGTTATTATGTTATTATAGGGATTACAATGCTTGTAAGCTGGCTGATTTCTTCAAGACTAAAATCTAAGTTTGCTCATTATTCTAATGTCCATCTTAAAAACGGACTTTCTGGAAAAGAGGTAGCCGAAAAAATGTTGAGAGATAATGGTATTTATGATGTTCAGGTTGTTTCTGTTCCAGGGCAACTCACCGATCATTACAATCCGGCAAATAAAACGGTTAATCTTTCAGAGGGAGTTTATATGCAAAGGAATGCAGCAGCAGCTGCAGTTGCTGCACATGAATGTGGACATGCAGTTCAGCATGCAGTTGGATATTCTATGCTTCAGTTGCGTTCAAAATTAGTTCCGGTTGTTAATATTAGTTCAAACTTGATGCAGTTTGTGCTTTTGGCAGGTTTAGGAATTATGGCTGCAACTAGGTCTATTCAAAATCCGAGCGGAAATACGATGGTTTTGGCAATCGGAGTAGGAATGTTTGCATTGACGACACTTTTTGCTTTTATTACTCTTCCTGTAGAATATGATGCAAGCAATAGAGCTATGAAATGGCTAAAAGATACGGGAACTGTAACTTCTGAAGAATTTGTAGGTGTACAAGATAGTTTGAAATGGGCGGCAAGAACGTATGTTGTAGCTGCTATAGGATCTTTGGCTCAACTTTTATATTGGGCTTCTTTATTGATGGGAGGAAGAAGAAATTAATCTTTGAATTCAAAAGAAATATTTTGCATCTCGGACAATTTGTCCGAGATTTTTTCTTTCATTGAGGTTTTTAATGATGCAATGAGAACGCAATTTTCTTCAGTTTTAAAGTCCAATACTTTTGCATCAAATTTTGACAACAAAGTGAAAATGATATTTTGCTGATTAAAATTAAATCCAATTTCTATTTGTGATTCTAATTCCTTAGTAATGATGTTTGTTTCATCCAATGTAAGTTTTGCTGTTTCTTTATAAGCTTTTACCAAACCTGAAACTCCCAGTTTTGTACCACCATAATATCGAACGACAATTACTAAAATATTGGTTATTTCATGCGCTAATAATTGATTAAAAATAGGCAAACCTGCGCTTCCATTTGGTTCTCCATCATCATTGGCACGATAATTTTCGCCGTTTAAACCCATTCTGAAAGCATAACAATGATGTGTTGCTTTAGGATGTTCTGTTTTTATTTTTTCTAAAGCTGTTTTTAATTCTTTTTCATTATGTACAGGATAAGCAAACCCGATGAATTTGCTTCCTTTTTCTTTCAGTAAAATATTTTCAACAGATTTTTCTATGGTTTGAAATTCGTAAAGCATGAAAAAAAATTAAATCGATTTTTTATAAAAATATATTTTATTGTCCCTTATTTCTGAAATTTCGTGGGACTCAAAATTGAAACTTGGTGCTTTAGTTCCGTTTTCCAATTTCAGATTTTCATTTTTAATAATTAGTGCTTCATCCCAAAGATTGGCATCAATGAATTGCTGTAAAGTAAACCTCCCACCTTCAATAATTATGGATTGGATTTGATTTTCATACAATTTATCCATCAGGTTTTGGAGAAAGTTTTCTTTTTCAATTTTTATGAATTTCAGATTTTCTTCTACAGAATCCTTTATGGAATTGAAAATCAAAGTTTCGGATTCATTATTGAATAAATTATAGTTTTTCGGAACTTTCAGATCAAAATCAATTAAAACTCTTACAGGATTTCTTCCTGAAACTTCCCGTGTTGTTAAGCTCGGATTATCCGTCAAAGCAGTTTGTGTTCCTACTAAAATAGCGTGTTCTTCGCTTCTAAGTTGATGAACAAATTGTTTGGTGAGTGCGTTTCCGATCTGGTAAGGTTTAAAATCTTTATCCAAAAAGCCATCTTCGGATTCCGCCCACTTCAGAATAATATATGGTCTTTTTTTCTGATGAAAGGTGAAAAATCTTTTATTGAGTTCTTTACATTCTTCTTCTAAAATTCCGGAAACAACTTCAATTCCGGCATTTTCTAGTATTTGTTTTCCTTTTCCATTTACTTTTTCATGAGAATCCATAGCTCCAATTACTACTTTTTTGAAACCAATTTCTGTAATTTTCAATGCACATGGTGGTGTTTTTCCATAATGAGCACAAGGCTCCAAAGAAACGTAAATAGTAGAATAGGGAAGAAGTTCCGGATTTTTTACAGAATTAATGGCGTTGATTTCGGCATGAGGTTCACCCGCTTTTTTGTGATAACCTTCACCAATTATTTCTCCATTATGTACAATTACACTTCCCACCAAAGGATTTGGATAGGTGTTACCTTTGGCTTTATTGGCCAGTTCGATGCAGCGTTGGATGTAAAATTCGTCTGTCATTTTAATGAAAAAACACTTAACAGGATTTTTGTCAAGTGTTTTCAAAAATATTTTAAAATTTTATTTTTTTATGTTTGAACTTTCCTGATTGATGAGTTTTATTTCCGGAATTTTGTATTCGATCATGGTATTCATCAATTGGTTTCTCTGTTTAGAAATTGCTTTGGATGCAGCTTTAATATCATCACCATACATTCTTTTTGCATAAGAAAGGATTAGAAAAGATTTTGCTCCTGCATTTTCATAACTTTTGAAGCGATAGATATTATATTCAAGAAAAGGCTCTCCTTTTTCAGGAGTTTCGGAAATGGTAAAATCTACAATGTATTCTTTTCCATCCGGGCTTTCAGTTACATCTACATTTGCAAATTTGTCATTTTCCATCTTTTTTTGTACAGATTCTACTTTTTGTCGAACCGCCAAATCCATTTCAATTTCTTTATTGAAATATGAAAAACTAATAAGTTGCGTAAAATCTTCAATTTTTTCGTCTCTTGGAAGATATTGCTGAAGGCTAAGTGTTTTAGAAGATTGTTTAGACCAGCTTAATAAAAATTCTGTTCCGTCATATTCTATTGGGCCGGGAATAGACAACAAATCAACAACGGAATCTTGAGCTTTTGCAAATCCCAAAATTAAAATAAAAAAAGTTAAAAACAGTTTCTTAAAGTTCTGCATCTTTATTTTCCGAAATTATATTGTGAAGATTTTGCTTTAGACTTTCAATCTGAACTTTATATTCATCAATTTTATCAAAAGTATCTCTTAATAATGGATTTTCACGAGTTGGATTATTGAAAAAACCAAGATTATTTTCAAGTTTTACCACTTCGGCTTCCATATCTGATATCTGATTTTTAATCTTTCTGGCCTTATCTGTGAGTTGGTTTCCGGAAAGTCCTTCCTCTTTAAGATCAAACTCATTTATTTTATTAAGTTTTAATTTTTCTTTAAGAGTTTTATTAAATTCAGAATTGATATTGATCTTATCTCTCGGAACTTTTCCTATATTATTCCATGCTGTTTTCAGAGCTTCAATTCTTTCAATACTACCTTCTTCATTGGTTACAGTTTTCAATTCATCCAGAATATGCTTTTTCTGTTTATAATTGTCTTTCCAATTATCTGCGGAAGTGTTGTTTTTTTCTCTGAAATTATTGAAAAAAGTATTGCATGCATCACGGAATTCATCCCAAACTTTATTGGTCATGCTTCTTGGTACATGTCCTATTTTTTTCCAATCTTCCTGAAGTTTTTTGAATAAAGGTACTGCTGTATCCCAATCTTCGGAAAGCATATTGTCTTTTGCTGTCTGTACAAGTTTCAATTTTTCTTCCAGATTGGTTTGCTGAGAGCCTTTTAATCCTTTATAAAAATCATTCTTTTTAGAATTGAATGCACGAAGCGTCACCTTGAAGTCATTCCAATTTTGGTTTGATAGTTTTTTAGGAACACTTCCAGTTTTCAAAAACTCACTTCGAAGTTCTTCTACTTTTTTTATAGCCTCTTGCCAATAGCTGTGATTAACATCTTGTGGCGGATTAGAAAGTTTTTTTATGCTTTCTATTATATCATTCTTCTTTTCGAGATTTAGATTTTGGTCGGCTTCAATCTGGGCAGAAAGTTCAGATTTACGAAGATGTATTCTATTGGAAACTTCACGGAATTCTTCCCAAGTTTTTTCACGAAATTCTTCAGCAACGGGTTCTGCTTCCTCTTTCCACAGTTTATGTAGATATTGAAGCTCATTCAATGCTTTCTGAACTATAGGCTCGTTTTCCAATTCTTTTGCACGTTGGATAATATGTTGTCTGGTTTCCAAATTATGTATGTATTCCTGTTCCAAATATTCTTTATTTAAATCCAACATTTGATAAAATTGATTCAAATGGTGGAAATAATTGTTATTCAATAAACGGAATTCGGATTTTGCAACCTGACCTGCATTTTTCCAATCGTCTTTTATTTCCCTGATTGCTTTGAAGAGATTAGTTCCCGGTTCGGTATTGGTATAAAGGTTTTTAAGTCTTTCTATAATATTTTTTCTATACTCCAGATTTTTTCCTTGTTCTTCTTCCTGATCTTTCTGAAAAGCATCATGCTTTTCTTTAAAAATATTGACTAAAGCAGTGAGTTTTTGCTGTTGAGGATGTTCCCAGGAAAAATTTTCTTCGGCGTTTCCTTCCTCTATGAAGTTGTGTTTCTTTTCTTCACGTTCTTCATTTATTTTTTGAAGAGCCAAGTTTTTTAGCTGGTTGAAGGTTTTAAATTCAGAACCTGCATTTGCCTTGTTTACAATTTTTTCCATTTCGGATACTATAGTTTCCACACTTCTTTCATCAGTAGTGTGATCCAGATCCTCTTCTTCGGAATGCTCCGGTTCTTCTTTTTCCGAGTCAATTTCGGAAAGTACTTTGTCTTCTTCCGACATTTTTACGGATTTTTGTGTATCAACATCCTCTTGATGTTCTCCTGATGGATTTAGTACGTTTTCTTCCGAATTTTTTTCTTCTTCGTTTTCAGAAAAATTGTTTTCTGTAATCATGGCAAAATCTTTTTGTGTATTGGCTTTAAAATTTGGTGATTTTAACTACTATTTTAGTAATTAAAGTACTAATATAATTTATTTTTACTAAAAATTCCAAATTTCCCACGCTTTTTCTGCCTGTTGTTCCAGCATATAATACCCATTCACTGTTTTTGCGTTTCTTTTGGAGGCTTGTTTTATGAATTCTGTGTAGGTAGGATTGTAGATTAGATCAATAATGAGATGCTTGTCAGAAAGTGCTTCAAATGGAAATTGAAGAACATCTTCCACATTAGGAAATGTGCCTACAGGTGTGGTTTGTATTATTAATGAATTTTGCAAAACATCTTCTTTTGAAAGATTTTCAAAATTTAATTCTTTTTTTCTGGCGACAACTTTATAAGGTATCTGATGCTTTTCCAAAATATATTTTACCGCTTTTGCAGCACCTCCATTTCCGAGGATAAGTGCCGATGTATGATGATCTTTTTTGTGAATAAGCAACGTTTTTTCAAATCCGTAAACATCTGTATTGAATCCTTTTTTCTTTCCATCCTTGAAAAGAATACAATTTACAGCTCCTATTTTTTCAGCTTCTTCACTCAATTCATCAAGAAATGGAATGACTTCGGTTTTATAGGGAATTGTAACATTTAAGCCAATAAAATTATTTTTCTGAACCAGATTTTGAAACTCATCAATAGTAGCTAAATGGAATAGTTCATAAGAATGATTTTTTAATAAAAGTTTCTGAAATTTTTCTTCAAAATATTTTTTTGAAAAAGAATAGGAGATGTTTTTGCCGATAAGGCCGAATTGTCGTGTAGTTTCCATATTTCAAAAATAAGAATTATTGAGTATTTATCCTTTTTTGAAAATAAAAAAACTGTTTCACATTGTGAAACAGTTTTATGCTATTGAAATTGAAATTTCTTATGCTTCGGTAGATTCTTCTGCTTTTGGAGCAGATTCAGTAACAGGAGCATCAGATACAATATCGAATTCGTAGTTGTATTCCACATTTCTGTGAAGTCTGATAACAGCTGAAAACTTACCAGTTCTCTTGATCGAGTTTCCAGGTATTTTAATGTATTTTCTGTCAATTTCTACCCCAGCTTTTGCTAGAGCTTCAGAAAGAGTAGCATTATTTACAGATCCGAAAAGTTTGTCACCAGTTCCTGCTTTTGCAGTGATAGTAACAGGAGTTTTCTTCAATTGTTCTACTTTTGAGTTAGCTTCAGCAACAAGTTTAGCTTCTTCTTCTTTTCTTGCTTCCAAAGTAGCTTCCAAAGTAGCTCTGTTTTTAGGAGTAGCTAAAACTGCAATTCCTTGTGGAATTAAGAAATTTCTAGCATATCCAGGCTTTACATTTACTGTATCGAATTCAAGACCTAAATTCTCTACATCTTTTTTTAGGATGATTTCCATTGTTGTTGTCCGTTTTTTAGTTTTAGAGAAAAGAACAAAGAAAAAAGAACAAAGACTGATGTCATTAGAAACTATTTCTTTCCTTTAATCTAAAAATCGTTAGAATTAATTATTTATTCAGCAACTTAAAAAAAGAGAAAATATCAAAATCTTTTCTCTTTTCTCTTGTTTCTTTTTATCTTATTTTAATAAATCTGCAACGTAAGGCATTAAAGCAAGATGTCTTGCTCTTTTGATAGCTGCAGAAACTTTTCTTTGATATTTTAAAGAAGTTCCTGTATATCTTCTTGGAAGGATTTTACCTTGTTCGTTCACGAATTGTAATAAGAAATCAGCATCTTTGTAATCTACATGCTTGATTCCATATTTCTTGAATCTACAATATTTTTTTTCAGATTTTGTATTGATATCAAGTGGAGTAAGGAATTTTACTTCTGATTCACCTCCAGCTGCGGCTTGTTGTGCCATTTCGTCTATTGCCATGTTTTTCTTTTTTTAAGGTTAAATAATTAAGCTTTAGCTGTTTTTAATTTTGCTCTTCTTGTTACAGCATAATCTACAGCGTGTTTGTCCAATTTAGTAGTTAAGTAACGGATAACTCTTTCATCACGTTTGAAAGCAAGTTCAAGTTCTGCTACTACACTACCTTCACCTTTGAATTCGATCAAAGTGTAGAATCCATTCTTTTTCAATTGAATTGGATAAGCTAATTTTTTTAATCCCCAGTTTTCTCTGGCAACGATTTCGCAATTGTGAGAAGTCAAAAGATCTTCAAATTTTTTCACTGCTTCCTCCACCTGTGCATCAGATAGAACGGGAGTTAAAATGAAAACAGTTTCGTAATTGTTCATAATGTTAAAATATTTATTTCGAGGTGCAAAAGTAGGAATTATTTTTTTAATACACAACCAAATAAAAAGACCTACAAAATGCAGGTCTTTATATTTAACGTTTCTAAGAATTGTTATTTCTTGATAACTTTCACAGTGTTGGTACCGTTTTCAGTTTCAATTTTCACAACATACATTCCTGGAGTCAATCTAGATAGATTTACTTGAGATTTAGTAGCGTTCAATTCAAAATTAGCAACACCTTTACCAGAAGCATCAAATACAGAAACTGTTTTTACTTTAGAAGGAGATTCAATATTTAATACATCAGTTACTGGGTTTGGATATGTATTTACTTTTACTTTGTTTGCTTCAGAAACAGCAAAAGTATTTACTTGTACTGTATATTCTTCAGCTTGTCCATAAGATGCACCTGAACATGGGTTAAGATAGTTACTAGTACCAAAAATTTTCTTCACTCTCATTCTGGTAGATCCTGTTGTAGCTGTAGAAGGAACTAAGATAGAATGTGTAGCTTGTGTAGCATCGGTTCCTGTAGAGTTTAAAATAGTTTGAGTTACTTGATATGTTTCATCAGCATCACCAAAATCTCCATCTTGATTCCAGTCAAAGAATACAACGAATCTATTAGTATAATTGCCTGCTGTATTTCCTTTTAAAGTAATAGTATACGTTTGACCTGTAGTAACAGTAGCCGTTTGATCTAAAAATACTTCGTGAGCTGGGTTTCCATCAACAGTCGCATCAGTTGTGTTGTTAATACCTGCAAAGTTCACTAATGTAATTGGCTCTACGTCAGTAGTAAATTGCAATGGTCCACAATAAGGAGCAACCGGATTAACTGCTGTAGTAAATGAGAATACTGTACATCCACTTGCACTACCTGCTCCGTTTTTAGGAACAGCCTTCCAGTAATATGTAGTAGAGCCTGTCAAATTAGTTGCAGTATATGTGGTTGCAACTGTATTACCTAATAAAGTGGTAGGATTAGGATTAGTATCTAAATAAACATCATAGGAATCTACTGATGTACCAGTAGTTGGGGCAGTCCAAGTTAAAGCAATTGAATTGTAAGAAACTCCTGTTGAAGCATCAGCTGGAGAAGTTAATGTTGCACAATTCGGAGGTGTAGCCGGAGGAACAGTAACTTTTACATTATCTACTAATAGTACAAACTTATCATTAGAATTGTTTACAAAAGCTACTCTTACAGAAGTACCAGCATATGGAGTAAGATCAGCGCTTCTCGTTGTCCAAGTTGCACTTTCTGCAGCAGTGCTGTAAAGTTGTACATCAAAATCTGCAATTGTATTTCCTCCATTGGTAGAAAGCATTACTTTATATCCATCTGGAAAAGACGCATCTTGAGCTTTAGCATCCCATTTTAAAGTAGATGCTCCTGCAGGTAGGGCAATAGATGGCGTAATAAGCCAATCATCAGCAGTTCCAACAGGCTCATACCAAGAAGTACTCATTGCAGCATAATTTCCAGCAGGACCTCCAAAATTACCATTAGCTCCTTGTCTGTCTATAGCATTCCATCCGCTACTTATAAAGGAAACTGCTGCGTTTGGAGTTTGACCATCATTGTCAATTACAGTCCATGAACCAATGCCGGGACCATTCCCATCAAAATCTTCCTGAAATACTTGGCTGAAACCAAATAAAGGAACTGTTAGCATGAAAGCCGAGAGTAAAAATTTTCTCATAGTATATAATTTTATTAATTCGACCACAAATTAGAAAAAAAAATGAACTTATCCTAATTTTTTGTATGAAAAAAATGTATTAACTTTAAAGGCTAATCTCTTTTATTAAAGAGAATAAATTTATAAGAAGAGTAATAAGTGTTTGTAAATTAATGTGATATATTATATTTCTTTTTGTATCTCTTGCAGATAATTTTCTTTTAATTGATCATACAATGATTTTTTATTAATCAAAATAGAGAATAGAGATGAAACCATTCCTGCAAGCATTAGATGAAAAATTAAAGAATGCCTATCAGTCATTTCCAAAACGAGTATTGCAGAAGTAAAAGGTGCTCTTGTAATTCCTGTAAGAAAAGCGACCATACCGGCAAGTATGACAACGTTCGTTTCATTTTGGTTGAGATCTAGCCATCCTGATAGTACTGAACCAATACTTGCACCCGCAGACAAAGCCGGAGCAAAAATTCCACCGGCACCTCCTGAGGTAAATGAAAGAGCAGGTCCAAACATTCTTAATAAAGGAATGTACCAATCTTCGTGCTTATTACTTGTAAATAAAACTCTTTCCATTATTTCTTTACCAGAGCCTAAAACTTCTTTGCTTAAAAAGAAAGCTATGGATGCCATTATTAGTGCTGATATAGTTAGGAAAATAATATTTGCATTATTGGTTTTTAATTTTTTTCTCCATTTGTTAATATAAAGCATGAATTGTGAAAGCTGGCTTGCAAGAATTCCTGAGACTCCTGAAACTAACATAACAGGAAACATGACCATTAAAGTAGTATGTTGAGTTTTTGGATATCCTAAATATAAATAAGAACCTGCCAAAGTCTGTGCAGTAAGTCCTGCAATAATAACGGCAGTGAATAATGCCGTCTTAAAATAATTGATATGTGTTTTTGAAAGTTCTTCCACAGCAAAAACAACTCCACCAAGTGGTGTGTTGAATGCCGCCGAAAGTCCGGCTGCAGCACCCGTCATAATCATATTTTTTCTGGAAATTTTTGGCCACCATTGAGGCAAATATTCATAGACTTTTCGGAAAATAGAACCTGCAATCTGGATAGTAGGACCTTCCCGACCTATTGCACCACCTCCTATAATCAAAATTACTGATGAAATAATTTTGAAAACGATGATTTTCAAACTTAGAAGGCTTCTTATTTTTGTATGTTCTTTTGGATTGGCAAGTTCAACAGCAGCCATTACTTGTGGTATTCCGCTGCCTTTTGCATAAGGTGCAAATTCTTTTACCAGCCACCATGAAATTACAAAACATATTGGAGCTATAATAAAAATCAGCCAAGAATGCCAATTCATTATTATATGCATCAAATCTTCTCCCCACTGGAAAATCTTGGCATACATCACAGCAAAAACTCCCGTAATAATAGAACCAATCCAAAAAGGAATTGCCTGAAGCAAAGTATACTTCAGTTTTTCATTTCTAATATTGTCAAAAGATTTTTTGAGGCTTTTACGAATGTAGATCAATATTCTACGCATAGTTTCAAAGATAATGAAAAGAATTTATAAAATCATTTTTCTAATGTTTTTTAGCCCCGATTGCAGCGGCTACCCCGCAATGAAGCCGCGGAACGAAGTGGAGCGGCGAAATGAGGAGTAATAGCGAAAAGCGGGAAATAGCTCCTAAAAATAAAAAAACCTTCGAAATTTTCGAAGGTTCGTATTTTGAAAAATTTTTATATTTCGGTATTCATGTCCCAGTTTTCGAGATAATCATTGACATGTTTCAGGAACATCCCGCCAAGTGAACCATCTACAACTCGATGATCGTAAGAATGAGACATAAACATCAAATTTCTAATCGCAATTACATCTCCGTCTTTGGTTTCTAAAACAGCAGGTTTTTTTACAATAGCACCAATTGCAAGAATGGCAACCTGAGGCTGAGGAATAATAGGAGTACCCATCAAATTTCCAAAACTTCCAACATTAGAAATGGTATAAGTAGCACCTTGAGTATCTTCCGGTTTCAGTTTTTTGTTTCTCGCTCTGAAGGCTAAATCATTGATTGCTTTTGCCAAACCTGAAAGCGAAAGCTGATCTGCATTTTTGATAACCGGAACAATAAGATTTCCATCCGGAAGTGCAGTTGCCATTCCGATATTGATGTTTTTCTTTTTGATAATAGTATCTCCGTTTACCGAAACATTAATCAATGGATAATCCTGAATTGCTTTTACTACGGCTTTTACAAAAATCGGCATGAAAGTCAGTTTTTCACCTTCTCTTTGCTCAAAAATATTTTTGTTTTTGTTTCTCCATTTTACAATATTGGTAACGTCTGTTTCGATGAAAGAAGTAACGTGCGGAGCAATTTGTTTTGCTTTTACCATATTTTCCGCAATGATTTTCCGCATTCTGTCCATCGGAATTACTTCATCAGCGGAAGAAACCGGAATTGTAGTAGAAGAAAAGGTTTGCTGATTTTGAACGGTTTGAATAGTCGGTTTATCTTCAATTTTAACTTCAGAAATTGCAGAAACAGTTCCTCTGTTTTTAACATACGCTAAAATATCTTCTTTGGTAATCCTTCCTTCAGATCCGCTTCCTTTTATAGATTTTAATTCGGTTTCTGAAATATTTTCTTCCTGAGCAATAGACTTCACCAACGGAGATAAGTATAAATCTCCTGAAAAAGATACCGTCGAAATATTTTGTAATGGTTTTTCCAGTTCTCTGATATCTTCTTGAGTAGGTTGGGGCAATTCTGTTTTTATTTCTTCATGGGATTTTGGATCCTGAGATTGTTCGGCTATGGTTTCGCCTTCATTTGTCTCATTGAGAGAAGTCGAAATGTTAAGAATAGCAATGGCTTCACCTATTTTGGCCACTTCATCTTTTTGTTTCAGAATTTTTACAATTTTCCCCGAAACAGGCGTCGGAACATCAGAATCTACTTTGTCTGTTGCAATTTCTACTACAGAATCATCTTCTCTCACCATGTCTCCTTCATTAGCAAGCCAGCTGATAATTGTAGCTTCCATCACGCCTTCTCCCATTGAGGGAAGTAATAATTTATACTCTGCCATTCTATACTTTTTGGATTTCTACAAATATAAGCAATTTTGAAAAATTTACAATTTAATTCAAAAAAATTACGAATTCCGTAATTCTGTAAAAAAATAAATTTTATTGAAATCTTTTACTCCATTTTTCTAAATTTGCCAATAAATTTTTTTAATGAAACTATACATTGTTGCTCTTTTTCGTTTTAAGGAAAATTATTTGATGGATGCTATTGAACTGCTGAAAAAACTGGTAAATGAAACCAGAAAAGAAGAAGGATGCCTTCAGTATGATCTGATTGAAGATAAACAAGATAAAGGCGTTTTCTTTATAGTTGAACTTTGGGAAACAGAAGAACATCACTTTAAACACGGTACTACGGAACATTTAGCGAATTTCCGAATGCAGTCCATTCCTATGTTGGATGAATCGACAAGAGTTTTTAAAGGTTTCAAGACATTTTAGAAAATGAAATTTTTTACCATTATTGCTATATTGATAGGTAGTTTTATTTCTGCTCAGAAGTATTCTAAAGAGGAAATTACTTTGATTAATAGTGATGATATTTCAACGGCACTTCCTATTTATCAGACTAATGATGAAAAGCAACATCATGTTTTGCTTTCTCAATCATTGAATGCAAATCCGAAAGATAAAAATACTGCCATTCTTATTGAAAGAATGAAAAAATCTTTGGCTGCAACAGATGGAGGTGTCGGAATCGCGGCTCCACAAGTCGGAATTAATAGAAATATTGTCTTGGTAATGCGTTTTGACAAAGACCAGCATCCTGTAGAATATTTTATAAATCCTAAAATTTTATGGAAATCAAAATTATTGAGACTTGATCCGGAAGGCGATTTATCCATTTCAGATTTTCGGGATCAATTTTACAGAAGTCAAGTTATTCAGTTAGAATATTTTGATTTAAATGGAAAAAAAAATACAGAAATTGTAGAAGGTTTTACAGCCGTAATTTTTCAGCATGAAATAGATCATCTCTCAGGAATTCTGATTTCGGATAAAAAAGAAAAAGAAAAGAATGAGGTCTATCAAAAATTAGATTCTTATCAAATAACTACTCCTAAATAGCCACTTCAAAACTGAGGTGGTTTTTCTTTGAAAAAATATTTTGATTTAAAAAATATTGCGTCAAGTTCTGTCGTTAGCAGCATTTATCTTTGTTTTGATAATAAATCTTGCAAGAATTTATTGAGAATTTTTAATAACAGTTTAACAATTAAAAACAAAAAAATGATTATTACAGTAACCGACCCGTACACATTTGAACAAGTAAATTACCATGAAATTCCTTTTTCAGAGGTAGATGGTACTATAGATGATGTATTATATAAAGAAATATTAGATACTACTACCGGAGTAACTAAATATTATAAAAGAGCCTTTACAGGAAGTATTTCTGTGAAATGGTTCGGTGCAAAAGGAGATGGTATAACAGATGATACTAATGCTATAAAAAAAGCTATAGCTTCACTTAATTCAAAGGCGAATTTTAAAACTTCCGTATTAGAATTTGAAACAGGAGTTTATTTAGTAAATGAGACATTGGAAATTACAGCAGGGATAAGTCTTAAAGGACAAGGAGGTGAGAAGAAATTGAAGAAGGGAGGAGCTATATTAGATAACTCTACAATTATTCGTTGGAATGGAGCAGCAAACAATACTATTTTACTTCTAAATAACGTTATGGGAGTTACAATAGAAAATCTTTGTTTTGACACTTATTCTAATCTTTTTTACCAAGATAAGGAGATGAAGATTCAAATTCCGGGAATTATAGGAATCAAGTACATTAATGAATCAGCTACCGTTCGAAATGAGATCAGAAATTGTCTCTTCCATTTATTAGATATAGGAGTTCATTATTACAGTCCAGTTATAGATCCTGGCTATAATGACGGTCATGACTATAGTCCTGATTATAATATGGATACTAATTATGTTGATAGATCAGATTTTCGTGCTTGTGTTGTAGCGGTAAAAGTAGAACAATCGAATGTATATAATGCTTTAATCAGCAGATGTTCTTTTTATAGTTCATTGAAATTTACAAAACATCATTTATTAATTTTAAGGGGACATGCAGAAATGTCTGATTCTTATTTAGGACCTTTAAAAGATAAAAACAGTGTTGGAGGAAGAGATGGTGTTGCTGTAGAGGTGAATCAGGGGTATTGTAATTTGTATAATATCTATGCGGAAACTCACAATGCGCCTTTCTTTGTTTGGAAATCTACTTTGCATAATAATGAAAATTGTACCTCTAATTTGATTGCTTGTAATGTAATGGCTCATGTTAATGAAGATCCTGTTACCCATGTAGTTGATTTTCCAACAAATTATTTAGTTGAAAATCGAACAAATAAAACACTGTTTGTTTCAGGTGGATTTTATTCGTACAGTTTTTCTCAAGAAAAAATGAGAGGTGTAAATCTTGATAACTATCATTTGCATTATGATAAAGGAGGCTCAATAGTTATTGTAGGTACGGATTCAGCAAATGTATCACCAGATTCTTGGCCTCATCGTGTAATTTTTTATGGAAGTAAATATGGAAATCTTCCGGTGGTAGGTTCTTCAGCAGATATTAATAATAAGGGAGGTGGAAATCTTCAGGTAGCAGGAGAAATTCCTGAATTAAAGCTTTCACAGCTACCAAGTTTTAAATCGGCAACTTTTGAATGGAAAGGAGATGTGTTAAAACTTCATGTTCCAGGTCATTTTGCAGGTATAGAATTTGATTTTGCTAACAGGCAATTAAGAATGCCTAATTGGACTATTGTTCAATAATATAATAAAAGAGGCTATTCAAAAGATAGCCTCTTAATTTTATAAATTTCAAAAATTAATTTGAGCGTTGTTAGAGCTTTAAGCTCTAACAACGCTTTTCTATAAGAATTAATTCACAAACTCTGCCCCGAAAACATCTGCGAAATGTTTCTTAATTTTTGTTTTTACTTCATTTACTTCTTTCGGCGAAAATTCTCTTTCCAGTTCACGTTTCAAGGAAGTTACAGTTTTATCCTTAATTCCGCATGGAATGATGTATTCAAAATATCGTAAATCTGTGTTCACATTCAGTGCAAAACCATGCATGGTTACCCATTTTGAAGTTTTCACGCCCATTGCACAAATTTTTCGGGCGTAAGGTTTTCCCACATCCAGCCAAACTCCGGTTTCGCCTTCGCTTCTTTCACCTTTCAGTCCATATTCTGCAATTACACGGATAATCACTTCTTCCAAATTTCGCATATACAAATGAATGTCGGATTTAAAATTATCCAAATCCAGAATCGGATAACCAACAATCTGCCCAAAACCATGATAGGTAATATCACCACCACGATTGGTTTTTACGAAAGTGGCATCAATTTTTTTCAGTTGTTCTTCTCGTGCAAGCATATTATTTTCGTCTCCGGATTTTCCTAAAGTATAAACATGAGGATGTTCTACAAATAAAAAATAATTAGGCGTTTCTTCAAAAATTTCGTCCGTTCTGTCCCTGTTTTTGAGTTTCAGAGCAATAATTTCATTCATTAGTTTTTCCTGAGTTTCGAATGCAGGAAGATAATCCATTAAACCTAAATCTTGAAACTGAATTTTTTTATTTTGTGTAATTGTCATTTTATGAAAAATTGATGTCCAAATTTACAAAAAAATACTACTTTATGCTATGAATAAAATTTTTGGCTTTTATCTCCCAATCTTCATTTTCTAGAAGGATTTTTACAAAAGCAGTTCCGATAATTCCGCCGTTTGCTTTTTCGGTAACGTTTTCAAAATCAGATTTATTCTTAATTCCAAATCCAATGAAAACCGGATTTTTTAATTGTAATGAAGCCAATCGGTTCAGGTAATTTTCATTTTTTAGAACTGCATTTTCCTTTCCTGTAGTGGAAGAAGAACTCACAGCGTATAAAAATCCGGAACTCAAAGAATCCAGATATTTGATTCGTTCTTCCGAAGTTTCGGGAGTAACAAGGAATGTGAAATTTAAATTATATTTCTTTAAAATTTCACTATATTTTTTTTCAAATTCGTAAGGTGGTAGATCAGGAATAATTAAGCCTGAAATCCCTGTTTCTTTACATTTTTCACAAAAATTTTCAAAACCGAATTGCAAAACAGGATTTAGATATCCCATTAATATTTTAGGAATGGTTACAGAATCTTTAATTTCTGCTAATTGCTCAAACAGTTTTTTGATGGTCATTCCGTTTTTCAAAGCTAAAGAATGTGCATCCTGAATTACGGGTCCATCCGCAACAGGATCAGAATAGGGAATTCCGATTTCCATCATATCGGCTCCACTTTCCTGAATCAGTTTTGCAATTTTTCCGGTATCTTTCAGATTGGGAATTCCGGCTGTGAAATATATATTTAGTTTTTTCATAGAATTTGTAAAAAGTATAATGTACAATGTAATACGTACAAAATACAATGTATTTTAAAATTGTTTAATAATAGATACTTTGTACATATTACATTGTACTTTGTACCCGAAGATAAGTTTCCATGTCTTTATCACCACGACCGCTTAAAGTAATCACCACGACATCATTTTTTTCAAATTTTTTCTTTTTCAACACGTGTAAAGCGTGAGAACTTTCCAAAGCAGGAATAATGCCTTCTATTTTCGTTAATTCAAAGGCTGATTCTAATGCTTCATCATCATTAATACTGAAAAATTCTGCCCGTTTTTCTTTAAATAAATTGGCATGAAAAGGCCCGATTCCGGGATAATCCAAACCTGCGGAAATAGAATGTGGCTCAACGACTTGTCCGTCTTCAGTCTGCATTACCAAACTTTTACTTCCGTGCAAAATTCCTAAAGTTCCGAGAAATGTTGTAGCAGCAGATTTTCCGGAATTCACGCCTAAACCGCCAGCTTCTGCTGCAATTAATTTTACATTTTCGTCATTCACAAAATGATAAAAAGTTCCGGCTGCATTACTTCCACCACCAACACAAGCAATCACATAATCAGGATTTTCTCTTCCGATTTTTTCTTTTAATTGAAGTTTAATTTCTTTGGAAATTACACTTTGAAATCTCGCTACCAAATCCGGAAAAGGATGCGGGCCGACTACACTTCCGATAATATAATGTGTAGTTTCTGGATTATTGATCCAATCTCTTAATGCTTCATTTACAGCGTCTTTCAAAGTTTTTGATCCAGAAGTTGCAGGAACAACGGTTGCTCCTAACATTTTCATTCGTGCAACATTCGGAGCTTGCCTCTGAATATCGATTTCACCCATATAAACGATACACTCCAAACCCAAAAGTGCACAAGCAGTTGCGGTTGCAACACCGTGTTGTCCGGCTCCGGTTTCGGCAATAATTCTATATTTTCCTAATTTTTTTGCCAATAAAGCCTGACCTAATGCATTGTTAATTTTATGCGCACCAGTGTGATTTAAATCTTCTCTTTTCAAATAAATTTGAGTTTGGTATTTTTCGCTCAAATTCTTAGCAAAATAGAGTGGAGTAGAGCGACCAACATAGTTTTTCAGCAAATCCTGAAATTCATTCTGAAATTCCTCAGATTCGATGATTTGTAAATAATTGCGCTGTAATTCGGCAACATTCGGGTAAAGCATTTCGGGAATGAAAGCTCCGCCGAAATCTCCATAATAGCCATTTTTATCTGGATTCTGAAAGTTCATGATTTTTAAATTTAATTACCAATAAAAGAGTTCCGAAGGAACGATTTAACAAAGCATAGGAAGTTATTCCTATGAATGAATATTTCCCACATATTAATCCCAAAGATATTTTTCATCATATTCAATTTCGTATTTTTTGTAATAATTGATTATTTCTTTTTTGAAATCAAATTCTTTATGATGTTCCCTTTGATTTCGTATATAATTGACCACGTGAAAAACATTTTTCGGACTTACTGAAAATGCACCGTAACCATTTTGCCAAAAGAAATTTTCGTATTTTTTCCCTTTTGTTTTCATCCATTTTGAAGAATGTGCTTTTACTTCCTGAACCAATTTCATTAAAGTAATTTTTCTCGAAAGCAAACATAGAATATGTATATGATCATCTGTTCCTCCAATTTGTATTGCGGGACTTTCAAAATCTGTGCAAATTGTTGCTATGTAGGAAAATAATTGACTTTCTATATTTTCATCTATAAAACTATTCCTATGCTTCGTGCTGAAAACAATGTGAATATAATTTTTTACTAATGACTGTGGCATATTTTACTTTATTTCCATAGGATTTTATCCTATGCTTTGTTAAATCGTCACTTCGTGACTTTCAATGAATTTACAAATTCTTTTATTTTTTCTAAATCTTTATTTCCTGGTTCGATTTCAAATTTTGAATTAATGTCGAGAGAAAATGGTTGATGGTTAATAGTTGATAGTTGATGGATGTTTTCCAAAGAAATTCCACCACTTAAAAAATAAGGAATTGGAATTTCGATGTCGTTCAGAATGTTCCAATCAAAGGTTTTTCCTGTTCCACCGAAAGCTTTGGAATCGGTGTCGAAAAGGAAATAGTTGATAGTTGATGGTTGATAGTTGTCAGTCTGAGTGAAGTCGAAGACTTTTTCAATTTTACTTCTTACTTCCGATTTCTGACTTCCGATTCTAATTACTTTAATAATTCCTATTTTCGGATTCAGTTTTTGTCTTAATTCTGAAATGAAATCTTCTGTTTCGTCACCGTGAAGCTGAATAAAATTTAATCCTGCTTTTTCTGAAATTTCTATAACTTTCTCTACATTTTCATTCACAAAAACGCCAACTTTTCTAAAATGCGGAATTTCTGCAATTTGTTCTAAATTCAAATGATTCAAAACAAATCTTGGAGATTTTTCATAAAAGATAAATCCCAGAAAATCAATATTCAAATCAATCAATTCCTGAATCTGATCAAGTTTTGTTAAACCACAGACTTTTAGCTTTGGTTGATAGTTGATAGTTGTCGGTTGGTGTTTATTTGTACTCATTACTTTGTACATTTTACATTATACTTTTTACAAAAGTTTGGAATTTTTGGCCTGGATTTTCATTTTTCATAAAATATTCGCCCATCAAAAATCCATCAAATCCTTTTTCTTTCAAAAATTTGAAATCTTCTTCATTGTAAATTCCGCTTTCTGCGATCGAAAAAATATTTTCTGGAAGCATATTTTTGAGATTTACAGAATGTTGTAGATCTACTTTGAAATCTTTCAAATTTCTATTATTAATTCCGACAAAATCTACATCTTTATTAATATGTTTCAATTCTTCTTCGGAATGAATTTCCAATAAAACTTCAAGATTTAAAGAATGTGCTAATTCTGTAAATTCCGAAACCTGATTTGGAGAAAGACAAGCCGCAATCAATAAAATAACATCTGCTCCAATTGATTTTGCTTCGTAAAACTGATACTCATCAATCATAAAATCTTTTCGCAAAATCGGAATGTTGATATGATTTCTGACATCTAAAATATCCTCAAAATTTCCTCCAAAAAAATCTTTGTCTGTCAAAATTGAAACTGCGCTTGCTCCAAATTTTTCATATTGAGAAACGACTTCCAAAGGCAAAACTTTATCATTGATGATTCCTTTGCTTGGTGATTTTCTTTTGAATTCAGTAATAATTCCGGATTTTGTTTTGATGGTTTCTTTCAGAGAAAAAGTTTTTCTTCCAAAAAATTCAGAATCTTTTAGCTGTTCAATAGAAATTTTGGATTTTGCTTCTGCAACTTCCTGTTTTTTTCGTTCTATTATTCTATCAAGTATTGTCATTTTTATTTTTTACCACAGAGAAAACAGAGATCTAACAGCGAACACTGTGAAAAACTTTGTGTCTCAATGTTTATATTATTTTATAAATTTGGTTGTTGGTTGTTGGTTGTCGGTTGTCAGATTTTACTACTATTGAAAAAGTCTTCGACTTCGCTCAGACTGACAACTATCAACTGGCAACTATCAACTGTAAACTGCGAAATGCTTTTCCGCTTTCCAGACTTTCTTTTGCCAAAGCTAAACAACCATCATAATTTCCATATTTTCTGGTGTTTTCCAAAGCAAGCGCAGCATTGGCAAGAACGACAGAATTTTGTTCTTCCGTTCCGTTTCCTTCTAAAATATTGAGGAAAATTTTAGCAGCTTCTTCTTTTGTGTTTCCACCGAAAATAGTTTCGGGAGCAATATTTTTAAATTTCAAATCTTCGGCAGAGTAGATTTTTTCTCCATTTTTATCAAAAATTTTGGTATCACTGGTCAATGAAATTTCATCATAACCATCCAAAGCATGAACCAACATAAATTGTTCAGATTTTTTCTGAAGCAAGTATTGATACAATCTTGCAATTTCCAGATTGGCAACTCCAATCATAGTATAATCGGGACGAACAGGATTTACCAATGGACCCAAAAGATTGAAAAATGTTTTCAATCCAAGTTGTTTCCGAAGTGGAGCTACAGATTTCAAAGCAGGATGAAAAAGAGGAGCGTGAAGAAAACAAATGTTCCCTTTTTCTAGATCTTTTTTCAAATCTTCGGAATTATCCTTGAATTTGTACCCTAATTCTTCCAAAACATTGGAAGCTCCGCTGATTGTAGAAGCCCCATAATTTCCCTGTTTTGCTACTTTTTGTCCGGTTCCGGCAACGATGAAACTTGCCAATGTGGAAATATTAAAAGTGTTTTTTCCATCACCGCCAGTTCCGACAATATCGACCAAATCTTTGGTTTCTAAATCTACAGGTTTAGCTAATTGTAGGAATGCTTCCCGAAAACCTTCGAGTTCTTCGAGTGTAATATTTCGCATCAAAAATACAGTAACAAAAGCTGTGACTTCACTTTCGTTGAATTTATTCTGAGCGATTTCAATCATTATTGCTTTTGCTTCGGCTTTCGTCAAAGTCTGATGATTGAAAAGATATTGTAGGATTTGTTTCATAATTTTTAAGTCCGAAGTCAGGTGTCTGAAGTCGGAAGTTTTTTTGCGTTATACTTATTCTTCTGACTTCCGGCTTCCGGCTTCCGACTTTAGAAAATTCTCTAAAATCTGTTTTCCTTTTGGTGTTAAAATACTTTCCGGATGATACTGAACAGCATGTACATCATATTCTTTATGTTTCAAGCTCATAATCATTCCGTTTTTATCAATACTTGTAATTTCCAATTCGGCAGGAAAATCATCGGGATTTACTGCCCAAGAATGGTAACGTCCAACTTCCAAAGTTTCAGGTAAATTTTTGAAAATTTTGTGTTCTTTGGTTTGGGTAGCTTCAGTTGCCACTCCGTGATAGATTTCCGTAAGATTAATCAAACTTCCGCCAAAGGCTTCCGCAATAGCTTGTTGTCCGAGACAAACCCCGAAAATAGATTTTTTTGGCGCATATTTTTTAATTAATTCTAACAAAATTCCTGCTTCTTCCGGAATTCCTGGACCTGGAGAAAGAATAATTTTATCGTATTTTTCAATTTCTTCCAAAGGAATTTGGTCGTTTCGGAAAACATCTACTTTTTCACCCACAATCTGCTCAATCATTTGAACGAGATTGTAAGTAAAACTATCATAATTATCGAAGACTAATATTTTCATAATTTTTATTTTTTTACCACGGAGTAATGGAGATTTCACAGTGAGCACTGTGGAATACACTGTGTCTCTGTGGTTAAATTTTTTCTGCTTTACTAATTGCTTTTTTCAAAGCTCCTAATTTATTATTCACTTCCTGAAGTTCACTTTCGGGATTTGATTTTGCAACTAATCCGGCTCCTGCTTGATAGAATAATGTATTGTTCTTACTCAAAAAAGTACGGATCATAATTGCCTGATTGCAACTTCCGTCAAATCCTACAAAACCAATACAACCAGCATAATAACTTCTGGAAGTTTTCTCGTGTTCGTCAATCAGTTGCATTGCTCGATATTTTGGAGCACCGCTTAAAGTTCCTTGTGGAAAAGTGGTGGCAATCATTTCGTACGGATTCTGATTTTCTGAAATTTCTGTAACTACTTCAGAAACCATGTGAATAACGTGCGAAAAAAAATGAATTTCTTTGAGTTTGGTCACAGTTGTATTTTTTCCATGAATGCTCAAATCGTTTCTTGCTAAATCTACAAGCATAGTATGTTCCGCATTTTCTTTCGGATCTTTCTTGAGTTCTTCTGCGTTTTCGAAGTCTTTTTCTACATTTCCTGTTCTTCGGAAAGTTCCTGCAATCGGATGGACAATCGCTTTTTTGTTTTTTATAATTAATTGACTTTCAGGGCTTGATCCGATTAATTTATAATCTCCATAATCGAAGAAAAATAAATAAGGAGACGGATTGATATTTCGTAAAGCACGATATACATTGAATTCATCACCTCTGAATTTTTGCTCAAATCTTCGGCTCAAAACCAACTGAAAAACATCGCCACGAAAACAATGTTTTTTTGCAAATTCCACAGATTGCAGATATTCTTCATCGGTTAAATTAGAAGTTTCGTCATCGATGGTTTCAAAAGGAAAAACCGGCGCATTTTTTTGGTGAATTAAATTTTCTATCGTAGAAATTTCAGAGTTCAGACCTTCAATTTTATTTTCGATCAGGAACATTTCATCATTAAAATGATTAATGGCAATTACATATTGATACAATCTGTAGCGCATCAGCGGAATTTTATTTTCTTCCGATTGTTCCTTGAATTTTATGTTTTCAAAAAAAGGAATCGCATCATAACTGGTATATCCGAAAAATCCCTGTGCTTGTTTTCCTATTTCCAGATTGGGTGTTTCACATTCAAAACATTTGGAAAAATCTTGAAGCAAATCAGACAATTTTTGATCTTGAAGACTAATTTTTTCAGGGTTTTGTAGCGGAAATTTTAGCTCGGCTTCTTCATAATTACGGATCTCAATTCCTGCAATTGCATTCACACAAATGAATGAAAAACTGTTTTCAGAATTTTGATTTCCGGCACTTTCCAGAAGAATGGTATCACGAAACTGATCCCGCAAACGCAGATAAATTCCGATCGGTGTAAAAAGATCTGCTAATTGGGATTTTACGTTGGTTTTGAGTTTTATGGTTGTACTGAATTCCATCAGATTCAAATTTTTAAAAGTTTCAATAAAAAAAAGACTTTAACAAGAATTTGTCAAAGTCTTTTGATGTTTTAATTATGTATTTCAAACAAAACGATAATGCTTCAAGACCTTTGACAAGATTTTGAGTTCCACCACCAAGTTTTGTTTACTGCAATTTTCATTAAGGCAAATTTAACTATCATTTTTGAATAAACAAATAATTTTTTGGAAAATTTAAATGGAATCTAAAACCGAAAATCTTATTTTTGTAAAAATTTTAAAAACAATGAAAAAAGTATTAGCAATTGCATTTATAGGAAGTTTATCATTAGTAGGTTGTAAAAAAGCGCCGGATCATTCATTACAAGACAGCAATACTATGTTGCAGGAACCGGAAAATAAAGTAGTAGATTCTGCTGCCATGAAAGCACCTGTCGATCAAGGAGCTGAAAGTGCCAATACACCTTCTGCAAAACCTGCGGAAAATTCTGCAGCACCGGCAAAAGTTGATTCTGCTGCTGCAAAATAATTTTTAAAATGAGAAAAACCATTTTTTTATTGGGCTTCATTGCTGTTTTTTCCTGTTCTAAAAAAGAAGAAAAACCAGTTGAGGGAACACCTTTAAAAAAGGAAATAGCTGAAGGTAATAAAAATCTTCCCGGATATCAGTTGATTTTGGGTTCTGATTGTCTGAGTTGTCATAAAGATAATGAACCATTTGTAGGGCCTTCTTATTCTGAAATTGCTGCAAAATATTCTGAAAAAGACATAGAATTACTGTCTTCTAAAATAATAGAAGGTGGAAGTGGAAATTGGGGAGAAGTTCCGATGCAGCCACATCCGCAGATTTCTAAAGAAGATGCCAAAAAAATGGCAGAATATATTTTGTCTCTGAAAAAGAAATAATTTTTTTAGCAATATATTTTGAAAGACAGCAATTTCGGCTGTCTTTTTTATTTGGAAATTTTCAATGCATGGCAGAAATCTAAAAATATATTTTACCACAAAAGAAAGGTTTTAAATAAAATAAGAAATTTTCAAAATAGAAAAAAGTGAATTGCCTTCATTGTCTGCTTTTTTGGACTTTTGAAAAACTTAAAAAAGTATAAAAATCTTTTGTTTCTATTGTGGCGAATTTTTGTCATATATTTAAACTGAAAATTCTTAATTTTGCCACTCGAAAAAAACAGAAAAAAATGTCATTATCTGAACAGGAAATTATACGCCGACAAAAACTTGAAGAACTTGGGAAAATGGGAATTAATGCATTCCCGGCAGATGAATATACCATCACTGATACTACAGAATCTATAAAACAGGATTTTTCTGAAGGAAAATCTGTGAAAATCGCCGGAAGATTAATGTCTCGAAGAATTCAGGGAAAGGCTTCATTTGCTGAACTTCAGGATTCTAAAGGAAGAATTCAGGTATATTTTAATCGAGACGAAATTTGTACTGGAGAAGATAAAACGTTATATAACGAAGTGTATAAACACCTTTTAGATATTGGTGATATTATTGGTGTTGAAGGTGAGTTGTTCACTACACAAGTTGGAGAAAAGACTGTTATGGTGAAAAATTTTACGCTTTTAACAAAATCTCTTCGTCCGCTTCCGCTTCCAAAAGTAGATGCAGAAGGAAATGTGCACGACGCTTTCGTTGATCCTGAATTACGTTACAGACAGCGTTATGCAGATTTGGTGGTGAATCCTCATATCAAAGAAGTTTTTGTGAAAAGAACAAAATTGTTCAATGCGATGCGTACTTTTTTCAATGATGCAGGATATTTTGAAGTGGAAACTCCTATTTTACAATCAATTCCTGGTGGAGCGGCAGCAAGACCTTTCATCACGCATCATAATGCTTTGGATATTCCTTTATATTTAAGAATTGCAAACGAATTATATCTGAAAAGACTTATTGTTGGTGGATTTGACGGTGTGTACGAATTTTCTAAAAATTTCCGTAATGAAGGAATGGACAGAACCCACAATCCGGAATTTACAGCAATGGAAATTTATGTAGCTTACAAAGATTACAACTGGATGATGGATTTTACGGAGAAATTGTTGGAATTCTGCGCAGTTTCCGTTAATGGAACTACAGAATTTCAATTTGGAGAACATACAATTAATTGGAAAGCTCCATATCCAAGAATTTCCATGACGGAAGCGATACAAAAATTTACAGGTTTTGACATTACAGGAAAAACGGAAGACGAACTTAGAGAATTTGCAAAATCTATCGGAATTGAAGTGAATGAAACAATGGGTAAAGGAAAATTGATTGATGAGATTTTCGGCGAAAAATGTGAAGGAAATTTTATTCAGCCTACTTTCATTACCGATTATCCGATCGAGATGTCCCCTTTAACCAAAAAACACCGAAGCAAAGAAGGTCTTACAGAACGTTTTGAATTAATGGTTTGTGGAAAAGAAATTGCAAATGCTTATTCAGAATTAAACGACCCGATTGACCAGAGAGAACGTTTTGAAGAACAATTAAAACTTTCTGAAAAAGGTGATGATGAAGCCATGTTTATTGATCAGGATTTCCTAAGAGCTTTAGAATACGGAATGCCTCCAACTTCCGGATTAGGAATTGGCATGGATCGTTTAATAATGTTTTTAACGAATAACGAATCGATTCAGGAAGTGTTATTTTTCCCGCAAATGCGTCCTGAAAAAACTACTCCACAAGTGGAATTAGGCGAAGATGAAAAAGTAATTCTTGAGATTTTGAATTCTCAGGAAGAACCGTTTGCTTTGGCTGAAGTGAAAGAAAGAAGTCAACTTTCCGGTAAAAAATGGGACAAGGCTTCTAAAAATCTAACCAAACATAATTTGGTGAAAGTGGAGAAAATTGATGAGAATCTTTTAATGAAATTGGTGTAAGTTATCTTATTATATTTATTTGAAAAAGCGGACTTTAAAGTTCGCTTTTTTTGTTTTTAACGAATTCTAATTCAGATGTATTGAATACTCATTTGCACATAAATGTATAGTTATTGTTTTTTACATTTGAATTAAACAAAAAATATAAATCATGAAAAAAATAATTATTACTTTCTTTTTGTTGGCTTTAGCAAGCTCTAAAGCACAAATTACACTTAAAAAAGATACTAGTTTTGGAAATAATGGTGTTGTAGTTATAGAAAATGGTATACAATACTTCTTGTCTATTTATTTTGAAAATGATAAGATTATACTATCTTATCCATGGGGTCCAGATACAGATGGTATTGCAGTTAAATTTATAAGAATAAACAACAATGGAACTTTAGATTCTACTTTCGGAATTGATGGTAAGATTTCTGTTACGAAATTGGGATTTGATGAGCAATTGCCTTTTTTTGCTAACGAATCGTATGTATATCTTTATCCCGGAAGAAAATATCTAGCAAATGGAATGTTAGACTATAGCTTTGGTAATTCTGGCGCATTAGATATTAATGGAGAACATAGATACTTTAAAGTATTACCAGATAATAAAATTTTGCTAAGAACCGAAAATAAATTTTGTAAGTATACATCTACTGGAAATATAGATATTACTTATGGTAATAACGGTTGTCAATTGATAGATAGCTCAATACCACCAATTTCTGATCCGTTTAGTATTGGTTTCAACGATATTTTACTCAAAGATAATTATATCTACGAGCGTCCTAATTCAAATGCTAAAGAAGTCACCTATTACAGAAAAATTGATATCAATTCAGGTAATTTGGATCTTTCTTATGGAGATAACGGAAAAGGAAGAATATCAGATATTCCAGTTTTTCATAAAGGCTATTCTGTAAATGAAAATGACGGTTCTATAATAAATATGATTAGTGACAAAGATGATTATTCTGGTCACTATTATCTTACCAGAACAAAGCCGGACGGTAATTTGGATTTGAACTTTGGAAATATGGGTGAGATAAATATTAATGATAGCTATTCTAACGGATCGCACTTTCATGTATTATTAGCTTCAGATCATAATGATAACACATTTGTTTTAGAGCAACCCAAAACAGGGGAATTTTATAATGGCATTACTTGTTACTCTCGTTCAGGTAATCAATTATTGATCAATAATGAGCTAATGCATATTGTGGATACAAATTCGTTTCCATTTAGTGCAATAGATACTAATTTAATTGTAAAAGATAATTATCTCTATTTATTTTATTTGTCAGGAATTGTAGTAAGATATATCATTAATTATGATGCATTATCCATTTCTGAAAATAATGCTGAAAATTCAATTCAAATAAATAATCCATTTAAAGATCAACTAACTATTAAATCAAATGAAAAAATTAAGAAAGTTGAAATTGTAGATATGAGTGGTAGAATTGTGCTCTCATATCATCAAGTACAAAATATAAATACTGAAAGTCTTGCAAAAGGAATGTACATCATCAAAATAACAACAGAATCTAACAAACAAATAATAAAAAAGGGAATCAAAGAATGATAAGAGCTTAAAAGTGGAATTGATATTCCGCTTTTTTATTTTAAAAAATTTCGCTGAATATTTGTGGAAAACTTCTTATTTTAGAGAGTTTTTAAAACTTTCATATCCCGATTTTTTTTACGATATTTGTGAGCATTCTTTTAAAAAGAAAAACAGTAAAGAAGCAAGAAAAAAGATCGATGAAAAAGTCTTTATTCTTACTTCTTTTTTCTAAAAAGTCTAAAAAATATATATGAGTCAAAAACAATATACAGCAAGTAGTATTCAGGCATTGGAAGGAATGGAGCACGTTCGTATGCGTCCTTCCATGTACATTGGTGATGTAGGAGTGAGAGGTCTTCACCACTTGGTTTATGAAGTAGTGGATAATTCCATAGATGAAGCTTTGGCGGGATATTGTGATACCATTACAGTCTCCATAAAAGAAGGTAATGCTATCGAAGTTACAGATAACGGTCGTGGTATTCCTGTAGATTTTCACGAGAAAGAACAAAAATCTGCTCTTGAGGTGGTAATGACCAAAATCGGAGCAGGAGGTAAATTTGATAAAGATTCTTACAAAGTTTCCGGAGGTCTTCACGGAGTTGGAGTTTCCTGTGTGAATGCTCTTTCTAATGAAATGATTACCACTGTTTACAGAGACGGAAACGTTTATCAGCAAGTATATTCCAGAGGAAAAGCGCAAACGGAAGTAGAAGAAATTGGAAAAAGCGACAAAAGAGGAACCAAACAGTTTTTTCAGCCGGATGATACTATTTTTACGGAATTAGTTTACAATTACGATACATTAGCAAATCGTTTAAGAGAACTTTCTTATCTTAATAAAGGAATTACCATTACTTTAACAGATGAAAGAGAAAAACTGGAAGACGGTTCTTTCAAAACAGAAGTTTTCCATTCGGAAGGTGGATTAAAAGAATTTGTAGAATATATCGATGGAAGCCGTGAATCAATCATGGAACATGTAATCTTCATGGAAGGAGAACGTGATGATATTCCGGTAGAAGTTGCGATGCGTTACAATACTTCTTTTAATGAAAATCTACATTCTTATGTGAATAATATTAATACACATGAAGGAGGAACACATTTAGCAGGTTTTAGAAGAGCTTTAACAAGAACTTTGAAAAAGTATGCGGATGATTTGGGAATTCCACAAAAAGAAAAAGTAGACATCACAGGTGATGATTTCCGTGAAGGTCTTACTGCAATTGTTTCCGTAAAAGTAATGGAGCCGCAGTTTGAGGGGCAAACCAAAACAAAATTAGGAAATTCTGAAGTTTCCGGAGCAGTAGATAAAATTGTAGGCGAAATGCTTACCAATTTCCTTGAAGAAAATCCGAATGAAGCGAAGACGATCGTTCAGAAAGTTGTTTTAGCTGCAAAAGCAAGACAAGCTGCAAAAAAAGCCCGCGAAATGGTGCAAAGAAAATCACCAATGGGCGGAAGCGGACTTCCGGGAAAACTTTCCGACTGTTCTTCAAAAGATCCGGCAGAATCAGAGATTTTTTTAGTAGAGGGAGATTCCGCAGGTGGAACTGCAAAACAAGGTCGTGATCGACATTTTCAGGCAATTTTACCATTGAGAGGTAAAATTTTGAATGTCGAAAAATCAATGCTTCATAAAGTTTATGATAATGAAGAAATCAAAAATATTTATACTGCTTTAGGAGTTTCTGTAGGAACGGAAGAAGATTCCAAAGCATTGAATATGTCTAAACTTCGCTATCACAAAATTGTGATTATGACCGATGCTGATATTGATGGTTCTCACATTTCTACCCTTATTCTTACTTTCTTCTTTAGATATATGAAAGAGTTGATTGAAAATGGTTATGTTTATATAGCTTCACCACCATTATATTTGTTGAAAAAAGGTAATAAAAAAATCTATGCGTGGAACGAAAAAGAGCGTGAAGAAAAAACTCTTGATATGTCTGCAGATGGAAAAGGTGTTGAAGTTCAGCGTTATAAAGGTCTTGGAGAGATGAATCCGGAGCAACTTTGGGAAACCACTCTTAATCCTGAAAACAGAACTTTGAAGCAGGTAACAATAGAAAATGCAGTGGAAGCAGATTCTGTTTTCTCCATGTTGATGGGAGATGAAGTTCCGCCAAGAAGAGAATTTATCGAAAAAAATGCAGTTTATGCTAATATTGATGCATAGAAGCAAAAAAAGTATATTAAATTTTTAAAAAAACTATTGAATATTTCAATAGTTTTTTTATTTTAGCATAAACTTTTAAAACTCAAATTATGAATCTTACTATTTTACAGTATGATGCTTCTTATGACGGAGCTGGTGCAGCTGCAGCTGCAGGTATGGGAATCGGAATAATGATTTTCTATTTGATTGTGTATTTATTTTATGGATTTTGTATGTACAAAATTTTCCAAAAAGCAGGAAGAGATGATGCTTGGGCTGCATTTATTCCATTTTACAATATTATTGTACTTTTGGATATCATAAAAAAGCCGCTTTGGTGGATTGTTCTGTTTTTAATTCCATTCGTTAATCTTTATGCCAGTTGGGTTACGAACGACAGATTAGCTAAAGGTTTTGGAAAAGAAACTCCTTTATACACTATTTTGCTTTTCTTTTTAGGCTTTATTTTTATTCCTGTTTTAGCTTTTGGAAGTGATACATTTGATAAGAATAGAATTCCTAATGACTAAACAATAAAACATAAATAACAAAACCGTTCAAATTTTGAACGGTTTTTTAAATTTTGCCTTATGAAAAAACTTGTATTTTTATTTTTAATTTCCACGCTTTTTGCAGTTTCTTGTAAAAAAAAGGAATCAAAATCAGAGAGCGTTACCATTAAAGAAAATGCTCCGCAAAAATTTGAAATAGATTCTGTTGTGGTAAAAGATTCTGCTAAAATTACAGATTCTCTTGTTTTAAAATATTATGATAAAACATTAGTATTTCCTTCTATTAAGGAAAAAGCTCTATTAGACAGTATTTACTTTTTTGTACCGAAACTACAAGATTTTTCAAAAAAAGGAATTAAAACTTATCTGGAAACAGAGAGATCCAATTTTTATGAATCTACCCAAAAAGAAAATAAAGACTGGCTTGCACAGATAGATTATTCCCAAGAATGGTATCAGAATAGCGATATGGAGGTCGTTTCTATTCAGAATGAGTATTTGCACATCCAATATAGTGGTAGTTCATATATGGGTGGAGCGCATGATAATTATTATTTCAATGAAAGAGTTTTTGATTTAAAAAATAAGAAAAGGCTGGTATTATCAGATATTACTTCTATGAACAATGAAGCAATTTCTAAAATTTTGATGAAAAACATCAACAAAATGCCAAGTGGAACTACTGATGAAAATGGAAACGTAGATAATATTGAAATGCTTTTAGTAGAAAAAATTCCTGCAACAGAGAATTTTTATTTTGATAGAAAAAACCTTTACTTTCACTACAGTCCTTATGAAATTGCAGCTTTTGCAGCCGGAGATATTGTAATTCCAATATCATGGCAAGAAATTGGAAACAATTTGAACCCGGAATTTAAGAAAAGAATGAAATTATGATAAAGAATGCTTCTCAACAGGAAGCATTTTTATATTTTTGTTCCGATGGAAAGAGTCGCTTTTATAATCAATCCTTTTTCGGCAAAAAAAAATTACAAACCTTTTCTTGAAGAATTGAAAAGGAAAGTAAAAAATCCCAACTATTATATTTCAGATTCTATCGAAGGAACGGATGAGTTTATTCGTAGAAATTTTGATAAAACGGATATTTTCGTGGCTATCGGTGGAGACGGCACTATTTCTACGGTTGCAAAAAACCTTATTGATACGGAAAAAATTCTGGCAATATTTCCTGCAGGTTCAGGGAATGGTTTTTCCCGAGAAACCAATTTTAATAAGAATTTGGATAAACTTTTATCTAAAATTGAAAGCAAAAACTACAGATTGATTGATACTTTCACCGTCAATGAAAAACTTTCAATCAACGTTTCAGGGACGGGTTTTGATGGTAAAGTTGTGAAAGAATTTGAAAAAACAAGTCGGGGATTTAAAAATTATGTGAAAGTTTCCATCACTACTTTCTTGAATTACAAGCCGATCAAAGTGAAATTTATCACCGAAAATTTGAAACAATATAGCGGTAAATATCTGATGCTGAATGTCGCCAATACAAGACAATTCGGAAACAATGCTTATATCGCACCAAAAGCCAGCAAAAGTGACGGTTTGGTAGATATTGTTTTGGTGAAAAAATTTCCGATGCATTATGCTTTGTTGTTTGCTTTTAGAATGTTTAATAAAACGTTGAAAGACGATCAATACGTTACTTATCTTCCTGTTTCCGAGGCAGAATTTAAAGTGAATACCAAGAATTGGCATATTGATGGAGAATTCAATAAAATTCCTTCTCCTGTTCATGTTAAAGTTTCGCCTAAAAGTCTTAGAGTTTTGGTTTGATTTCAGTAACTTTTGATTACTAATTTGAAGAATGAAAAATAGAGCTTACAAAATGTAATCTGTCTAAAAATCTTAATGTTAGAAATAATAATAAGCAAAGTTTATTTTAGGAAATTAAGAGAAATACTATTGATTAGAACTTAAACAAGCTCTTAAAAACACTTCGAAACTTTCGGAGCATTTTTTTAGAAATTGAAAAATAGTCTTTGCAAATCATTATCTTTGATGCATGAACTGGCAAGATATTGTAGGGCAGGAAAATCTTAAAAATCTCCTCAAAGAAAGTATTGATAATAATAGAGTGAGCCACGCTCAGCTTTTTGTAGGTAAAGAAGGTTATGGAGTTTTTCCATTGGCTTTGGCTTATGCACAGGAAATTTTGTCTCGTGAAAATGAGCATGCAGCTTCTAAAGTTCAGCATCTTAATCATCTGGATCTGCATTTTAGTTTCCCTGTTTTTACCGAAAAAAATAATTCTTTGAGCAAACGTTTTTTTGAAGAATTCCGGGAAATGATCCTTGAAAATCCGTATTCTGATTTTGAAGATTTTACCAGAATTTTAGAATCCGAAAACAAACAGTTCTTTATTTCTGCTGATGAAATGGACGAGATCGGTCAAAAATTTTCCCTTAAAAGTTTTGAAGGCGGTACAAAAATCCTGATTGTATGGAGAGCCGATAAAATGAACCAATCTGCTGCCAATAAATTTTTAAAATTTTTGGAAGAACCTCCTGCAAAAACCATTATTATTCTCAATGCTGAAAGTACAGACAGCATTTTGCCAACGATTCTTTCCCGAACACAAATTGTTGAAATTCCGAGAATAGATGAAGAAAAAATAGTTGAGGTTCTACAGGAAAAATTTAATCAGGAAGGAGACAGAATTCATGAAATTGTGTTTCAGTCTCAGGGAAATTTTAATGATGCTTTGAAGCAAATTCGCTCCGGAAATGTAGTCTCGGAATTTGAAGAACTTTTTGTTCAGTGGGTTCGGGAAGCCTTTATGGTGAAGAAAAAACCTGAGCTTCTGAAAAATATCATTCGATGGGCGAGAGAAATTGCATCCTGGAATCGGGAAAAGCAGAAAAGTTTTCTGGAATACTGTTCGGAGATTTTTCGCCTTGCACTGATGCAGAATTATGGTTCTATGAATTTGGTTTACAAAAAAATCAATATCAATAATTTTAACTGGGAAAAATTTTCAGGATACGTTCACGGAGCTAATATTGAACATATTCTTGAGGAAATTTCCACAGCGGATTATCACTTGGAACGCAATGGAAATTCCAAAATAGTATGGACAGATTTGGGAATAAAATTATCCAGATACATCCACAAAAATTCATAAAAAAAGTGAACCAATCGGTTCACTTTTTATAATTTAAGCTACTTTTTTAGCTTTTGTTGCTTTCTTGTCTTTTGCATCTTTGGAATCACAACTTTTGTGATTGTCTGCACATGCTTTTTTGTCTTTTGTAGAACATTCTTTTTTGTTTTTACCGGCACAACATCCATCTTTCTTTGGTGTTTCTTGTGCAAAACCTAAAGTAAATAGGCCGATTGCCAGAATTGAGATTACTTTTTTCATATTTTAAATTTTTTATAGTTCCAAAGATAATGATTTTTTGAATATGTTTTAGCCGATACTTAAATCTCTAAATCATTTTAAGAATAATTTAATAAAAAGAAATTCAATCAATCGTTTGATTATTTTAAATAATTGTTTACATTTGCATTCGAATTTCATTAAAGAATATGGTTTCAAAAGAAGAAAATATATTATTGAGTGCCGAAAAACTCTTTGCTGAAAAGGGTTTTGATGGGACTTCCACTCGAGAAATTTCCAAAGCGGCGAATGTGAATATCTCTATGATTTCCTATTATTTTGGTTCGAAAGAAAAATTATATGAGAAACTGGTAGAATTCAGGATGAATGAAGGGCGCTTTTTTTCAGAAGATATTTTGGAGAGAACTGACCTCAATGAATGGGAAAAAATAGAGAGAATAGTTGATCAGTTTATAGACAGAGTACGAAAACAAAAGTGTTTTTACAGAATCATGCAAAGAGAGCAGCTGCATGCAGAAAATCCGCAAATTGTTGAATTTCTTAAGCAAGCAAAAATGGGTTTTATTTCTATGTATTCAAAAATTCTGGAAAGTGGACTAGAAAAAGGAATTTTTAAGAAAAATCCGGCAATCTATCTATTACATTCCACAGTGAGTGGAACATTGTTTTATGCTTCCAATGGAAAGGAAATGTACAAAGAATTTCTGAATAATGAAGAAGACGATGAAATTTTTGAAGAGAAATATTATCAGGAACTTAATCAACATATAAAATATTTATTAAAAGACCTTTTAGGTTATGAAGAGAATGTATAATCAGGCATTATTAATGATGCTTACTGCTTTTGGAACCTTGTATTACGCTCAGGAAACCAAAATGCTGACACTGGATGAAGCTGTGAATTTAGGAATTCAAAATTCCAAATCACTGAAAATAGATGCGGCTAAAATAGATGAAGCTACAGCCAATTATCTAAATGCTAAAAATAATAAATTACCAAATTTTAAAGTTTCTGCTTCGGCACTTGCATTGGCAAATGCTGAGGTAGATTTGAAAATTTTACCAAAATCGCAGGGAGGAAATAGCACACCGAAAGCCAACTCTGCATTTTTTGGAAGTGCAAATTTTTCGTTACCACTTTACGCAGGAGGAAAAATAAAATACGGAATACAATCTGCCGAATATCTTGTAGAAGCTGCCAAACTTTCTGCTGAAAATGATAAAACAGCAATTGCTTATAATGTAGCGCAAGCGTATAACAATTTATTTAAAGCGAATCAGACAATAAAAGTTTTAAAGGAAAATTTGAAAGCTGCCGAAGAAAGAGACAAAAATTTTCTGAATCTTGAAAATAATGGTGTAATTGCAAGAAATGACCGGTTGAAAGCTAATCTACAGACTTCTAATATCGAACTTCAGCTTTTGGATGCTGAAAACAATTACAATATTGCCAATATCAATATGGATTTGCTTTTGGGACTTCCGGAAAGTACAGCTATTGAAGTAGATCAGACGTACATTTCTGAAAATCTTAAGGAAGAAAATGTGTCTTATTATTTAGATGAAGCCTTTAAAAACAGAAAAGATTTGCAGGCTTTGGATTATCAGAAAAAAGCAGCAGAATTGGGAACGAAAGCAGCAAAAGCCGAAAATCTTCCCACAATTGCTTTGACAGCGGGCTATATTGCGGCAGATGTTCCAAAAATTCTTACCGTTTATAATGCAGCGAATATCGGACTGGGAATTCAGTACAATCTTTCCAATCTTTGGAAAAAGAATGCTTCACTGATGAATGCAGAAGCTCAAATTAAAAAATTGGATGCAACCAATGAAATGATCAATGATCAGATAAAATTGGAAGTGAATCGTGACTTTCAGAATTATCTTTTAGCTAAAAAAAAGATTGACGTTTATGAAAAAGCAGTAGATCAGGCTAATGAAAATTTCAGAATTACAAAAAATAAATACAATAACGGTCTGGAAACCATTACCAATTTGCTTGATGCAGATGCAGCGCAGATTTCAGCAAACGTAAATGTAGTCAATGCAAAAGCAGATGCCGCTTTAGCATACAGAAAATTATTACAAACCACAGGAATTTCAATTTCAAATCAATAGTAAAAACTATAAAAAATAAAATGGAAAATACGAATACAATGCAGGAAAACCAACCAATTCAGGAAACTAAAAAAAAGAGATCTATTGTTTTTCCGATAATTTTAGGAGTCTTCATCCTTGCAATTGGATATTTTGCTTACAGACAGATTACATACAGCCAATATCATGAAGAAACTGATGATGCTCAGATCACAACCAATATGGCACCTGTCGTTTCTAAAATTTCCGGATATATTAAGGAAGTAAAAGTAAAAGATAATCAGTTTGTACATAAAGGTGATACTTTGGTAGTTTTGGATAACAGAGATCAAAAAATGGCAGTGGAACAAGCACAAGCAGCATTAGGAACAGCACAAAGTAATGTTGCTATTGCACATGCTACAGCAAATGCAGCTTCTAAAAATATTAATATTTCCAATGCGGCAGTAGCTACAGCCAATGCGCAAATAGAAGCAGCAAAAGTAAATGTTTGGAAAACAACTCAGGATTTGAACAGGTATTCCAACCTTATAAAAGATCATTCTATTACTCAGCAACAATATGAGCAGGTTTTGGCTGCAAAACAATCTGCGGACAGACAACTTCAGGTTTTGATAGATCAGAAAAATCAGGCTGCTCAGCAAATAGGAGTGGTTGCTTCTCAAACGAATGCTACATCTCAACAAATTGGTTCAGCAGATGCGATGGTAAAGCAAAAAGAAGTAGATGTAGAAAATGCAAGATTAAACCTTTCTTACACTGTAATTGTAGCTCCGGAAGATGGGTATGTTTCCAAAATTCCTGTTCAGACGGGGCAGTTTATTCAGGCAGGTGCTCAGCTTTTTAGCTTGATTAGAAATAATAATGTTTGGGTGGTTGCTAATTTTAAAGAAACTCAATTGAATAAAATGATAGAAGGACAAAAAGTGGAAATAAAAATTGATGCTTTTCCAAAAGAAAAATTTGAAGGAGTTGTTACTTCTTTCTCTCCTGGAACAGGTTCTTCATTCTCTATTTTACCTCCGGATAATGCAAGCGGAAATTTTGTAAAAGTGGTGCAAAGAGTTCCGGTAAGAATAGATTTTGTAAATCTAAATAAAGAAATTGCCAAAAAACTTCGTGCCGGAATGAATGTTTCTGCTGAAGTATCACTATAATATTAAATTTTGAACTGTTTTCTTATGATTAAAAGTTCTTTCAGAATTCAAAAATATTGAAAGGATTGAAAGCAGTTTTCATAAACTAAAAAAGTCCTATAATAAATGGATCAGAATAATTTAGTTGAATTTGGAGTACGACGTGTAATTATCACCATTACCGCAATTCTGTGTGCACTTTTGGAAATTGTGGATACTACAATCGTGAATGTTGCTCTGAACGAAATGAAAGGAAATTTAGGAGCCACACTTTCTGAAGTAGGTTGGGTAATTACAGCTTATGCGATCGGGAATGTAATAATTGTTCCGATGACAAGCTGGCTTTCGCAACAATTTGGAAGGAGAAATTATTTTGCAGCTTCCATTATGATATTTACCATTTGTTCTTTTCTTTGCGGAAATGCTACCAATATTTGGGAATTGGTATTTTTCAGATTGATGCAGGGAATTGGAGGAGGAGCATTGCTGGTAACTTCACAAACGATTATTACGGAATCTTATCCTGTTGAAAAAAGAAGTATGGCTCAAGCAATTTATGGATTGGGTGTTATTATTGGTCCTACTTTAGGTCCACCTTTAGGAGGATATATTGTGGATAATTTCAGCTGGCCTTATATTTTTTACATCAATATTCCGATTGGGATTGTTGCAGCGATTATGACACTTCAGTTTGTAAGAAGTCCGAAATATGCGGAAAAAAGAAAAGCAAAAGATGTGGATTGGTTGGGAATCGGATTACTTGCTGTTTTTGTAGGTTCACTGCAATATATTCTGGAAAAAGGACATGAAGATGATTGGTTTGAAAGTAATACTATTATTATTTTAACCATAGCTGCATCGCTCGGATTTATATTATTTTTGTGGAGAGAGCTTACATTCCGCTATCCAATTGTGGAATTAAGGGTTTTAAAAAATGGTAATCTGAGGATCGGAACCGTAATGTCCTTTATTTTAGGATTTGGATTATATGGTTCTACATTTATTATTCCGTTGTTTACACAAAGTATTTTAGGTTGGACTGCTTTACAATCAGGAGCTTTAATGATTCCGGCAGCTTTGACTACCGCTTTTATGATGCCACTGATTGGTAGGCTTTTATCAAAAGGTGTAAAACAGCAATATCTTGTAGCATTAGGATTTTTGATTTTCTTTGTTTACAGTTTTTGGGGGTACAAAATTTTGACACCTGATGTAGGAAAAAGTGATTTTTTTTGGATGCTGATCGTTCGTGGAATGGGACTGGGATTATTATTTATCCCGATTACAACTTTAGCATTAAGTACATTAAAAGGACAAGAAATAGGACAAGGAGCAGCATTTACAGGAATGATGAGACAATTGGGAGGTTCTTTCGGAATTGCGGTGATTACTACATTTATAGCCAATGAAACTTCTAAACATTCGGCATATCTTGCAGAAAATTTGAATGTAAATGATTTTGATGTTCAGCAGAGAATTGTCGCTTTGAAAGCCAATTTTATGGCAAAAGGAATGACACCTGATGTTGCCTTGCAGTCGGCTTATAAAATTCTTAATTTATCTGTTTTGAAGCAGGCTTCCGTTCTTTCGTATATGGATGTGTTCCTCTATTTGGGAATTATGTTTCTTATTTGTATTCCATTTGTATTATTTGTAAAACAAAGAAAAGGAAAAGAAAAGGTAGATCTGGGTGAAGCCATGCATTAGATATAAAACCTCCAAAAAGGAGGTTTTTCTTATTTTTAATAAACCAATTCATATTCCTTATCCCACACTTGGAGTATCTTCTTCCTTCAGGATTTTTTTCTCTTTCATGGCTACCATCATACGTTCATATTTATATTTTTCCCAATCAAAATTATTAAGGAAATCCAGAGCGGCAGAAAATCCGGCATTGAAAAGCTGTTCCTTTTCTTCTTTTTTCATAAAGAAATTCAGCCAGTTGCTTGTTCCGCAATTCACGGTTTTAATGCTGAATAAATGGTAAAAAGTATGCTTCATAAGAAAAGACTTATCATTGAAACCTTTCAGAGTACCAATAATATTTCCTGCGTACGAAAACGGAGTTTTTAAAATCTGTTCACTGGTTTTTCCTTTTTCAGATACGATTTCGGAATCACCCGTCAGTTGCACTCCAAACAAAGGTAACCTCGGATAGAAGATGTCACTGGTATGAAAAACATCAATAGGAAAGTTGGATATGCTTCCACCATCAATAAAAATTCCGATGGGAGAAATATCTTCCGGTGGTGTATTCATCCAGAATTTCCATGCATATTTTACAGAATCATCATCTTTGTTGATTCTCTTCTGCATCGGCTCAAAAAAGAAAGGAACTGACATGGATGCTCTCACAAATTCTGCGGGACTGATGTGTTTCAGCTCTTCTTCAGGCCAATAGAGATTGGCCATTCTCGGGAGTTCAACTTTTATTTTTGCATTGATATCGGTGGTTATTACAGTATATTCAGATTTCAGTCGATAGAAAGGATTATTTTTATAATAGATATTATCAACGGCACTTTCATAAAAAGTTCTGTAGCGTGTTTCATCAATATGTTCCGCATTCTTATTTTTGATGTCCTGAATTTTTTTCAGAGCAATATCATAAAATTCTTGTTCATTTCCGTAGCGATAGAGTAGGTTGAGTTTCCAATCTTTTTGCACAAATTTATTGTTGAGATCGGCCACGGTTTTTATTCCGAAATCGTCAAGAGCTTTTTTCATAGTATTTGAAAAAATGACTCCGGGATTCAGTCCGCTGTTTCTTTTTTTGAAATCATTATATACTTTTCTGAAGCAAAAAAATACAATGGTAATGGGAATTAATGGCAAAAGAAATAGCAATTTCGTAATCAGTGGTGTCTGAAATGGAATAACAAATGGAGCTACGAGAAAGATAAACGCAATAAAACCAATAATAATGGCATTTATTTTAAAGAAATTTTTATTGTTCAACATAGAATGGATGGTGGTTTTTATATACGTTTTTCCATCCATGAAATCTGCAAAATTCCAATTAAAAAGAATTTCACTTATGATCTTGCTTTTGGGTTCTTCTTTGGTTTTGCAGGCAGCAATCAGCATTGTATTGATGGCTCCTGCACTGGTACCGGCTATTCTTAAAAAACGGATTCCGAAAATTTCCAGTCCGTATAGATATCCTACTAATGCACTTCCCCAAACTCCGCCTCCTTCCTGTACAAATTCTACATATTGGTTTCCGTGAACATCCAAAATATCTGAAAATTCTTTGGATGAGATATTTTCATGAAGAGCTATAAGTTTGTCTTTAGACTCCTGAGAAAGAATCTTTTCTTTGAGAATTGTAGTAAGATCATCAGTTTTCATTAACTAAAATTACTACTATTTTTGATGATCTTGCTAACTATTTTCAGGGTGAAATCACCATTTTTTTCTCCGGAAATAAATAAATGTCACTATTACAATCACAGCCATTAAACCCCATGCTAAAAAATATCCGTATTTATGTCGAAGTTCAGGCATATAATCGAAGTTCATTCCATAAATTCCAGCAATGAAAGTGATGGGTAAAAAATAAACCGAATACATGGCAAGAAGTTTCATCACCTGATTGGCTTTTTGGTCTGTAAGTGCCAGAAACATCGAGATAAGATTGGTGATCTGTGCATTAAGATGATCAAAATCTGCAATTACATCTTTATATTTATCATTAAGATCCATAACTTCTGTTTCTGAAAGTTTTAGTTTTTTCAGATTTTCTACCCATGCTGAAGAGATATTTAGAATACGGGAATTCAGTCCTGCTTTTCTTTTAAGTCTGTACAAGCGACGGATTTGTGCAGAAGTATTGGTGTTTTTTAGAAAAATTTCATTTTCAAGATTATCAAGAATTTCCAAAAGACTTTTGCTTTCATCATCAAAAGATTTCATTACCTTCAAAACCAGCCGTAAAGCAATTTTATCGGGAGTAATCTCTGTTTTTTCTACCAATATTTCTTTTTTATATTCATAGATACTTCTGTTTCGCATCCGATGGATGGTAATAATGAGGTTATCTACAAGGAAAATTCCCAGCTTGGTAGTAATATCACTAATGCTGTTCAGATTACTTCTTTCGAGTTCTGTATTTTCACGGGTGAGAAAAAATTTCACATTTCCGTCTTCCTCATATTTAGGAAGATGATTAGGATCTATAGTATCTTCCAACAGCAGACTATTAATGTTGTAACGCTCATGGAGAAAATTAAGATCTTCTGTGGTTGGTGCTTCTACATCAATCCATTCACAATAATCGTTTCGGTAAATAATTTCGATTGGCATTTCACAAATTTAATGTAAAATCTTATACAGAGCTACAATAGTAGCAAAAGCAGCAAAGTATTTAAAATATTTTTCATTTTTAATTATCTAAAAATAAGTTTCTTCCAATTTTTACTATGTTTTAAATATAATTTATATTTGCGAAAATTATCCCGATTTATGATTAAAAGTATTATCAAAGGAATTGGACATTACGTTCCTGAAAATATCGTTACCAATAATGATCTTTCCCAATTGATGACCACCAATGATGAATGGATCACGGAAAGAACAGGTATAAAAGAAAGACGCCATCGCAAAAACAGATATGATTCTGAAGAAACCACTGCATATCTTGGTTTCAAGGCTTCTGAAAAAGCGATCAAAAATGCAGGCCTCACAGCAAAAGATATTGATTATATCATTTTTGCCACCCTTTCACCGGATTATTATTTTCCGGGTTGTGGAGTTCTTTTGCAGGAAATGCTAGGTTGTGATACAATCGGAGCTTTGGATGTAAGAAACCAATGTTCGGGTTTTGTGTATGCTCTTAGTGTTGCCCATGCATTTATAAAATCAGGTATTTATAAAAATATTTTGGTGGTAGGTGCAGAGATACATTCTTTTGGATTGGATTTTTCCGATGAAGGAAGAGGTGTTTCCGTAATTTTTGGTGATGGAGCCGGTGCTGTTGTTTTATCAGCAACAGAGGATGAAAATGCCGGAAATATTTTATCTGTAAATATGCATTCTGAAGGGAAATATGCAGATGAATTGTGTACCCAATTTCCGGGTTCAAAATTCGGATGGAGCGACAGAATGAGAAAAGAACCGGAAAATGTTACGAATAAAGAAGTGTATCCGATTATGAATGGAAATTTTGTTTTCAAACATGCGGTAACACGATTCCCGGAAACGATGGAGGAGGCTCTGAAATCTGCCGGAAAAACAATTGACGATTTGGATATGTTTATTCCACATCAGGCAAATTTGAGAATTGCACAGTTTGTTCAGCAAAAATTCGGATTACCGGAGAAAAAAATTTTCAATAATATCCAGAAATACGGAAATACAACAGCGGCTTCTATTCCGCTTGCTTTGAGTGAAGCAATAGAACAAGGAAAAGTGAAAAGGGGAGATCTCGTTTTGCTTTCAGCTTTCGGAAGTGGTTTTACTTGGGGAAGTATTTTGTTTGAATATTAAAAAAATAAAATCCGCTTGAAAAAAAGCGGATTTTTTTGTTATGTTTTTAAATTTATTAAAGATTATTTAAAACGATAACCCAATCCAACTTGGAATGAATTGATTTTAGTATCAATTCCAGAATTGTTGATCTTAAACACCCCAAAATTATATCGAGCATCTGCAAATATTTTTTCGGTAAAATAATATTCAGCTCCCACAAAAGGAAATAGGTTTAAGGTTTTTGCATTTTCCTGTTTTCCGCCATTACTTCCATTAATCACAAAATCTGATTTGACAGTCGGATTAAGATTGAGCCCGAAATTCATTCCTCCAAGAAGATTAAATTTTTTATCAAAATAATATTTTCCGGAAATAGGAATTTGCAACTGAGGATAGTGAAAAGTATAGGCTACAGTTCCAATATCGACTACTTCATTTCCAACGAGTTGATGCATTTCCACTTTTGTTTTAGAACCTAATTCTGTATAAATTAGTTCTCCTTGAATTGCAAACTTTTCAGTGAAAAAATGTTCTACAAAACCTCCAACATAAAAATAAGATTTGGATTGAAAATTTCCATATTCTTCCCAAAAACTATCTGCAGAAGAACCCCATTTTAATTTTGAATTGATATATCCCGCTTTTACACCAAAATGTGTTTGCGAAAAAGCCAAAGAAGCTGTGAGCATTAAAAATGATAATAAAATTTTCTTCATATAAATTTTTTTAAATTTTTATCCGTGCAGTTTTTTCCAGATTACGTCTTTCATTTCTGTTAGACCTTCTCCCGTAACTCCGGAAATAAAAATTGGTTGTCTGTTTTCAGGAAATTCGGCGGAGATTTCATTTTTTAGTTCATTGTCCAGAAGATCAGATTTGGAAATGGTGATGATAAAATCTTTATCTAAAAGTTCAGGATTATATTCCTTTAATTCATTTTCCAAAATTTTAAATTCCTGAAAATGATCCTCAGAATCAGCCGGAATCAAAAATAGTAGAATAGAATTTCGTTCAATATGTCTTAAAAAACGATGACCGAGACCTTTTCCTTCCGCAGCTCCTTCAATAATTCCCGGAATATCCGCCATTACAAAAGATTTGTAATTTCTGTAATCTACAATTCCCAGATTTGGAGTTAGAGTAGTAAAAGCATAATCTGCAATTTTTGGTTTTGCTGCTGAAACTGCTGACAGAAGTGTAGATTTTCCGGCATTTGGAAATCCGACTAAACCAACATCGGCCAGAATTTTTAGCTCGAAAGTAATATAACCTTCTTCACCGGGAAGTCCGGGTTGTGCATATCTCGGAGTTTGGTTGGTAGAAGATTTGAAATGCTCGTTTCCGAGTCCGCCTTTTCCGCCTTTCATCAAAATTACTTCTTGTCCGTCTTCCAGAATTTCTCCGATGATTTCACCATATTCATTTTTAGCAATAGTACCAATGGGAACTTCTATGTAGACATCATTTCCGTCTGCTCCGGTTAGTTGGCTTTTTCCTCCGTTTTCGCCACGTTCAGCTTTTACATGTCGTGTATAGCGAAGCGGAAGCAGTGTCCATTCATGGGAATTTCCTTTCATAATGATATGGCCGCCTCTTCCTCCGTCTCCACCATCAGGTCCGCCTTTCGGAATGTATTTTTCCCGACGAAGATGTGCAGAACCAGCACCTCCGTGTCCGGATTGACAATGTATTTTTACGTAATCTACAAAATTGGACATATAATTTTTAGTTGTCGGTTAATAGTTGTCAGTTGTTAGATTTTAATAAGGTTAATGATTTGTTCAGATTCAAAAAACGATTAACCATCAACTAAAAACTATCAACTAAATTTTTGTACTTCTGCAAAAAGTTTTTCGGAAATTTCGTTGATTTCACCAACTCCGTTGATTTCAACATATTTTCCCTGCTGCTTATAAAGTTCGGCTACTTCTGCCGTTTTTGCATAGTATTCCTTTATTCTGTTTCGGATGATTTCCTCATTGCTGTCGTCTGTTCTTCCGCTGGTTTCACCTCTTTTTAAGAGCCTTTGAACTAATGCTTCATCTTCCACAACTAAGGAAAGACAAATATCGATTTCATCATTCAGTTCATCTTTCACAATTTTTTCTAATGCTTCGGTTTGCGCTACCGTTCTTGGATATCCGTCAAAAATAAATCCGTTAGCATCAGTAGGTTTTCTTAATTCTTCCACCAACATATCTATGGTAACCTGATCCGGAACCAATTCGCCTTTATCAATATACGATTTTGCCAGTTTTCCCAGTTCAGTATCATTTTTCATGTTGTATCTGAAAAGGTCGCCTGTTGAAATTTGTTTCAGGTTGAATTTTTCAATTAAATTTTGTGCCTGAGTTCCTTTTCCACTTCCGGGAGGACCAAAGAGAACAATGTTGATCATTTTATAAAATTTATAGTTTTGTGATTTAAAGATTAGTTATTAATTCTTCCGTCTTCCAGTTGGTACAAATCAGAAAGATTTCTTCCCAATTCATCATAATCTAAACCATAGCCGAGAACAAATTTGTTAGGAATTTCTTTTCCTACATAATCTATTTTGAAGTCTTTTTTATACACTTCCGGTTTTAATAATAATGAAGCCAACTTTACAGATTTCGGACGTTGTGTTTCTTTGAAATATTTGAAAAGGCTTTCCACGGTATTTCCCGTGTCTACTATGTCTTCTACCAAAATAATGTGACGGTCTTTCACATCTTTTGTCAGTTCCATTTTTTGGTAAACGATTCCTGTAGATTCTGTTCCGGCATAAGAGCTCATTTGGATAAAGGCAATTTCGCATTTTCCGGGATAATGTTTCAGAAGGTCTGAAAAAAACATGATGACTCCATTCAAAACACCAATAAAAACTGGGGTTTCGTCTTTGTAATCTTCATAAATTTTAAGAGCTGTTTCTTTTACGATTTCCTGAATTTCAGCGTCCTGTAGATAAGGAACGAAAGTTTTGTCGTGAATTTGAATACTTTCCATAAAGTTTTTACAAAGTGCAAATTTAAGGATTTTTGAGGTTTTGGTGAAATTATAAGATATTGTTTTCCACAATTTTTGGCAGCCACTTATTTTAAAACTATTTTTGTGAGAATCTAATAAAAAGTAAAAATATGTCAACTTACGTAGTTGTAGGTCTTCAATATGGAGACGAAGGAAAAGGAAAAATCACGGATGTTTTATCGGCAAAATCAGATTATGTAGTGCGTTTTCAGGGAGGTGATAACGCGGGTCATACGGTTTATGTAGGCGATGAAAAATTTGTTCTTCACCTGCTTCCTTCCGGAGTTTTGCAATGCAAAGGAAAGTGTATCATTGCAAACGGAGTAGTAGTTAATCCAAAATCGTTCATCAAAGAAATTGAGCAAATTGAAAGTAAAGGCATGAAAACCGATCACGTTTTCATCAGCAGGAGAGCGCATGTTATTATGCCTTACCATATTTTGCTCGACACATATCGAGAAGAAGAGCAAGGCGGAACGCAAATCGGAACGACCAAAAAAGGAATCGGACCTTGCTATGAAGACAAAATTGCAAGAGTGGGAATCCGAATGGTCGATCTTTTAAATCCTGAAGTTTTAAGGGAAAAAATTGAAAAGAATCTCAAAGTAAAAAATTCTCTTTTCGAAAAATATTTTGAAAAACCAACTCTGAATGTTGATGAAATTTACAATGAATTTTTAGAAATTGGGAAAAAACTCCAAGACAGAATTGTAGATACGGAATTGGAAATTAATCAGGCAATCTATGACGGGAAAAATATTTTATTTGAAGGAGCGCAAGCTCTGATGTTGGATATTGACTTCGGAACGTATCCTTATGTTACATCTTCGTCGCCTTCTACAGGTGGAGTTTGTACAGGAGCCGGAGTTCCGCCTACAAGTTTACAGAATTTGATTGGCGTTGCAAAAGCCTATTGTACAAGAGTTGGAAACGGGCCTTTTCCTTCCGAATTGGATAATGAACTGGGAGAGCATATCCGAAAAGTCGGGCATGAATTTGGAGCAACAACAGGAAGACCAAGAAGAACAGGTTGGCTGGATTTGGTTTCTCTGAAACACGCTTGTATGATTAACGGAATCAATAATTTGGTGATTACTAAATTAGACGTTCTTACAGGAATTCCAACCCTGAAAATTGTTACAAAATATAAAACCGAAGACGGAAAAATTATAGATTATTTCACCTCTTCCACTACCAAATTGTATCATTACGAATCTATTTATGAAGACTTGCCGGGTTGGGAAGAAGATCTTACGAAAGTAAGAAGCTATGACGAACTTCCTGAAAATGCAAAAAAGTACATAGAATTTATCGAACAATATTTAGGTATTAATGTATATCTCGTTTCCGTAGGGCCAGAAAGAAGCCAAAATATTATACGGAAAGAATTATTTTAAAAAATTTTTTAATAGCATAGAATCTCCCTGAAAATGGGAGATTTTTTATTTTTTAGAAATGTAAAATTATTAATATTCTAATGATTTTAAATAACGTTTAATTTATTATTAAAATTTTGGCAAAACTTTTGATATGGATTTTAGTACTTATCGATAAGTTTTACAAAACTAATAATCATCATTGAATTTTTATTTTTTAACCAAAATTTTTTAATGATGAAACATCTACTACACAACACAGAATTTCGATTAAATGAAATTGTTTTTCAAGGGCGGAATAAAGCCTATGGAGCGTACACTTTGCGACAGGAATCAGATTGGATATTGACCAAATCCATGATGGTTGGAGTTGCACTTTTTGGATTATTTGCAGCAACACCTTTCGTGATGAACGCTTTTAAGAGCGATAAAGTAATTATCGAAACACCAACTGGTCCTTTTGAAATTATTAATGTTGAAGAAGTCCCTGAAATAAAGCCTCCAAAAGAAGAACCGCAACAGCAGCAAAAAGTAAATACAGCAAACACACAGATTCCAACACCGACAAGTAAACCTTTAAAAGAAGATCCGCCTGCTACTGATAAGGAAAGACAAAATGCAGTGGATGGATTTAAAAAAATTGTAGGAAATCCGCCTGTTGTAAATGTTCAGCCTCCGACTACAATTCCGGGAGAAGGAAACAAAACTATTACAGATCCACCTGTTGTTCCAAAAAAAGTTGATAATGGCAACTCTATTCCGACAAAAGTAGATGTGGAAGCAGATTTTACTGGTGGAATAAAAGCTTTCAGAGACAAAGTGGTTCAGAATTTTGATACTTCTGATTTCGAAGGTTCGGGTGAAAAAATTTCCACCACAATTACATTTATTGTAGAAAAAGACGGTACTATTTCGGGTATAAAAGCTAATGGAAATGATGCCAATTTTAACAAGGAAGCTGAAGCAACAATTAAAAAAGTAAAAGGAAAATGGATTCCTGCTCAGATTAAAGGCGAACCTGTTCGCAGTTATTTCAGGTTTCCGATTTCCATGATGTTCGAATAAATTTTTTGATAACCGATGTACTCTAAGTTATCCACAAGTTTTAAAAATTTGTGGATAATTTTTTTAATATGTAACCGTTTAATTAACAATATTTTAACGTTCCTCAAGTTATCAACATCTATCCTTGCATTAAAAAAAATGTATTTTTGTGTAGTTAAAAATCAAATATGGCTAAAATCATTGGTATTGCCAATCAGAAAGGCGGTGTCGGAAAAACAACTACAGCTGTAAATCTTGCAGCAGCATTAGGTGTTTTAGAAAAGAAAATTTTATTGATTGATGCAGATCCACAAGCAAATGCAACCTCCGGTTTAGGTGTAGAAGATGTAGAGTTTTCCACTTATAATCTTTTGGAACACAGTGTAGATGTTAAAAAATGTATTAAAAAAACAACTTCTCCCAATTTAGATATTGTTCCTTCCCACATAGATTTGGTGGCTGCGGAAATAGAACTTGTAGATCGTGAAAATCGTGAATATATGCTGAAAGAAGCATTGAAATCCGTGAAAAGCGATTACGATTTTATCATTATAGATTGTGCACCAAGTTTGGGACTTATTACCGTTAATGCTTTAACAACTTCTGATTCGGTGATTATTCCGATTCAGTGTGAATATTTTGCTTTGGAAGGGTTAGGAAAATTATTGAATACCATCAAAAATGTTCAGAAGATTCATAATCCGGATTTGGATATTGAAGGATTGCTTCTTACAATGTATGACAGTAGATTGCGTTTATCCAATCAGGTAGTGGAAGAAGTGAATTCTCATTTTCCCGAAATGGTTTTTGAAACCATTATCAGCAGAAATGTCCGCTTAAGTGAGGCACCAAGTTTTGGAGAAAGTATCCTGAATTATGATGCGGAAAGCAAAGGAGCGATTCAATATTTGCAATTGGCGGAAGAAGTTTTATTGAAGAACGAAAATTTAGTAAAAAATTAAAAAGGCAGGAAGTTAGAAGCTGGAGATAGGAAGTTATTTTTGAAACTTCTTTCATCCAACTTCCCTCATCCAACTTAGAAAATATGAAAGATAAAAAAAGAGCGATGGGTCGTGGTTTGGGCGCTATTTTAAGCGCTGAATCCAAAGCAGCTGTCAATTCTGCTACTGATGAAGGAGCCGAAAAATTTTTAGGAAATATTGTAGAAATTTCCATTGAGGATATCTACCCGAATCCAACACAGCCAAGAACATATTTTGATGAACAAGCATTGAATGATCTTGCGCAGTCCATCAAAAATTTGGGAATAATCCAGCCGATTACTTTAAGGAAAGACGGCGAAAAATTTGAGATTATTTCCGGAGAAAGAAGATATCGTGCTTCCAAAATTGCAGGATTGGAAACCATTCCGGCATATATCCGTTTGGTGAATGATCAGGAACTTTTGGAAATGGCTCTTGTTGAAAATATCCAGCGTGAAGATCTTGACCCGATTGAAATTGCTTTAACCTATCAAAGATTGCTTGACGAAATCGGAATGACACAAGAAAATCTGAGCCAAAGAGTAGGAAAGGAGAGAAGTACAATTACCAATTCCATCCGTCTTTTGAGGCTGAATCCTGATGTTCAGAACGCTATTAGAAGTGGAGAAATTTCTGCAGGACATGGACGTGCTATTATCAGTCTGGAAAATGCAGAATCGCAGGATTTACTTTTCCAAAAAATAGTGAAAGAAGGATTAAATGTGAGACAAGCCGAAGTGGCAGCAAATCAATTGAAAAATCCTTTAAATAAAGCAAAATCTGCAAAACCTGCACTTTCCAATTTTCATAAAAAAGCTCAAAAAACGCTTTCCGATACCTTGGATGTAAAAGTGGAAATAAAGACAGCTTCCAACGGAAAAAAAGGAAAAATTATTCTTGATTTTAAAAACGAAGAAGAATTGGAACATATACTTTCTCACATCAAATGATGAAGCATTTCTTTTTCTTAATCTTTTTACTTTTTGTGATTCCGGTTTTTTCGCAAGTGGATAGTATTTCTACTGCAACTCCAAAATCGGAAACGAAGTTTCTTTCCGAAATAGATTCAGTAAATGCTCCTGCAAAAATTCTAAAACTTAATCCTACAAAAGCAGGTTTGTATTCTGCTGTTTTACCGGGACTTGGACAATACTATAATAAAAAATATTGGAAAATTCCTATAGTTTGGGGAGCAATTGGAACTGGAGTAGGAATTATTTTATGGAATGATAAGCAATATAAACGATATAGAAATGCTTTTGTGGCGCAACTGAATGGACAGCCTCATGAGTTTTCGGATATCAAAGGAATTACTGCTGAAGCTTTGGGAAGAACTCAGGATCGTTCAAAAAGGCAAAGAGATTATGCTATTGCAGTTACCGGTCTTGTTTATATTCTCAATATTGTAGATGCGGTAGTAGATGCTCATCTTTACGAAGGAAAACATGATCCTGATCTTGCTTTGCAGCCAACAGTAATTTATGATGAATTTGCTCAGCAAAATACAAAGGCCGGACTAAGTTTGAGTTTTAAATTTTAAAAGTTGCCAAAAGTAGAGACGCGATTTATCGCGTGTCCATTAAAAAAATCAAAAATCTTTACACTTTTTGTGTTAAAAAAAATAAAAAATGAGAATAGCATTAGTAGGTTACGGGAAAATGGGAAAGATCATTGATGAAATTGCTACCAAAAGAGGTCATGAGATTGTTGCTCGTTTAACTGAGACACCCACTCTCGAAAACTTGAATAATCCTGATGTAGTAATAGAATTTTCCCAGCCGGAAGCTGCATTTAGCAATATAAAAATTTGTCTTGAAAATAAAATTCCTGTAGTTTGTGGAACAACAGGTTGGCTCAATAAAAAACCTGAAATCGAAAAAATTGCTGAAGAAAATGATACCGCATTTTTATACGGTTCTAATTTTAGTTTGGGAGTGAATCTCTTTTTTGCTCTTAATGAAAAACTATCCGAAATGATGAAAAATTTTGATGAATATAATGTTCAGTTGGAAGAAATTCATCACACTCATAAAAAAGATGCTCCAAGCGGAACGGCCATCACTTTAGCAGAAGGAATTATGAAGAATAATTCAAAATTTGATGCGTGGAAACTGGACGAGACCAAAGATAATCAGTTAGGGATTTTTGCTATTCGTGAAGACGAAGTTCCCGGAACGCACAGTATTTTCTATAGAAGCGAAGTAGACGAAATTGAAATAAAACATACTGCTTTTAACAGAAATGGTTTTGCTTTGGGAGCGGTAATTGCCGCAGAATGGATCAAAGGAAAATCAGGAAATTTTACAATGAAGGATGTTTTGGGACTATAAAAAATGTAACAAATCGCTCAACACAAAAACTAATTGACAGAATCGGCGAGAAGCCATTAAAAAGCTAAAAAAAGCAACACACATGAATTATTTTATTACCTACACTATTTACGTTCTTATACTTTCCGTATTGATGGGAGTTTCCACATGGAAATTATTTAAAAAAATGGGATACAATCCATTATTTGCATTCGTTCCCTTTTACAATTATTTTATCATTCTGAAAGAAACCGAGAATCCGAAATGGTGGGTTGTAATGTCTTATTTTCCAATAGTGGGCCCGATTATGATGACGGTGTTTCATCTTTTCTTGATGAAAAAATTTGGAAAAGATTCGCTTACGGATAAACTTTTGACAGTATTTCTTCCGTTTATTTATATGGCTATAACAAATTACAGCAAAGATGTTAAAATCAAAGAGCCTGAAAAAGAATTTCTACTTCCGGGAGAGAAACCGAAAAAGAAAAAAGAAGGTTTTATTAGTTCTATCACATTTGCTGTAGTATTTGCTACTATTATTCATGTATTTTTTATTCAGCCTTTTGGTATTCCTACTGGTTCTATGGAAAGAACACTTTTGGTGGGAGATTTTCTTTTTGTGAATAAACTCAATTATGGATACAGAATGCCGATGCGTCCATTGGCAATTCCATTTTTGCAGGGAACGATCAAAGATACCGGAGAAAAAGGTAATCCCAAAGATGATCCCAAATCGTATGTAGATGCTGTACAACTTCCATATTTCAGATTTCCGGGATGGGAAACTGTAAAGAAAAATGATATTGTGGTTTTCAATTATCCGCAAGATTCTGTACATACGGCAATAGACAGAAAAGATCCTTATGTAAAAAGATGTGTGGCTGTTGGTGGTGATGTCCTTGAGTTTCGTGCAGGAAAGCTATTGGTGAACGGAAAACCGGAACAAATTCTGGGAGATCAGGAAGAGCAGCATGGATATTTAGTTCAGTCAAGAGATGCATTGGATATTCAGGGATTGTATAAAATTTATGGTTTTTTGCCGGTAAGAGATGTTCCGGTGGAAGGTGGTTATGGTTATTATTTTCAAGGATTGACGGATAAGATAGTAAAAGAAATTAAAGCTATTCCAACAGTTGTTGAGGTAAAAGAAATGATCGAGCCAAAAGGTGAAAAAAATATAGCCTATTATGCTGTAAAAGAAAATGGTAAAATTTCGTATGGTGAAGATGGAAGAGCTCTTTTATCCAAAAAAGTAGACACTTCCAATACTATTTTTCCTTTCAATAAACCATGGAATGTAGATTGGTACGGACCTTTAAAAGTTCCGAAAAAAGGCGATGTCGTTACTCTTAACTCGGAAACACTTCCTACTTATAGATGGATTATCTCAAAATATGAGCACAATCATCTGGAAGAGAAAAACAACAAAATTTTTATCAACGGAAAAGAAACCAATCAATATACCATTCAGCAGAATTATTATATGATGATTGGGGACAATCGAGATGCTTCTTTGGATGCTCGTTTCTTTGGATTTGTTCCGGAAGAAAACATCATTGGAAAGCCTATGTTTACATGGATGAGTTTGCAAGGAGCATTCGACGACAACTTCTCCGAATATCAGCCAAAATTTAAAGTTCGTTGGGACAGAATGTTCAAAGCAGCCAATACAGGTGAAGCCAATAAAACATCCTATTGGTGGATTGCGGCAATCATTCTTATTTTATTCTTTGGTTGGGAATATTTTGTGAAATTATTTAAGAAGAAAGAAAAAGAAGAGTAGAATCTGTAGAGTCGCGATTTATCGCGTGTCAGAACTAATTAAAAAATGACAAAGATATTATTTCCGGTTTTTTATTTACCACCTGTTTCATGGTTTTCAGCTTTTCTGGATGAAAACATAGAAGCTGAATTTGAGCAGTTTGAGAACTTTCCGAAACAAACCTATCGCAATCGAGCCAATATTTATGGTGCGAATGGAAAACTTTCGCTTATCATTCCTATTAAACATAACGGAAAAAGAGCCATGAAAGATATAGAAGTTTCTGATGCAGAAAATTGGAGGGCACTTCATTGGAAATCTATAAAAAACGCATATCAAAGTTCACCTTATTTCGAATATTATGAGGATCAGTTCAGGAAAATTTTTGAAAATCAGGAAACTTCTCTTCTCCAGTTCAATCTTCATGCTTTAGATGTAATTCTAAAAATTTTAAAATCAGAAAAACCGTATCATTTGAATACTGAATATTCTGAAAATCCTGAAGCAGCAGACTATCGCAACGAATTTTTGGCAAAATCTTCGGAGAAATATAATTTTGAAGAATACTATCAAACATTTTCCGATAAATTGGGCTTTCTGGAAAATTTATCTATTTTGGATCTTATTTGTAACAAAGGCCCGGAAAGTTATACATATCTCAAAAACAATAAAATAAATATCACCAAATGAAAAAAATAATCATTGCCGCATCGTTTTTTGCAGGAATAGGCTTTGCATTTTCGCAAGGTACGGAAGCTGTTATCGATCCTATGAAAGATAAAGATTTGATGACTTGGTATCATAAAGATTTTGGTACCGATCATGTATATGGAGTCAATACAGGTAAGGCTTACAAATATTTGGAATCAAAAGGTCTAAAACCGAAAACAGTAGTAGTGGGAGTTTTGGATAGCGGTGTGGAAGTAGATCACCCTGGTTTGGTAAAAAATATGTGGAAAAATCCTAATGAAGTTCCGAATAACGGAAAAGATGATGATGGAAATGGCTATGTAGATGATATCTATGGATGGAATTTTCTTGGAGGTAAAAATGGAGATACAGATGTAGACAATATGGAAGTTACCCGTGTTGTTAAAAAATATCAGTCTGTTTTTGAAGGATCTGATTCTGCCCAAAACAAAGCCAATCAAGCTAAAATGCCGGAAGAATTTGAAATGTATATGAAATCCAAAGAAATCTTCACCAAAAAAAGCGCTGATGCTAAAAAGAACTTTGAATTTTATACAAAGCTGAATAATTTAGTTCCGGTAATGAAGCAGTTATTGAATGGAAAAACACTTACTGCAGAAACTTTATCCTCTCTTAAACCTTCTAATCAGGATGAAGGTTTTGCTGCTCAGATTTTGCAACAACTTGCCAATGATCCTGCAGTTGCAGGAAAATCAGGAGAGGAAGTTGGAAAATATATGAGCGACCAGATGAAAGAAGCGTTGGATTATTATGGTCCACAAGCTACTAAACAATATAACTTGGATTTTGACCCAAGAAAAGATATTGTAGGAGACAGTTATGATAATTATTCTGAAAAAAATTATGGAAATAATCATTACGAAGGTCCGGATGCAAAACACGGAACACATGTTGCCGGAATTATTGCAGGAGCTGCACAAGGTGGTGAGGTTCAATACGGAGTAGCTTCTAAAGTTGCCAAAATTATGACGGTAAGAGCAGTTCCGGATGGTGACGAAAGAGACAAAGATGTGGCAAATGCAATCCGTTATGCTGTAGATAATGGTGCAAAAATCCTGAATATGAGTTTCGGAAAACCAGTTTCTCCTGGAAAACAATATGTTTGGGATGCTTTCAAATATGCTCAGGATAAAGGTGTACTTTTAGTAAAAGCAGCCGGAAATGAGAATGAAGATCTTGCGGAGCACACTTATTTCCCTACAAATTTCAAAAATGTGAATGATGCAAAACCTTTTATCAATAATATGATTGTGGTTGGTGCAAGTACTAATAATAACGAAATGCTGAGAGCAGATTTCTCTAATTATAACCAAAAAATGGTAAATGTTTTCGCTCCTGGAGAAAAAATCTATTCCACAGTTCCGGACGGAAAATATGAATATCTTCAGGGAACTTCCATGGCTTCGCCTGTTGTAGCAGGAGCTGCTGCAGTTCTTTTAGCGTATATGCCGAATCTGAAACCGGAACAAGTTATTGAATCTTTAGTAAAAACGGTTAATAAATCATCTGTTAATGCGATGTTGAGTACCAATACCAATAATAGATTTGATATGATTTCGGAATCGGGTGGAGTAATTGATTTGGAAAAAGCAGCAGAATATGCGTATAAAAATTTCTATAAAAGTTCTTCTCAAAGTTCAACTACCAAGACTGTTACTAAGAAAAAAGCTCCCGTTAAAAAGAAGACCACTTATAAAAAAACAAAACTTTAAATAAAATAGACCTGACTGAAAAAGTCAGGTTTTTTTTTGAATATCCTAAAATGGCACGGTTTTATATAGTTAATTTTTTAATTAACTTTATAGGCCTTAAATTGAATACTATGAAAAATTTATTATTAGTAGGAATAGTGGGAGCGGCAATCAGCGTTTCATGTTCCGGTGCAAAAACAGCTCAAAGTAATCGTTCAGAATTTTTGAAAATGAAAGGAAACTGGCAGATTACTTCAGTGAATTATGATAAAAACTACAAGGTAAAACCTTTTGATGAAGGAGCTGATGCACAATGTTGGGTTGGAAGTGAATGGAAACTTGTTCCTAATAACTGGACAGGTTCTTATACTATTAATGGAGGCGGGAATTGTCCTTCCGTATCTCAGCCAATTAAATTTGAAGTGGTAAATGGTACTCAATTTCAATTTAAAAAAATTGCAGCCGGTACAAAAGCTAAGCAAAATATCTCAGGATATGTACTGAATCTTATCAGTCAGTCTGATGATCAGTTTAGCTTAGAGCAAAATATTCCTTCAGGAGGTGAAAATGTAAGAGTAGTTTACAATTTCCAGAAAGTTTCTCAATAAAAAATCAAAATTATCTTAAATCATAAGCTATGAAAATCTTTAATAAAACAAATATTGCAGCTTTATTTTTATCGACAAGTTTAGTATTAACAAGTTGTGAAAGTATACAGAATGCAAATAACCAACAAAAAGGTACCGCAATAGGTGCGGCTGCAGGTGCAGTAATCGGAGGTATTTTAGGAAATAATATCGGAAAAGGTAAAAATGCTCCACTTGGTGCAGTTTTAGGAGGTGTAATAGGTGGAGTTGCAGGTAATGTCATTGGTAAAAAAATGGATAAGCAGGCAAAAGAAATTAAGGAAACTTTGCCGGGAGCTGAAGTGGAAAGAGTAGGAGACGGAATTAAAATTACGCTAAAGGAAAATATGGTAAATTTTGCTTTCAACGCTTCGGATCTTACTTCTACAGCAAAAGCTAATCTTGATAAACTTGCAGAAGTTTTGATTAATAATCCTGATACCAATATTAATATTTACGGTCACACAGATAGTAAAGGGACTGATGAATATAATCAGACACTTTCTGAAAAAAGAGCGAATTCTGTGAAAAATTATTTAATATCTAAAGGAATTTCCGGAAGTAGATTGATTGCGATGGGAGTAGGTGAAAAAGAACCGGTGGCTTCCAATGATACAGATGCAGGAAGAGCGCAAAATCGCCGTGTAGAATTTGCTATTACAGCTAATGAAGAAATGATAAAAGATGCACAAGGTGGAACAAATTAATTTTTTTGCATCAATATATTAACCTTGAAACCGCTTCGGCGGTTTTTTATTTTAAAATGATTATTTTTGCATTCGCTTTTTAGTTCTATAAATGACAAAATATTTAAAACTTCTTCGGGTAGAACAGTGGGTGAAAAATCTTTTTGTTTTTACACCTTTATTCTTTTCCGGAAATATTACAAATGTTGATTTATTCATTAAAAGTATTTTTGCTTTTTTTGTTTTTTCGTTTGCTGCCAGTACCATTTATATTATTAATGATTACAGTGATATTGAATCGGATAAAAAACATCCGGAAAAAAAACACCGTCCTTTAGCAAGTGGTGCGATTTCTAAAAATTTTGCAAAAGCCATATTTGCATTGCTTATTCTTTTGGATATTGTTCTTGTTTTTGCTGGACAGTATTTCTTTAAAATAAATATTTGGAAGTTTTCAATCATTATTCTGGCCTATTTCTTTATGAATATAGCGTATACTTTTAAGCTCAAACACGTTGCCATTATTGATGTCACCATTATTGCTATCGGTTTTGTTTTACGGGTTTTAGCAGGAGGTTATATTACAGAAATTATAGTTTCGCAATGGGCAATTTTATTGACGTTTGTTTTGGCGTTGGTTTTAGCAATCGGAAAAAGAAGAGGAGAGCTTATCAATGCTCAAACTTCAGGAAAGACCAGAAAAGCATTGGATGGATATAATGTTCAGTTTGCGGATATTGCACTTTCGATTAGTTGTACATTGGCGATTGTGTGTTATGTGATGTTTACGCTATCGGCAGAAGTTCAACAGAGATTCCATGAAAGAGTTTTTTATACTGTAATTTTTGTAGTTTTTGCATTTTTACGGTATTTGCAACAGACACTTGTTTACAACAAAACCGAATCTCCAACTAAAATTGTATATAAAGACCGTTATATTCAGATTACGCTTGTACTTTGGGTAATTGCATTCTTACTTCAAATTTATTTTAAAAAATGAGTCCGAATTTTGTACAGAAGGTAACCAATTGGGGGAATTTCCCAGTGGTGGAAAAAGAAATGAAGTCGGAAGATTCTCTTGCCCGAATCCAAGAATTTGTGAAAAATCACAATGAAGTGATTGCGAGAGGAAACGGAAGATGTTACGGAGATGCTTCACTTGGAGAAAATATTTTTTCCACAAAAAGATTAAATAAATTCATCAGCTTTGATCGGTTGAACGGAATTATCGAATGCGAATCCGGTGTATTGCTTTCCGAAGTTTTGGAAGTGGCAGTTCCGCAAGGATATTTTTTGTATGTAACTCCGGGAACGAAATTCGTTTCTGTTGGTGGTGCTATTGCTTCCGATGTTCATGGTAAAAATCATCATGCGGAAGGATGTTTTTCAGAATATGTGATCGAATTTAATTTGCTTAATGAAAATGGAGACGTTCTGAAATGTTCCCGGGAAGAAAATTCTGAAAAATTCTGGGCAACTATTGGCGGAATGGGACTTACGGGAATTATTCTTTCGGCAAAATTCAAGCTCAAAAATATTGAAACGGCATACATTCGTCAGGAAAGTATAAAAGCTGAAAATCTGGACGAAATTTTTAAACTTTTTGAAGAAAGCGAAGATTGGACGTATAATGTGGCATGGATCGATTGTCTTCAGAAAGGCACAACTATCGGAAGAAGTATTTTGATGAGAGGAGAACACGCTCTGAAAGCCGAACTTCCTAAAAATCTTACAGAAAATCCACTTCGTTTAAAAGAAAAATTAAATCCAACGGTACCGTTTTATTTTCCGGGTTTTGTGCTGAATAATCTTACAGTCAAGATTTTCAATTGGCTGTATTATGGAAAACAGACCAAAAAGGAAATTAAAAATTTTGTGGATTATGAGACGTTTTTCTATCCTTTGGATGTGATTAATGATTGGAACAAAATTTACGGGAAAAGTGGATTTATTCAGTATCAAATGGTAATTCCGAAGGAAAAAGGAAAAGAAGGAATGAAGAAAATTTTGGAAACAATTGCCAATTCCGGGAATGGTTCTTTTCTTGCCGTTCTGAAACTTTTTGGTAAAAACAATCCTGAAGCCTACAATTCTTTTCCGTTTGAAGGATATACTTTGGCTTTGGATTTTAAAGTAAACTCCAAACTAAAAAAACTTATTGAAAAATTAGATGATATTGTGGAAGAATTTGACGGAAGAATATATCTCACCAAAGATAGTATGAGCAAATCTTCACTCACCAATTATCTTAAAAATGTTCAGAATCCGAAATTTGTTTCATTACAACATAAAAGAATTTTGAATAATTAATTTTTTGATTAAACGAATACAATTCAATAACTTAACACTATAAAAATGATTGTTTTAGGGAGTAATTCCGAAGTGGCACAAGCTTTTGTGGAAAAGGTTCTAAGTTCAAACGAAAAATTTGAAAAAATATATCTTTTCAGCTCAAGCCCTGAAACTACAGAAAAATTTGCAAAACATATTGAGGTAAAATATTTCCAGAATTCGGAAGTAGTTCCTTTGGATCTGATGTCCGAAATTGATTATACAAAACTGGAATCCATTTCTTCGGATCTGCTTTTCTGTGCATCAGGATTTTTAGGAGAAGGTACGGAAGAAGGATTGTATGACAATCGTAACACGGAAAGAATAATTGATATCAATTACGCAAAGCTGGTTCCCGTTCTCAACTTTTTTGCAAAAAAAATGGAAGCCAAAAGAAGTGGAACCATGATTGTACTTTCGTCTGTTGCAGGAGAAAGAGGAAGGCAAAGTAATTTCATTTACGGAAGTGCAAAAGCGGGATTAACAGCCTATTTAAGTGGACTTCGAAACTATCTGTTTTCTAAAAAAGTTCATGTTCTTACGGTAAAACCAGGCTTTATGGAAACCAAAATGACAGAAGGTTTACCTTTGAATCCAAAACTGACTGCCACTCCGAAACAGGCAGCAAATGGTATTTACAAGGCTTGGAAAAAACAAAAGAATGTAGCGTATGTTCTTCCGATTTGGGCAATTATTATGTTGATTATCCGTAATATCCCAGAATTTATTTTTAAAAAACTTAAACTATAAGTTAGATAATAGTTTTTAGTTGATAGTTTTTAGAATTTCATTGCTAAAGTTTATTACGAAGCTATCACCTGTTATCTATTATCTGCAAACTATAAATTATGAAAAAACTGTATCTCTTTGATTTTGATGGAACTTTGACCTATAAAGACACCATGTTTTTGTATCTTAAATTTTATAATCCCTCAAAATTCAGAGTGCAATTTATCAAGCATATTCCGCTTTTTGTATTATTGAAATTGAAACTGGCTGATGCAGAAAAAGTAAAGAAAAGTTTTATTTCTTCGATATTAAAAGGTGAATCCAAAAAAAAAATCGAAAAGCAATCCCAATTGTTTTTTGAAAGATTTTATCCTGAACTTTTCAGGGAAAACGCATTAGATTTTATCAAGAATATTGATCGCAACGCTACGGAATCTTATATAGTTTCTGCTTCGCTTGATATTTGGGTAAAACCTTTTGCAGAAAATTTTAAAATGAATCTGCTTGCTACCGAAGCAGAATTTGTAAATGATACGTTTACGGGTAGTTTCACGACTCCCAATTGCAACGGTATCGAAAAAGTAAACCGCATAAAAGAAGCAATAAACGGAAAAAAATTTGACAAAAAAATAGCATTTGGAGATACGGAAGGAGACAAACCAATGCTGAATTTTGCAAACGAAAGTCATTTCCGTTTTTTTCACTAATTTCGTAAAGATAAAAATCGAATAAATAAAAATGGAAAAAGTTTATTTGGATAATGCTGCTACCACTCCGCTTTCTCCGGAAGTGATAGATGAAATGGTAGATGTTCTGAAATTCAATTACGGAAATCCTTCATCTACTCACAGTTTTGGACAGGAAGCCAAAATTCTCCTCGAAAAAGTAAGAAGAGAAATTGCAGATTATCTGAAGGTATCTCCTGCAGAAATCATTTTCACATCTTGTGGAACAGAATCCAATAATATGATCATCAAATCTGCTGTCACACATCTTGGTGTGGAGCGTATTATTACTTCGCCTTTGGAACATAAATGCGTGGCAGAATCAGTAATGGATATGAAGAAAAGAAAAGGAGTAGAAGTAGTATATCTGCGTCCCGATTCTAAAGGAGATTTTGATTTGAATAAATTGGAAGAACTCCTAAAAAATTCAGATAAAAAGACTTTGGTTTCATTAATGCACGCCAATAATGAAGTCGGAAACATCCTTGATATTGAAAAAGTAAGCAAAATTTGCAAAGAAAATAATGCATTGTTTCATTCGGATACTGTACAAACGTTGGCGCACATGGATTTGGATTTTTCAAAAATCCCTATAGATTTTGCGTCGTGTAGTGCACATAAATTTCATGGACCGAAAGGAGTTGGGTTTGCATTTATTCGTAAATCTACCGGATTAAAGGGAATTATTATTGGTGGGCCTCAAGAAAGAAGTTTAAGAGCCGGAACTGAAAATGTTTGCGGAATTGCAGGCTTAGGAAAAGCATTAGAACTTGCCATGACCAATTTGGAAAAATATACAAAATATATTCAGGAAATAAAAAATTATGCTATTGAACGGCTTTCCAAAGAAATTCCCGGAATAAAATTTAATGGAAGAAGTGCTGAAAAAGAGAGTCTTTATACGGTTTTGAGTATTCTTTTGCCGTATAAAAATCCTTTGATCGGTCTTCAGTTGGATATGAAAGGAATTGCAGTTTCTCAGGGAAGCGCTTGTTCTTCCGGAGCTTCAAAACCTTCTATGGTAATGATGATGCTTCTAAGTGAAGACGAAATGGAACATTCAACACCATTAAGAGTATCTTTTAGCCATTTTACGACTAAGGAAGATATCGATAAATTGGTAAATGCTCTAAAAGAAATTTCGCCTGTAGAAGTTATAGAAAATACAAATATTGAGCATAGATGAACAAATCTTGCTGATAATAACTTTTTTGTAAATTTGTAATAGGAAAACAATTAATTTTAATTAAAAAATAAAAAATGGCTTTAGAAATTACAGATAACTCATTTCACGATGTAGTTTTAAAATCTGATAAACCAGTATTGGTTGACTTTTGGGCAGTGTGGTGTGGACCTTGTAGAATGTTGGGTCCAATTATCGAAGAAGTTGCTCAGGATTTTGAAGGGAAAGCGGTAGTAGGAAAAGTTGATGTTGACAATAATCAGCAGGTTTCTGTGGATTATGGAATCAGAAATATTCCTACTGTATTGATCTTCAAAAACGGGGAAGTAGTAGATAAAATTGTAGGAGTTGCTCCAAAAGAAGTGATTGCTGAAAAACTTTCAGCGTATTTATAAAAAATAATTCAATTGAAAATGAATGCTTTCCTTATTTGGAGAGCATTTTTTTTGAAAAATATTTGTATAATATCATAAAAGTTGTATTTTTGCACTCACCAAAAAGAAAGAAGTTCTTTATAAAACCAGATCCGGTAGTTCAGTTGGTTAGAATGCCGCCCTGTCACGGCGGAGGTCGCGGGTTCGAGTCCCGTCCGGATCGCAAAAGTTTTACAATTTTTACTTTTAAAAAAAATTGATCCGGTAGTTCAGTTGGTTAGAATGCCGCCCTGTCACGGCGGAGGTCGCGGGTTCGAGTCCCGTCCGGATCGCCCGAGTGAAAAGTCGCCAATTTGGCGACTTTTTTCATTTGTAACTATTTGATAAACAAAGTTATATCCGATTACAAACGGGTTCGAGAAGTCCATAATAAAATTATGGGATTTTAAGGGCAATTCTCGAACCGCTAATCCAAATGACAGATAATCAAAAGGTTACATATTTTTCGAAATCAGCTAATCTTTCTCAATTTTTCAACTCATATAAGAATCTATATTACAATATTGTCTTTATTATAAAATGGTAGAGCTTCATCCTCGATTTAAATAATTATTTTTGTAATAAAACTGACTTCAATGGATAATGAAATGATTTCCGCAAGAGGAGAAAGAGCTGCTATGGGAGGATATTTACCTCAATTTGATGAATTTGCATGGTTTGTTTATCTTAATTTAATAAATAAGAGCCTTTCTTGGATAAAAGTTGCAGACCCAAAAGCCGAAAAACTTGATGATATCCAATATTCTACATCTTCAGAGGTTCATGCATATCAAGTTAAATGGACAACTGCGGAGGCAAATATATCATACACTAATTTTATTAGCCTTTTGCCATTAATACTATCAAGTTGGCAAAATTTGAAAAGGCTTAATGTAAGTAAAAAAGTCATTCCACATTTAATTACAAATAAAAAATTATCAGAAAATGACAATATAAAAATCGGAAATGATAAGATTGGAAGTTTTCAGGATTTTATAAATGAGGTTTGGAAAAAACTACGCAATAAGAATACTATTAGTGATAAATGGAAACCTGTCCTTGAAAATTTAAAAGAAATACTTAATGTAGAAGAGGAAGAATTTAACGAATTTGTTGAATGTTTTGACTTTCAGTATAACTATAAACAAAGAGAATTTAGTGTTACAAACTCTAAGTACTTAAGAGAGGATAATGATTTACAAGACTTGAGCAGATTCATTATAGAAAAAGTGGCAAGTCCAATGCGGCTCGTAGAATTCTCAAGACTTCAGATAATCCAAGAACTAGGCTGGGAAAACCGCTTTAAAACAACATTCAATCATGATATAGTAATTGATAGGAAGAAGTATCAACCTATAACCAGTAGTTTAGAATTATTAGATTCTAAGGTTAATGATTTAGAATGCGGTTATATTTTTCTTTCAGGAGGACCGGGCTCAGGTAAATCTACATTACTAAACCAATGGTCTAAAGCATCCACTGAAAGAATTATTAAATATTATGCTTTTGACTTTGCAAATCCATCATCACACTTAAATTATTATGAAAGAGGGAATGCAATTCATTTATTTTTTGATTTAGTTTTCCAAATAAAAGAAGAAGGTATATATAAAAGAGATATTTTACCTTATAAGGATCTTGTTTTTCTGAAAGATGTATTTTACGAACAAATAAAATACATTGGTGAAGAATATAATGAGTCTCAACAAAAAACAATTATCATTATTGATGGATTAGACCATGTTCCGAGAGAATATAAATCAGCTTCAACCAGTTTCCTTAGAGAACTTCCATTGCCCACCACATTACCAAATGGTGTTATTATTATTTTAGGTAGTCAATCTTATGATTTAAACGACATTCCACAAGAAGTTAAAAGTGAATATCAGAATTCTGAGAGATCTATAAAAATTGATTCTTTAAGAAAAGAAGATGTTTACAATTATATTGATAATATTGATTTCATTGCAGAAATAACTATTGGTATAAAATCAAAAATATATGAAAAATCGCAAGGTCATCCTTTGTATTTATCATATCTGACAGAAAAATTATCAAAAATTGAAAGCATAGAAAAAGCTATTGATTCTCTTCCAACAATTGAAGGTGATATAGATAATTATTATAAAAAGATTTGGGAGCCGATTAGTCAAGATGAAAAATTAGTTAGTTTTTTAGGTTTAATTACAAGAATAAAAGGTTTAATAAACATAAGTTTTTTACACGAATGGTCTTTTGACAGAGCGACTCACAAATCATTTAATGAAAAAGCAAAAATTTTGTTTAATGAAGAGAATAGTGCATTGTCTTTTTTTCATAATTCATTCAAGCAGTTTTTGTTAACTCAAACATCAATAAATTATTTAAATAACGATTTTGATTTCGACTTACATCGAAGTTATCATAAGCAGCTAGCAGAATATTATAATAAATCCTTAATCGAACAAAGATGGAATCAGAATTATCATTTGTTTGAAGCAGAAGATTATGATACATTTTTATCGGTTGCAACTCCGGAAGATTTCACGGATCAGTTATTAAATTTTAGACCTACAGATGAAATTAAGAAAGATATAAATTTGGGTGTTGAAATTAGCAGAAAGCAAAATAATTTAATTGTTCTACTAAAATATTTGTTTTGTTCTGCTGAGATTGAAAGGAGGTTATTTAATATTGATCCCGCATCTCTTACAGAAGAACTTTTACAAATGAACAAATTTAAGGAAGCTGTAGGATACTTAAGATCAGGAAATGTGCTGCATTGTTCAGAATCTTATGCCTTAAAAGCCTCTAGGATTTTTTTTAATTTTGGCTACAAATCAGAAGCTGAGTTATTGTACAATCTAGCTTACCCTGAAATCATTACTAATCAGAAGATATTAATTGAAAATTCACATACTTATAGGGAGATAAAAGATTCCTTGCAAGAATGGGCAACAACTGCCGCATATTTTGAATCGATAGACAATATTTTATTAGTTGTTAATAGTATTGAATTTACTAATGATACTGAAAATAATAGATTTGAAGAAAAAGAATCCGATTTACGGATTCAAATATTAGAAAGTCTGGGCTATAGTATTATTCAGCAAAATAAATGGGATGATTTCAGCAAAATTTTAAGTAATATCAATATTAAAACAAAAAAAGGTAAGAATGTAATATTTCATCTTTTCCAAAATGCAATTGAAGAATGCATTGATACGAATGATAATAATCGTGCAATTGCATTTATATCTTCTATAAAAAGACATTTCACAATAGAGAATACGTCACCAATTGGAAAAATATTTATTGCCGACTTAATTTTCAAAGTCACTCAGGATATTACTGAAGTTTGGAAGTGGATTGAGAATATTGAACACCCCTCAAAAACGACAACAAAAGAAGTAGATTTGGGATATAGTGATTCTTTAGATCCATTTATTCCATTAATAAAGTTCAATAAATTACTTAATCTTTGCAATAAAGGAATACCTATTACTTCTGCTATTCCTTCTGCTGCTTCAGGAAGTGATGAAGAAGTATTAGTTGAGTTTGAAAGAATGTTATGTTTAATTTCTCGGGTATTAAGTGAGGGAATAATGGGGAATTTCTCAGGAGAGATTACTAAAAGGATGATTCCTGTTATCAAATTTTATTATAAAGAAATTTCTCCACGCAATAGTTATTGGTATAAGATACAACAGTGCAGAGAGGAATATTTTAATTTCTTAATTCATGCTGTATCATTTACGGGTAAAGAAAATATAGATAAAATTGCACAACATCTTTTTTTAGAATTTGATAACAATAAAAAATACTGGAATAGTAAAACTCAACGAAATATAGTTTCATCTCTTATTGAAGAAAACTATTCAAAAGATGTTTGTATAGAACGATTGCAAACAATTGAAAGTTTCATGTTAGATAATCATGACATTGATGGGCGTGTAAAAGAATGTATCGATCAGGCAAATATATACTTTCAAATTAATGAGATTAATGAAAATGAAAAATGGTTAAAACAGGCAATACAGGAATCAATAGGAATAGGCTACCGTAAAGACTATCAGTTTAATACTTGGATAAGGTGGTTGCGAGAAATAAATAAAGTGAATCCTATGGGTGCTTCTGATAGAATTGTATGGTTCTTATCACACCTTAATCACATTAAAGAGACTACAGAGGGAAGAGCATATTGGGATGCTTCAGAAGATTTATTGGAGGTAGGTTATGAAAACAATTTAAGTGATGGAGTACAACAGTCTATTTGGCAAATAGAAAATGGGCTAATAGACTTTAATGAGGCTTTGGCTCTTTTTATAAAGTATTTTACTAAACAGATAAATACAGAACAAAATTATAATAATGCTGTTAACCTATATTGTGATTTATATTTACTCTTATCAGAATCCACGAGTATAAAATTACTTAAAGAAATCCTTAAAAAAGGATTTGAAATATGTGGTGAAAATTTTTTCAAAAACCACCTTCCATACATTTTAGACAGTATAAATATAAATGCATTTGAGTCAGACAGGATATATCTTTTAAAAGAGATAGATGATTTTTTTGTAAACCAAAATTTGAATATTATAGATTATTTTCCGGACTTTATTCTTCCAAAAGGTGATGAAAAAACTGATTCATCCTCAAATGAATTAGTCCTAAAACCAAATTATAAAAGATTATCTGAAAATCAAGTTCTTGAACGTATAAAGAGTTATGATGATTTTAAAGAAATGTTACAAAATGAAGATAAGGGTAACTCATATTTTAACTGGTCAAAAGTCATAGATAAATTAGAGGCAATAATCTCTCTCGAAAATATCAAAGATATTAAAGGCTTTGCAAAAATCACAAAAAGGGAATCAATATTTTACTCGAAAATGAGTGAAATAGCTTTGAATAAAGGAGATTCTGATTTAGCAAGAGATTTGGCTGAGAAAAGTATTGAATTGTCGAGCGAATCGGGATGGGTAAAACATTATGATGGAGGCTCTAGGATAGAAGCTTTTGCTGCTTTAAAAAAAATTGATTCCTCAGCAGCAACAAAAAAAGCTTTTGAAGTTTTCTCCTACAATGTAATAGAAACAGGTTATCCCAGTTCATATTTCTATGATTTAAGAAACATAATGGATTTATTAACAGAAAGTTTCCCAGAAGTAGAAATCTGGAATGAAGTTTTTGAATATCTCCAAAGACTAATGTCTAATAGTAAACCTTTAGCGGATTTACCTTTGTTAAACTCATTGGATATTCCACATGAAAAGGTCTATATTGATTATTTGGCTGAGCTTTTAAAATCCCCCATAAATATCATAAGAGAAAAAGCAATAATACTATTTGCAAAGTGTATTGTAGCTAATATTAAATATGCAGGCGATTATCTTATAGAGGGAAAACTTAATGATTACTCTATTATTGAAATCATAGCTTCTTTATTTCACCTCAACCCAGAGCAGACTGTTGATTTTGTTCCATTAATTGAAGAATATGCAGTTTCTAAAGATTTAGAGATTAGGAATGATTCTATCGAAATTCTTAATTTTTTAGGAAGAGATGTTCCGCAGAGTAAGTTTACTATACTACCTGCTATTTACTCTTTAGAAATTCCAGAAATAAAATCATTAAAATCTGGAAGAGAAAATGATCCATATTTTCCAATTTTAGATGCTAATAATCCTAATGATTTAATAAGACCATTCGGCTATATAATTAACTACATATCAAAAATCTCCGGAGTAGATAAGTCTAATCTATTGATAAGAACAGAATCTTTGATGAAAGAGTTAGGTAATAGAAACGAATGGACTGTTGAGTTTGAAAAAGAAATAAGGAGTCATCTGGAAGAAATTAATTTAAAATATTCATTTCATAGACCTCGAGTTATCACAGCATTAAGAGCAATTAATCAATTAGCAACCGAATTAATAGATTCTAACACTTGTTTTTCTAAAGAACTTAGCGAAATATTAAAAGCTAAAGATAGAAACGTATCATTTTTTCCCATCATAAAAAAGCCTGCTTTCATTCCAAAAATTGAAAAAGAGGAATTTGTAAGAAAAGATTGGATTGATAAAATTGATGATAATGTAAGATTGCAGGAAAATACTTTTATTAATTATGACAATGGTTTTAAAATTATAGGAGAATATAATGTTATTAAAAATTTGGATTGGGGAAGTCCATCTGAGGAATTTTCATCGCAAGTTACAGTTACGAATAATATAGACAATTCTGAACCCTATATCTTTGGTAAAGTATTTCATGAGCTTAGTGATAATTATCACAATCTAAATGGAGGCGGTCATTTTATAATTGTTCATAGAGACCATAGATTTAGTCAGTTTGATATAAAATCAAGATGGATAGCAATAAATCCTGTTCTAGCCAGACACCTTGATTGGATTCCAGAGCCTACAAAATTATTTGCATGGAGAAATGAATCAGGAGAATTGATGGTTGAGTCTATTTATTGGGCAAATGGTAATATGAATATGACTCCTAGGAAAGATGGGGAAGTTGGAGAGGGGTGGTTTGTTATTGCTTCTGATAAAGCAATAGCAGAAATTCAAACTGTTGAGAAAAAACTATTTTTTCAAAAAAAATTGGTTAAATCAATATTTGACAATGGTGAGCTAATTGAAAATGAAAAGATCATAGCATTTGAGTTGTAAATTATCATAATCAAAATTAGTGTATATATGTAATTATAATTTATCATATTAACAGTCGTCTGTAAGACTATATCATGACATTAACAGCCTGTCACAATATCATAATGTTGTTTTATTTTACGTTTAATAATCACAATGTAATGCTTTTTTAATTATTCAAATATTTTTTTTAAATTTAATTTGTAAAAATTAAAAACTGAATCTATGAGCTTATTAGCAGATAAACAATTTATAGTTAATGTTGGTCCACGGGGAACCTTTCAAAAATCAGGAAATTATCATACCCCATCTGATCATATTGACGCCATGTTTGAATCTTTCAGGAGTGAAGCTCTTAAAAATGATAATAAAAGCAATTTGTCCATTTTTTTTCATGGCGGACTGGTCAACGAAACATCCGGTCTAAATGCTGCAAGAAATATGATGCCACATATTATTGATGCCAAAAGCCATCCGATTTGTTTTGTTTGGGAAACAGGATTGGTAGAAACTGTATCTACCAATCTTACTAAAATAGGAGAAACATCATTTTTTCAAACATTATTAAGGTTTTTGTTGAAGAAAGTTTCGCAGAAAACGGGAGTCGATGTAGTTTCTGGTCGTGGAAATGGAAATGGTTTTAGAGAAGATGTAATTGAAACAGAGCTTGCGAAAGAAGAGCCTTTCAGGGCTTTTGACCGTCAAGATATAACCAATAAAGCAAGAGGTGGGAGTAATCTTAAAAGTTTAGAGGCGATGGATCAAATCAATTTACTTGAGCCTACACTGGAAGATGAGATTAAAAAAGAGATTGCTGGGGATTTTAATTTAAAACGAGAGCTGGAGAGTGCCAGTTTATCCATTTATGATGAAAATAAAACGACAAATTCAAGAGGCGTTATAGGAGGAACTGTTTTTATACATATTGCAAAAGTAGCGTATAAAATAATAAAACGATTTATAAACAAAACCGATCATGGATTTTATCCTACTATCATTGAAGAAATCTTACGAAAATTCTATATTGCTGAATTAGGAGCTTGGATATGGAAATCCATGAAAGACAAATCCTATAATATGTGGTCAGATAACCTTAATGAAAACGAGAATGAAATGTATGTTGGAGGATATTTTATAAGCAAATTAAGAAACCATCTTACTGAATTTCCAAATACTAAAGTCAATCTTGTAGGGCATAGCGCAGGTTCTATAGCAATTTGTAATCTTCTAAAACAAACCTCCCATCAAAAAGACAAAGATATTTTTAGGTTCAATCACATTATTTTCCTTGCACCAGCTTGTCGTATGGAACTTTTTCATGATGAAGTTTTGGCAGACCCTGAGCGATATCAGGATATCCGTATATTTACGATGAATGATGAGTCAGAATGTAATGATGTATTAGTCCCATATTTTTATACAAGATCTCTTCTCTATTTTATATCCGGTATTTTGGAAAATGAAGGAAATTCTTTTGATGCTCCTGTACTTGGGTTGCAGAGACATATTGATTTCAGATTTCCATATAATAAGGTTGACTTTAAACCTGTTCATGAATATCTGTATGAATCAGGCTTTAACAGGGTTTGTTTTTCGCCAACTGATGATAATGCCAAGGAAGGTCTAGTTACACGTTCGGTCAAACATGGGGATTTTGATAATGATTCTTTTACACTTAAAAGTATAACACAAATTCTAATTAACTAATAGTCTTTCATGAGTAATTATGCTATCGTAGTGGGGGTTAATCATTATGCACCTCCAGATGAATATGGATTAGAATCATTAAATGGGGCAATAGGAGATGCTACATGTATCGCAAAGTGGCTTTTACGTTATGGAAATGTTCCTAGAAAAAATATTAAACTGATCGTTTCGAATGAAAGCTTACAACCAGTTATAAAAAATGATATTGATAGTGTAATTGCATCCATAGTTTTAGAAGTTTTAAAAAATGGAGGAGATGCCAATCGTCTTTATTTTTACTTCGCAGGTCATGGAATGGGTGTTGAAAGTGATATGGAAAACAATGGGCTTTGTCTTTCCAATTGGAGTGAATTCCTTTTTGATTCTGCAACTTTATCATCATCAGATTACAAGCGAAAGTTTATAAATGAAGGTTTTTTTAAAGAAGTGGTCATCTGGTTAGATTGTTGTCGAAATACTAAGCTGCGATTGAACCCTGGAGCAGGTCCAGGAATTAATTTTCGGGGACAGAATATAAGACCCAAAGTTTTTGGTGCTATAGCAACGACTTATGAAAATTCAGCTTTTGAATCGACTTTTACTGTTGATGGGAAAAAAGAATTTAGAGGGATATTCACTAAGGTTCTTTTAGATGGATTAAAAGGAGCTGCAGTAAATTCAAACGGAAGTATTGACGCTGAGAGTTTAAGTGCGTATCTTTACAAAAATGTTCCTTTAGAGGCCGCAAAAGAAGGTTTTTCCCAAGAGCCAGAGATAAGCCATAATACCAGCCATATTAATCCTTTAGTATTTTAATAGTCTACAAGTATGGAACAAGAATTTGAACAGCTACCTCAAACAATATACAATAGCAGTCCCCTTAATAATTATATGCATTTTCAAATTAGAAATAGAAAACATGAACTGATTATTATTTTGAAGGGTGTTTATAAGTATTTTTGTAAACTTTGGGTTTTTTCCAATGATAACACTATTATATATAACCCTAATCAACAAAGTAATGACAATAACGATGATTTTGGATATTATCGCAAAAGCTTTTCTCTTCCATCAGGGACGTATACCATCAGACTTGTTATTGACGGACAGATTCGTGAAAATTTTATAGAGCTTGATAGAAACAAAGTCTGTATTGCAGGTGCAAGTTCTCTTTTTCTTCATGAAAATATTGATCACATATTGGATGTCCCCAATTTATATTCTTCTATTCCGCTGAAAGGCGAAATAAAATATAACTCCACTTATGATTATTATCTCAACGCCGCAAGAAAAACTGGAAGAAAAAGAACTTTTCTAACAGATAATAGAAAATTACATAAAGGAGGAATTTTCATATTTTTCAGATATCCTAGCGCTGAAATATTCAGAAACGAATTTAAAGAGAAAGATTATTGGAATGAATTTGTATTATATGATACAGACAGAAAATTAGTTACTAAATTCCCTGAAGGAGCCATAACAGATTTTGGTAATGAAAAATATGGATATTTAGGTTTTTCCGCTTATCTGAAGCCTGGACTTTATTTTTTAGAATATACAAGAAAAGACAAAAGAACAGTTCCAATTTATGTTTATGAAAATTGGTTTACAAAGGTTTTTATGACCGTTACAGAACAACCTCTTTTTGGATCGTTAAGAATCTTTATTGAAAAGAAAATGGCTTTTAATCCTACAAACAAAAACCTCTTATATATAGATGTCTGTCTTTCCAAATTGCAAAATCATGACTTTACACTGGATTCTGAGTTACTCAATATGATAGCTTATGGCAAGTATGATTCACCAATGTTAGGATTACTAGGAGCTTTTATTTACTTGAAAGGTAAAAAGAAAAAAAATGATGAAAATGATGAATTATTTCATACGATTATTCGTAATTTGAGATATAAAATACTTTTGAATAGTGCAAACTCACAAGATATCTATGCTCTGAATTTTTTAAGTCTGGAACGTTTTGGAAGTGTTGTTAATGATGATACCCTTCCTGTAGAAGGCACTCCTATGCTTCGGATAGCGTATGATATTCTTCGAAATGCTGCATCAAAATTAGATTGGGTAATCCCTCAGAATAGCTTGAATGATAAAATTGCAGAATGCCAATATTTTGATTCACCATTCAATACTTATAAATCTTTTAGTGAACAAACGACAATAGCTTCTGTAGAGGGCTATTTGCCTGATTTAAATAAACCCAAAGACAAACTAGCTAATAAGCCATTAGAAAATCCCTTTATTAAATATCCATCCTCTAATCAAGAATCAGATTTTAATCCTTTACAAAATTATTTACAAATGAATGATTTTGATCATCAGAATCTCAATTTCCCACATAGTGATGATGATATTTATGTCACCGACTATTTTGCTAGAAATAACAAGGATAGATATGAAAATGAAGTATCTAATTTCAAGAAAAGACTTGAAAAACAAATTTCCACTCCTCAAAAATTAGGAAGAGTTGGTTTTTTAATTGCAAAAATGGTTTTGGAAAATACAAATATATCAGATGTGATAATCGCAGATAGGTTAAAATTTCCCATAGTGACTATTTCTAGAATACGTGATACATTTAAACTGTATCCACCTAAGAATAACAGTTTAGAAAATTTGTTTTAATTTTAGGTATTTAAAGAATAGTTGTAAAAAGCTATTTTAAAAAGTATGAAATTTTATAGAGAAGCATTCATACGGGCTCACTCACTAAGAAAAACATCAACAAGGTGTTTTTCAGATTCATAATATTTTTTTTCAGATTCTAACCTGTATTCTTCTAAAGAGATTTCAATTTCTTCAAAAACTTGTCCTAAATCCAAATTATTAAAAAAAGAAATTATATTTTCATCAATATTGCAATCCTTTGGATTAGCTTTAAGTTCTTCAATAGCTACCTCAAAATTAGTTTTTACTGTTTCCATATTGTTTTAAGTTAATAAAAGATGTAAATGTAATGGTCTTCGGTAATAACGTTTTATAATCACGATTATTATTTTGTCTTATAAAAATATTTCCAAGAATTGAACCAATTATATTAAGTTCTTTAGGTTCTGTTGCATCCATAATAATTAATCCTTCACATTTTTCTTTGAGAAATTGGTCTTCATCAAATATTTCAGTAATCCATATGAACTTTGGCATTGAGAAACTTAATAAAAGATTCTTTATTCCATTATCAATATCTTTCAAATTTAATAAATAGTTTTTATATGATCTGCTTGATGTTAGGTAAGTTCTGACTGCTATATTCCTATTTTTGTATATAGGAGAGAATTTCTTAAGAAAATCTCTTGAAACTTTTCTTGCCTCCCCAGCTTCCATATAAATTCTAGTATGCAAAGGTACAATAAAGGAAGTTATACTGCAACCTTCCCAACGTGTTGATTTATAATAGCTTATTGGATTGGTGATTTCGGAAGTTCTGTAGGGTGGATAATTATCATCCACTAAAACAAGATTAGTTTTACAATTGGAAATATCTTTAATATGAAGATCTGGTGTTAATGTTTCAACAAGAATATTAGAATAATTATCATCATTATAATCAGTTCTTCCAATAATATTTACAGCATGAGCAATTGATGTTCCCTTCTGTATTATTCCTATAATTGGGATTCCAGATTCAATATATATTCTTAGATATGATTCAAACGCATCACCGAATGCTTCCTTTTTATATATTTTTACTCCAAAATCAAGTTTTTTTAATGCGTACGAAATTTGATGAACCTGAAGTCCTTTTGATGGAACTTGTCTTTCAAAGGTAGATTGGGATAAGATATTGTGAATTTTAGATGGTAATATGTGTGAATAGTCAGCATATTTACTGCTAAAATATTCTGACAAAGACCATATAGTTGTTTCAGCACAAGAAATAGTTTCAACATCTTGGGTAGAGTGCGGGAAACCTTCTGCGGATAATTTTAAATAATTAGATGTTGTATTAACGCTTACACTGCAAATATTTATATTATTTTCCTTAAAAGCATTAGGACTTATTACATTCCTGCCAATAACTTTTGGAAAAGTAGGTCTTAAAATTAAAAAGCCCAAATAATTTTCTTTTATTATCTCCGTATCATATTGATTCTCATTCGTAATTTTAGATTTAAAAATAGATACTCGCATACAGTCTCTAGAATATGAGATAGTTTTAGACGCATAATAATTATAATAAGAATTTCTATATAATTTATCCACATATGGATATTCAATCAAAAATTTTAAATCGTCCCTTAAATAATCTGTAAAGTCTGTTATAGCAGCTATTATTTTTTGCAAACTTTTATCATATTCTATATTATAAAAAGTTTGATACCATGCTTTCAACTTTTCTTGAATTTCCGATTTGTCTACCAATACTGTCGATATGTCTTTCATACTCACTAAAAAATAAAGATATAAAATTTTATTTATATTCGACACATGGTTAAATACATTGTGAAGTTTAAAGTAAAAATTTGAGGTTCTAAAATGACCCTAATTTTTAGTTTGGATTATTTTCAAGGGAAATACCTAAAATATCAAATTGCATCAAAATTGGAAATATTATAGTAATTCAGGCAATTTGGGAAGCCTTTTCCCAATAGGGAATGATCGAATTTCAAAAGAATATAATTTACTTTAAACAACTTCTGTGTTTATAAATTACATAATACCTAATATGAGTTATTACAAATTACGACACCAAAATTTCCTCCTGTATATCCATTATCTTGAGCAATCTCAACCTTCTATTCCTAAAAAGAATGACTTCAATGGTATCTTCAAGAGCAGGCGTGGAAAAATAATGTCCGTGATATACAAGCTTATCACAGAACAAAGTCTGAATCGTTTTCCTTTTCAGTTCCGCAGAGGCTTCACTGTAAACAATATCAATCCCTTTTAAAAAGCCAATCCCCTCATTGAGATGTTTTTCAAAGAACCGTTCCTTATGCTGAAGAGCTTTCAGTTCAGTTTTAATTTCTGCCAAGCGGGAATCGATTCTTTGTTTCATAGAATTGAAAGTAGAAGCATCAATCTGTTTTTCAAAAAAAGAATCTTCCGCCATTTCTAAACGATTATACAAATTGTCCTGCTCCCGATTTAGCGAATTGATGATCGTTTGTTTATCCTCATATCGTTCAGAAAACCTTTCCTCTAAAATTGATTTATAAACTGTCTGTTTATCCTCCTCAATGCTCATTTCCGATAAAAGCTCCTCAAACAACGCATTTACTTCTCTGGCTTTATGACGTGTTTTACAATACCTTGTACAGTGATAATAGAAGTAAGTGTTTCTTCCGGCGCGTCCCTTACTTCCAGAACCCGTTAATGTTTTTCCACATTCAGGACAAACCAAAAACCCACGAAGAGGTAATGCTTCATCAATCTCCGTCACTGTTCTGAACTGAGGTTTAAATTTTCCTTTCAAAATTAACTGAACCCGTTCAAATGTTTCTACGTCGATAAGAGCAGGATGCAACCCTTCCACCAGTATTTCCTCTTCCTTTTTGGTTGCTTTTATTAAAATTTTTCCGATGTAAGTTGGATTTTTCAGGATACAGAAAAAACCATTACGAGATATTTTTAGTTTTTTATAATATTTTAGTCTAACTTCTTCTGCCGAATACAATCCCGTTCCGTAATCTCTGAATATGGCTTCTATAATAGGAGCGGTAGTAGGGTCGGGTATAAGCGTTGCCTTGCCTTCAGAATTTCGGGTATTCAAATAACCTCTTGGTGCAGTGGTGGTATAACTTCCTTCTTTGTTGGCTTTTCGAGTTCCCTGCATCACTCTGAGACTGATTTTATCATTCTCTACCTCCGGTATAATAAGGTAGACCGCAAGCATCAATTTAGAATCGACTTGTGTCATATCCAGTGGTTGTTCCACGCTATTTACCTCAATACCAAGCTCTTTAAAGTGGCGGATCATCTTGAAGGCGGCTTCTAAATTTCTGGAAAAGCGATCCCACTTTGAGAATAAAATTACATCGACTTTATTTTTGTTGGATTCCACATAACGCAGGAGTTTCTGAAACTCAGGTCTTGCAGAAAAATTTTTCGCCGAATGGTCTTCCTCAAAATGAGCAACGATGCGATAGTCTTTTTGAGAACAATAATTTTCCAATTGTTCCTTTTGTGCTCTGAGACTATAACCGTGTTGTTTTTGCTCTGAAGTGGAAACCCGTGTATAGATAATAACATTTTTCATCTTCTTATTTTTTCTTACTTGGCGATTTTTTTTCTGCGTGAAGCAGGAATTCGATTTCCGCCAATTGTTTCAATTTGATCCGAATATTACCCATCATTTTATCCGAAAAAACGGGCTGTTTTTTCGCTTCATTTTGGGTGGTATTTCGGGGTGGATATTTCATGAAACTTAACACTTTATTGGGGTATAAAAAAGAAACTTCTCCAACTTTAAGAGAACTTTAGCTCTTAAAAAACGAGGCGAAATTTGCGGAGAATTTGGGGCAAATTCAGCAACTAAACCTCTGTTTTTATTGCCTATATTCTTGTGAAAAATTAAAATGGGTTGTTGTAAAATGGTCTTTGCATTCACTAAAAATTGTTTTTCAAAAACAATACTTTTCCAAAGTGGAACTTAAATTCTGTAAAAAATTATTGGCTCACGGACTCCGTGTGCAGGATTGCATTGTGACGGTCTTGCAGACCTTACCCAATGCGATCCTGTCAGGGGAGTTCCCCTGAACCCCCGCTTGTCCATTGGTAAAAAATATTTTTAAAGTTCATATCGTTTGTTTTTTTCGTGTTCATATTCGTGTATATTTTGGAGTAGTTCTTTTCGTTTTCTAAGGGTTGGGTCAAGCTCTAATTGTTGTAGAATTTCGGAGGTATATCCAAGCGTTTTAAACCTGAATCTTCGGTTACCTTGGATACCAGTAACCTTTCCATTTCGGGAGTATAATTGAAGTCCTTTTTCCTCTAATTTTCTATAAAAATCCTTCTCAGATTTTGAAAGATTAAATGCTTCTTCCAAAACTTTTAAAAGTTCTTGCTTCTCGGAAATTTCTCCGAACTCTTCCAGAATTTTCTCATTTTCCTTCTTCATTTCTTTTTTAGGAACAAGAGATTTTTCATGCTTAATTTTGGAAAGTATCAACTCTGGAAAAACTTCTTGTTGGTATTTTTCCATCTCTAATTTTACTTTGTGCTGAAAATCTTCCTTAGAAATCCGTATTGATTTTCCAGTTTTATACTCTATAGCACTAAAACAAATATGGAGATGGGTATGATTTTTCTCGTTTTTATGCACTGTAGCAATCGCAATTGACTTGGGAGCACGAAGTGATAAATATTTGAGGGCGATTTGGTGGAGCTTTTCATTATTTAGCCTTTCCGCATCTCTCGGATGAAATGACAAAATATCCATATACAGACGCACATTATTTTTCCTTTTATTCAATCTTATTTGCTCATTAGAAAGCAATTGTTGTCCTAATTTTTCCACTGATAAATCTTTACCTTTGATGAATTTGGTTAAAACAAATCCGTTATCCCTTTCGTTTTCACGAAAGACATAATTCAAAACCGTGCTAAAACTTCGGGTGGTTTTGTAGGATTTGCTTTTGATAATCATTTTGTTTAGTTGGTGGTTGTCAGTTGATTGTTATTGGCTTTTTTTCTTGGTTCTTGGTTCTTTTGTCTTGATTTCTTAAAAATTCTTTTCTAATACGAATTGCAGATTTTGGAGATACTTTTCCAATTGTTGCATTTGCTGTATGTCAATCAATTTTCTTTGGTAGAGGAGGCTTTCTAAATAATCTATCACGATGAATAACTGCTGTTCAAACTGCAAAAGCTCCTTTTTCTGATTAGAATTGATATTTTCGTTGCTTTGTAAGTGGTTTTCTAAAAGAGTTTTGATGTAATCAATGATCGACTGTTTGGGTTCTAATTTCCTTTTTAATAATTCAAGCAATTCTTTATTTAAAGAAATGGTCACTTCTTTGTTTTTTTGTCGTTGGATTTGTTTGAGCCGTTTATTATAACTCCGCCAATACGTTTTCTTTGCCTGAATAATCTCTTCATCACTAGGATTTTTACCATTGAAGAGATCGTCCAAATAGTCGTGCAGGTTGTTATATGTCCAGGGTTCAGGTAGCATTGGATTTTACAATTCTTGTTCTGTATCTTTGTCTTTAGAGATTCTTTTGTTTTTTTCCAACTGATAACATTCCGAGATGAATTTTTCAGCATCGGGAAGTTGATCCAATGAAAAAGTCTTTAAAATTTTAATGGGATAAAATTGCTGATGTCCCTTGTGGAGATTATAGAATCGGTCTTTGGAAGTCAGTCGGGATTCGTTAAAACCACGATAGACTTCTAGTGTGTTATTGTCCAAATCCACAACATATGCCCATTCGCAGAACAAACTATCCGCTGCGAATTTTTCAGAATCAACGAGTACAATTTCAGATTCGTTTTGGTATTCCAAGAGTTTTTCCAAAATCCCTCCACCAAGATTTCGGGAATCCAAAGGATATTTTTGATCGTAGAGTTCAGATTGAGGAATGTTTACCCAACCTTCTCTGGCTCCGATTGATTTTGAAAATTCAGTTTTTTCTTTGATGTCTTGTTCATTTTCAAAGCGTATTTTCGGAAGCATTTGCTTAAGGGTTTCTATATTTTCTTTTTCCTCTAAAAAAGAAAGTATGGTAAGGCCCTGACCTTCAGGATAACCGTCCCATTGTCCATATTGAGAAATTTTGGTTTCGTGGTCTTGAATAACCATCGTAAGATTTCGTGTTCCCATAATTGTTTTATTTTTTGATTAATGTTCCAGATTATTATCTTGTTCGTGTTCTTTGACTAGTTCATTAAATCGTTTTTCTTTGAAGTAAATATCCCTTTCAATGCCTAATCCAAGGGGTAATTTTATTGATTCCAGTTCAGGAATGGAAAATGTACCCCACTCATCGAAGGTCATCCCTGTTACATAACCAAAACAAATTTGATTCTCGGCATCGTATTCTGTGGCATACCATGTAGCAGAACCGCAGGGATTAAAGAATTTTGCAACGATAATCGGGTCGAGGGTTTCGGACTGGTCGCCAATCTCGGCAAAGCGTTTTTCTAAAGCGGATGTCATTAATTTCATTTTTTATAATTTTTAATGAGAAGTATTTAATCTCTTATGCCGCTATCTAAAAGGCGAAAGGTCTATGTAGCGGACGTTATAATTCATTGGTTGTTGCTGATTTCTCAAGCGGAGATTGAGTTTGCGAACCAGTTCTGGTTGTTTATAGGCAGGTGTGATTGGAACTTTCAGTGGTTTTTCTCCCGAAATCAGCACCAAAATATCGTTCATTTCCCGAATCTCCGAAGCTGTCATGAGTGGACGTTGTCGCATACTTCCTGTTTCTTTATCCTTGTATTCGTAGTTGCCAAGGATTTTTTCTAAATCATAAATTTCGTTAGTCAGTCCTCCGAAATAAATTTTGGTGTTGCAATTGTTTAATATGTTTTTAGCGACATTTTCGCCATATTTTGCATATAAAAGAGCTTCCGATTGGAGAATAAGCAGTTGAGGAATCTTAAATTTTCTGGCATTACTGATGATTTCAGAATAACCCTGAATATTTAACAAACTGAACTCATCCATAATCATAAAGATGTCCTTTTCCTCCGCTGACGGGAGATAAGAAAAACAGTATCGGTAAAATTCTTGATAAAAAAGTGATAAAATATTAGCGTGAAATTTAGTATCACCTACGGGAATCTGTAAAAACAACGCATGAGGCTGTCTTCTGAAATCTTCAAATTGAATCGTGGTTCTGGACGTAATATCGCACAGCATTGGATCTTCGCCAATAAACGATAGTGCAGCCAAAGCAGAAGCAATAATGGATTTTCTAGTATTTTCTGAAGTTCCAGCAAGAGCACGAAATTTTCTGAATAGTTCCTCACTTCCTTTGGTTGCAATTAAATTTTCAATCAAATGCGGATTAGCTTGGTACTCCAACAATAACCGATAAACATTGGCGAGATTTTGAAATTCATAATTTTCGGATTCGGTTACATACTGAATAAAAAGCGTAATGCAGTCTTCTGCACTAAGTGTGAAGAAGTCCTCCTTCTCGTGGGATGTGGCAGAAACTAAGGTTTTAGCCACTTTTCTCATTTGAATCAAATTTCCTCGACAACCATCTAAAACGTTAAAGTACGAGCCTGTTTTCTTTCCAAAATCAAGAATAGAGCATTTATAACCAACCGATTGCAGATAAGGAATTGCAGCAACTGATAATTCACGGCTTGGATCATTAACGATAATACTGTATTTGCTCTTTGCATTGAGAAGCGTTGGAATTGCTATAATTTGTGACTTGCCCCTTCCTGACCCACCCACGACAAGTAGATTTTCTCTGCTTTTAGAAATGGACATAAAATAATTCTTTCCATCAATACAAAAACCTTCTTCATACGGAGATAATATTTTATTTGCTTTGCCAAAGGAGGCTTTCAATGAATGATCTATACCCCAAATTGTTTCAACGACTTGTTTTCCCACGGGAGAACTATTGCTGAGTTGATTTTTAATCTGTTTTAAAAGAAATTTTTTAATCATGGCAAACGGTTTAGGATTTCCTGAATCATATTGATGAAGAAGACACAAATGGTGTTCACGAACTTAAAGCCCGAGTAAAACATTGCAAGGATAAACCGTATAATAGAGACAATCAGTTTTCCGATGGCATTCATTAGGAGTTGAAATGTTGGGTTCATAGTGGTTTGAGGAGATTGAGGGTTAGGGTTTGTCGTTTCAGTAGTATTTGCGGTTGAAGAACGGGAGGAACTTGTCCTCCGTGTTCTTGCATTGGGATTGGCTTGTCCATTGTTATTGGTTGTCATGGTGAGCATGTATTTTGTGATGCAAAGCACCATTGCAGTCGGGGCAGTCGTAGCTATATCCATTAATTTTCAACTCTGCCTCGGCCTCTTGCCAGAAGGAAATAAAGTTTTCACTGTGATGTCCTAAAGAGTTGTAAGCCTCTTCAAACAATTTGTTTCCGCCAAAAGGATGTGCTTTAAACTGAAAGAAGTTGTAAGAAACCTGATCGTTTTCATCCAACATACCTCTCCAGAATTTTTCAAACTCGTTGCATTTTCTCAATCCTAAATCAATCATGGAAACAAAACCGCTTTTAACTCTGCTTCGGTGTAATATTGAAAGGCTCATTATACCGATGAAACTATCGAGAAGTTGTGAATGGAATATCGTGTTGGAATTAGAGCTTGCCTTTACTTCTTCCTTTTCATTGGCAAGATATCTTGAAGAGCAAGCGCATCTAAAACACGCTGTGGTGTAATCTGGTACTTGGAAAAATAATTCTGCGGTTCTAGAGCCTTCATACCAGCCGCTCCAAATCGCAGGCTTGTTATAGCGAAGAGCTAAAATATTTCCAAAAGACTGTGCTTGAAAAGAATCCGTAAGAAATAACAGTAAATTGGCTTTACTGAAAATAGCATCCAATTCTTCGTCATTCATCTCAAAAAAATTCTTGGTAATTCCAGTGTATTCCACTTCGGTATTGATGCTTTGCACTTCTTCTCCCAAAGCGTCTACTTTAAATTTACCTATGTCCGCTTGCTTGTAACCTTGGCGAACGATATTGGTTTCTTCTACGGTATCAAAATCGAGTACCGTTAATTTGCCGATTCCTGTTCTTGCAAAAGAAGTGATTAAACTGTAAGAACCTCCTGCTCCTACGATGACGATATGGGAGGCTCTGATGAGCCCCATATCTACGCTGTCTTGTATTCTTGAATAGTCCATACTATTGGTTTTTGGTTGATTGTTGTTAGTTGATGGTCAATTTTTTATTTCTTCAAAAACTGAAATAATCAGCAAGTTTTGAGAAATCGATGTGGTTTTTAACGAAATAGAGAACCGCTATATGAAGAACTCCTGCAAAAACTCCTAGGATAAAGAAATGCACCCAAGAGAGGACTAACATCAGTGTTGCCATTTTTTGGGATAACACTTGTTCTGCTTCCACTTTAGGAATAGCAATATGTTGTCTGATGTTCACAAAAATTCTTTTACGGTCTTCAATTGTCTCTGCATCTGGAGTTGGAGGTAAGTCTGGATTTTGGGCGTTAGAAACATCCTCTGTATTTACCTCCGATTTTTTTTCTTTGGTGGTGTAGTCCTCATAGTTATTGGGGATGACTTCCAATTCTGCTTTTTCTACACTTCCGTTTTTGTGGAATATGTAGGGAAAAATCTCAAATTCTCGTTGTTTTGCAGAAAACACAATCGGGGTGTACATAAATTCCAAATCGGGAAAATTTTTAAATTGGCTGGAAAAGTATTCTCTATCTGGGTCACTTAATTTTGAATATCCGTTTGGATGACTGTGAATTATTCCAAGCAATTGTTTGCCTTGAAGTTTCAGCTCTTTAATGATGGGATTCAGATAAGCTACATTTAAGCTGTAAGTTGAACCCGTAGTTTCTGCAAACTCATCATGGATAAAATCGGTAATGATTCCATTTCTACCCATAAGGATGCCACCTTGTTCGGGAACGCTAGAGCCCAGTTTTTGGACGATGTGATGATAGGCAATGGTTGTAATTCTAAATTTTGGCTTTTTCATTGTAAAAAATTTAATAGTGATTTGTAATTAGTTGTTTCTGATGATTTGTTCATCAATGGTAACCCCGGTTCTTATGTAATTCCATGTGAGTTCAGCCCATTGCACAGAGAAGTTTTTGGCTTTCTCCAACGTAGTAGGCTCTTTCCCTTCATGGAAGCATATTTTTTTGTCTAAGGGTGATTCGTCACATTCATCGAGCCAATGAGCAACAGAAGCTCTTTCATCTCTGCCTTGATAGCTTGGTAAATGATGAATGGCAATTTCATAAAAGCCTTCAGGTTGGTATTCATAGGAGAAGGCAAATACGGCTCTCCCATCTTTGGTTTTGTACTGATAAACTTGCGAACTGTATAAAGTTCCTGCTGTTAGTGAATTGATTGTTTGATAAATAGGTTTCATTTTTTTAATTTTAAATGGTTGTTGAATTTTTTTTAATTCTTGTTTTTAAAAAAGGAGCAGGCAGTGTACCTGCTCCTGAACTGCCGGGTAAGCTACTGTGCTTCACTTGTTCCCGATACGTGGATTAAGCGTGCAATACGCCAGGCTCTAATTGATCCACGCCTTTGATAGATTTTCTCATTGTAGTAATGATTTAAGATTAGACATTCATTTCTCCTTTTTAAGGACTCAAAAGAGTAACCTGTTTTGTATCTATTGCAATAGTTTTTAAATTTTATGCTGAAATTTTTAAAAACTTATTTGCTGATGTTTTACCTTACAAATGTAGAGCATTAAGAACCATATAATAAAATTTAAAACATTGATTACCAATTAGTTAAGTGGAAAATTAAGAGAAAATTTAAAGAATATTTGGGGAAAAATTTAAGATTTGGGAAAATTCAAGGAAAATTTGAAAATGAAAGGTGCTGTAAAGCACCCATAACACGGGAAATCAAAATAAATTTTGGTTTTTACCTGATGAAGAAAATAATGAATTTAAGTAAATGCCTTGTATTCAATGTTTTAAATTAAATGATTGAAAATAAAATTTTTGATGTTTTATTCAAAAATTCTGAAAAAAGGTTGTTTTTCAACATAAAAACCAAATTTTTTCTATTAAGATTTGAGAAAAAGAAGTGAAAATTCTCGTCATTTTCTTGACAGGCTGAAAAAAATGAGTAAAATTTCTATAAGTAAGCTGTTTTTATATGTATTACCCTCCAATGTCCAAAACTCCCGAAAGTCATCTCCAACTGGATAAAGAAATTAAACAATGTGCAATTACCCAACCTTATGAAGCCCTGCAAAGTAATTTTGCAAAAAAGCTGGTGGATCATCTTCTACCGCAAAGCAAATTTAAAGAGGAGCATATCAAAGGAATTGCCCAAAAACTAGAAGATGAAACCGAAACACTTACCCCAGAAGAAGGAAAAGACTTTCTCGAATTTATGCAGGAAAATAAAGATTTTTTTGATGGGCTAATCAAAAGATACCAATGAAAATTTCCGGCACGAGTTCAGTTTGATTCAAATCCGAAAATGATGGAGGCTAAACAAGAAGACCATATTTTGTACAAAAATGGTAAATTCATCTCTTTGGACAAGCTGAAGAACTATATAAAATCACGCATCAAAGGAGAGCAAGAGGAATGGCGTAGTGAAGGTTTTTTTCAATTGCTTGAGGAAAGAGGACTACCACATTTTGATTTAGGTAACAAATCCAGCTATGAAATGTATATGAAATATTTAGGAATCAATTACAGTAATAGAATTAATAAACAAGGAGTTACCATTCATAACCTAAATGGGATGGCATTTTGCTCGTTGGAAGCATCTGGAGAATCCTATATGCTCAATGACCTAAAAAATGATTTGAGAGATTACAGCAAAGAAAAATTATTTACCAATCTGAAAAAAAATAAAAACTATACCGCACTTTTGAAAAAGGCAGATGCGAAGTCTTTTGAAAACATTGAAGAAAGCAACGAATTTCATTTCAGGCTCATGCAGGCGGTTGCAGACCAATTGTGATATGAAGAAGATTACATATTTGAGCGTTTTTTGGACAATCCCAAGAATGAAGAAAAGATTAATTTAATTATGACAGTTCTTCATGCTTTGACAGGGGCAAACTTATCGATTCCGTATAAGATTGATGAAAAAGGAATTGTTTCTATTGTTAGATATGATAGTGAAAACAAAGCTTCGATCTTGCATTCTAATGGAGATAAAGAAGATGAAATTCCCTTATCATTTTTGCTGAAAGTGGATTCTTCGCTTGGTAAAACAAAAAATAAACAATCATAGAAGCATATTTTTGACGTCATTATAGAAAAATATCAATCATGTAAGGAGTTTTAATGCTCCTTTTTTTAAAGACGCAATATTTGGTATATTTATACCCACGTAATACTTAAACCCTTATGCAAAAGACATTTGAAGAACTTGAGGAACTTGTTAAGAGTATTTCTCCCGATAAAGTAAATGAAGTCGCCCATTTTATGGAAAATAAACTGGCACGATTAAAAAATTGTTATGGAGAGTCTCAAAAGTATTTTCAGACCAAAATCAATGACAAAATTAAGTATGCGCCTTTAAAAAAATTTTTAGAGGGTAAAAAAGGTTCTAAAAATGTAGGGTATAGTATAAAAACAATTCAGGGACACCTCAAAAAAGGGATTCCTTCAAAATATCCTCGACAACCTATTGAACTTTACAGCTTTTATTTCGGAGGCTATAAGGAACTCTTCAATGTTTTTCCTGTAAAGTTTTTAAGAAAAATGCTTGATGATGACAAAACTTTCCTAAAGGAGATTCTCTCTTCAAGAAAGGAAGATTTGGAAGAACCTGTTGAATTTCAAGATAATGAAGTGTCTCATAAAAAGCTCAACGTTATTCCTACTATAGATTCGGAAGAATCTGTGTTAAGAATGGATGTTCTTGAAGACGTTTTTTCTCTTTTTGAAAATAGCAGAAAAGTGAATATTACAGGAATTTCAGGTATTGGAAAGACATTTTTAGCCAAACACTTTTCGCAACACTACGCTGAGCAATTTACCAATATGGTCTGGCTCAATTGTGCAGAAGGTTTTCCAAAGGCTTTTTCTCAGGAAAAAGGGATAGGGCTTCTTGGAGGTTTGGGACTTGCCAAGGAATATGATTCTTATTTGAAAAATGAAAAAGGATTGATGAATTTAGTCATTGGGAATTTGGCAAAAATTGAAGGAAACAACCTTTTGGTTTTAGATAATTTAGACGACAGCATCTCCAGCTACAAAGACGAATTGGCGCTTCTCAGTAAAAACTGGAATATTCTAGGGACTTCGCAACAGCATTTAAAAGGTTTTGAAAATTATATTGCTCCCGATTTTAAAAGGGAATCATTGGATTTATTTTACACTTTTTATACGGTTGAAAAAGATGATGACAATGTAATCCGACTGCTTTCGGCTATAGAGTATCATACTTTAGTCATTGAATTATTGGCAAAAACCGCTAATGAAAGAGGTCTCAGCATTATAGCGCTAGTTAATCGGTTTATTAAAAAAGGGATCAATGTCGTGGAGCAGGTTGAAATAGAGGCAGAGCATGGCGTTGAAAGAAAAAAGACTACTATTGAAAATATCGAAGAATATCTCAATATTATCTTCGATACCTCTTCATTAAAAGAAGAGCAATGCAAAATACTCCTGAATATAGCATTGTTGCAAGAAGACTCTATTCCTTTGGATTTATTTGAGGAAGTTTACTTGAATAATACTTCTGAAGAAGAAATTTTAGATGCATTTGATTATAACCTCAAAGTTCTTGTAAAAAAAGGTTGGGTTAAAGTTGAAAATCAAAGAATGCGACTTCAAAGTTTAGTAAAAAACATTATTCTTAAAAGGTTTTTGCATAGAAATGAGTTTTTTGATTCGACTGTAAAATATTTGAGAAAAGTTTTGGCAAGTAGTCCAGAAGAAGATTCCTTAGAATATATAGAATATGTGACATTAGCTGAGTCTCTACTGGAAAATATTACAGAAGAAACTGAAGATATAAAATACTTGAAACTAGAAACTTCTACATTTTATATTGAAATGGGGTTATATGAAAAAGCCCAAAAAAAGGAGATGATCTATTATTTGAATCAATTAAAAAAAACAGAAAATATATCAGATAACGCGATTGAAATAATAGCAAACTTACATACTTTATCAAGTATTTCTATTTCTCAAAGTAAGTATGAAGATTCTTTACAATATAGTCAGGAGTTGTATTCTTTATTTGATGATCATACAAAAGAAAAGCTATACACCTCTTTGATAGATTCCTTGAATTTCTTTTTCAATGAAAATAAAATTAATAATTTATTGGATTTTGAAAGTAAATTTAGCTTGACACCGAATACTCAAATAGTTGATGTGATATTATATGCACACTCTGAAGTTCTTATGCTTAAAGATGAGAATAAAGAGCTAACTGCAAAAATTAGAGATTTGGAAAGTGTAATTTTACGTAGGCAAGAAATCGTGAGTATTTTTGAAAAAAATATTTCCGAACAATTATTATCTTCTATTAAAGTATATAAAGGAGTTTTATTTCATAACATCGCCCTTTTATGTTACATCGGATTATACTATCTCGAATTAGGAGAATATGATAATGCAGAAGCATTATTCAAAAAAGCGTTAAAAATTCAAGAAAAAATATTTATTAATAAGAATCATCATTATTTTTCTCATCTATACTGTCAACTTGCAGCAGTTCATCTGAAACGTGAAAATCTGGAAGAAGCGAAACATCTTTTACAAAAAAGCAAAGAAATTTGTAGTAAACTCCCTTCAAATCATTCATCAGTTAGTTTATATATACAATGTGCTACTATCTTTGAAGAATTAGTACATAAAAAAATTATGGCTGAAAATTTAGAAAAGATTATCAAGTCAAGATTTAACATTTTGGATGAGGGAAATCAAGATCCCGAATATTATAATGAACTATCTTCTATATATTTTGAGCATGAAGCCTATGAAAAGGCTAATCAATATACCACGAAGGAAATTGATATTTTATTAGGTAGAGATAATGTGGATTGTCATATTGTAGTCAATCTTTATATAAAATCTGGGATGTGCTACCTTCATTTAGATGATTTTGATGGAGGATTAGAATCATATAACAAAGCTTTGGCTTTGTATAAGGAAGAAGAAGTCTATAATCCAGAAATAGAGAGCATCCTTTCTAATTTTTATGAAACAATAACAGGATGTGCCTTTAATATTAATAATATTCCCATAATTAGTAGTTTAATTAATGTAGAATTAAATGTATTAGAAAAAAAATACATAGATATTGTTTCCGAGACTTCTTCTAAAGATAATCTCTTGATAATAATAAAAAGAATATTTTCTTTTTTATTTGAGTTGTCCGAATTACAAGAAACATTAGAAGGAATTGAAACTACTGAAAGAAAAATGGAGGAGTTTTTAGAAAGTTATAATTCTTTAGTGGATAGCATGATAATAGAGTCTACAGCTACTGAATATTATATTTCCACAAGCAGAATACAATACACTATTTTAGATGAATATTATCACACTGTGATGTCTTTATTTCTTAAGTATGAAAAATGGGAAGTTGTTATCCAATATTTTCATAAGAGACTGTTTCTCAATCAAAAATATTCTGAAGATCCCAAAACTATAGGAGCTATTTATTATGATATCAGTTGTTGTCATTTCAATTTAAAACAATATGAATTAGCTTTGGAGACTCTTCATAAAGTTTTACAAATCTATGGTAATGCTTCTGAGGACAGAAATAATAGTCCAGATACAAAAGAGCAGATAAAAATGCTTTTTAAAAATGCTTTTGCCTTGGAAAAAATGATAAAAGAAGAACTGGAAAAATTCAAAAAATGATTCACAATAAAGATTAATGATAAAAAAATACTTGAAGAAATTTGAAGGCTTTAAGTTGCAAATTTCAGAAAATAAAATCAACAACTACCTTAAACAGCTCATTGCAGATGATTTTGTTCCTCATAATTATACCGTTTTTACAACACCTGAAGAGATAAATAGTTGGGGAAAAGAGTATGTTGATTATTTCAATGAAAAGGAGAAAGAATATAACGAGTCGATATTTTATGAATCTTCGCATAACAGAGAAATTTCTTACTCGCACCCTGTATTCAATTGGTATAGTGGATATTATTATATACCGATCAATAAATATTTACGAGGCTTTTCATCTGATGAAGAAAATAAAAGGATTGAAATAATCACTAATGAGATCAATAAATTTGCCCTAAAACAAGATGTTGTTTGTGTTAGAAGAGTCAGCAACATATTTTTTGAAAACTATCTTTTGAAGAACAAAAAACCAAAAACGGGGGTTGTATTTTCTGATAGTGCCTTTGTGAGTACATCGTTGGATTTTTTTTACAGAAAAGATAATGAAAGTAATCATCGACCTCTCAAGAATGAAACGTTATTAGTTTTGAAATTAAAAAAAGGGATTAATGCGATGTATTTAGAACCAATTAGCAAAAGAGAAGAATACGAATTGCTCCTAAAAAATGAAATTGAATTTGTTGTCGAGAAAACCAAAACTATTTTTGGAAACAGAGTTGTGGTGGCAAGAAGTTTATCAAAGTAACTTGAGGTTTTTTCTTATCCGTTTCACACTTGCGTTTTTTTATAAAACCCCTTGCAATTTTTAAAATTTCAGATATACACACCCATACAAACGATTGAGATTTTCACTAACTTTGTACAAACCAATCACATGAACGAAAAAAAAGCACTTGAAAAATTACAGTCGATGGCAGAAGATTCCAAAGACAGCCTCAAAAAATTTTTGGCAAAGGAAATCCTGACCTATGATGAACCATTGGATTTCTTTGCTTTGGCGAAGAAATTCGGAATGGAGACGATTTACCATTACGATTACGAGGATTTAAGCGAGCAGGAGATAGAAGAATTTTATAACACTTATTCTAAAGAAATACTGCAAATTCAACAGGAAAACCAAGTTGAGCTTCAAACCGACAGAGACCGCTCTTGGTTTGCTTTAGAAAAAACCGCCGAAAAAATCAGTAAAGATTTGGACTTGGAGCGGTAAAATTTTCGGCATCAAACAATAAAAGTATCTTGTTTTTCGGATTTTTTTTATCAAATAGCCGTTAAAGCTCTCCTTTCTTTTAAAACAGGTTTACAAGTTCTCCATCAAACCACTGCCAATCTTCAAAAACATTCTCTCTGACTTCCCCGATAGTTTTGAAGAGAAAATGACGTTTTGCTTCCGAAAAACGTGCGTCTTCATTTAATCTTTTCATCACATTAAGTTTTCCGTTTTCCGTTTCAAATACGCATAAAACACGAGAACCATAATGTAAACCAAACATTTTACTCGGTTGTCCCACCGATAAGGCTTTCAGATGTTGCAGAAGTGACTTGTGGACTCTGTTGGTGTCGTTTCCATTAAAAACTTCTATAGCATAAAGTTCTTTTCTTGCTAAAGTTTGAATCATACACAAAGCATCAGCAATCAGAAGCTCATTCCTTGAAATGGTAATGGTAGATTCTGCTTTGTACCCTCTTTTCTTTGCCGAAGTACCTTTATCAAAATAGGCTAAAAAAAAGAGTAGTCCTCAATTATTTTGGGAAGACTGCTCTTGTAGTGCGATATGGACATCTACGGTAGAGATTCTGTGAAGATAATCCTGTTGAAACAAAACTCCTTTTCCTTTTGGGAATCTTACCGGATTATCAAAATCAAGACGTTCTTTGATGAGATTGGCTCCATAAAAGGTCAAATGATGGACGCTCTCCAATCTTCAAAATCTAGGATGAGTGCCAAACGTAACCGAACCAATCAGTGACTTGCTCCAACTTCTGAGTTCAGAAATCTGCTTGTTCAAGTTGGCTCTGTCAGTCATTATTCCCAAACGAAGCATTTGTCACGAGGTTAAAAATTTATACTTCGCCAATTGAGTAAGGATTTTCTCTTGGGTTGGGGAAATGGTTCTGAAAAAAAGTCTTTTGGTAATCATAGTTTCTTGGGGTAAAAAAAATAAAGAGACGAAAATCCGTCTTGTATTTTTATAGCAAGAACCGATTATAATTTAAACTCAGGTTTACAATTATTTGTGGACACTCTTTTGTTTTGATATCAGTTGGGGCTCTTGCTTGCATTATTCTCGTCAGAAACGAGATTTTTAGTTAAAAAATCATCAGTTACATTTTCCTTATCGTTAGTCTGTTTCGTTTGGTATGAGTCAGAAGATATTGTTCTGTAGAGTGTTGAATCATCCAATATTTTCTTTTTCATTACTTTTAATTCCCTATAGTTCATCGAATATTTTTCCTTGCCCTGAGCTTGTCGAAGGGTTGATTTTTTAATCAGAAAATCCGGACTTCTCATCCTTTTGGCGGGATAATGATCGTATTTGAGATAAAACCAAAACGGGAAAAGACTTTGCAGTTGCTGTATGGGAACGCCCAAATCTCCAGCCTGTGCCTTGAGTGCTGAGATTCCATTGATTCACACCAATTTAACGGCAGTATTGTTCAGCACGGTTTCTTTTAACGATACTGGAAGTTGGTTCACGCTTTGGGTTCATACGATGAAATGGAGCTTAAATTTCCTCATTTCCGAAAACACCGTTTCCATACTTTCCGAGGCGAAGTTGTGGAACTCATCCACAAATACATAGGTAGGTTTTCTGGTATATTCGGGTTCATACGCTCTTTGCAGGGCAATACTCACGAGTGTAGCCGAGATAAATCTTCCGAGCACCTTACTCGTATCGTTTCCTAATTTTCCTTTGCTGAGATTAAAAATAATCACTTTTCACTGCTTCATCAGGCTTTTAAGGTTGAATTGGCTCTCTCCATTCATCATATGGTAGAAAGAGTAATTATTTTGCAAATGCTGTAATCTGGTATAGATTGCCAGTTTGGTGGGTGCATACTTTTTCTTAAGGAATGCGGTTTCAAAGAATTTTCTATATACCGAAAACGAAGATTGTTTCCCGAGTTCCACCCAATGTTCATTTTGGGTATCATCCATAAAGACTTGTAAATCCTGCAATCCGCATTCTCCTTGTTCCAATAATACTGAAAGACAGGGTTTTAGGATGGTTTCCATTTGGAGGGACAATCCTGCCTCTGAAATGAGTTCTGAAAAAGTCTTTGCGAATTGTTGAGAAAGTAAGTCAATCATTGTCGGATCAGCGACACGCTGTCGGAATGGGTTGATGCAGGGAATTTTTCCTTTCTCCCGATGTGGATCGATGTAGACAATGCGTTCAGGTTTAAGTTCGTTCAAACGAAATTTTAGAATTTCTTCCGCTAAATCTCCGTGAGGATCAAGTAAGATTAGGCTGTATTGTTGTTTTTTATGCGATTGGTATTCCAAAAAATAAAATAAGGATTTGAGAAAAACGGATTTTCACGAACCTGTTCTACCCGTGATAAGAAGGTGTCTTCTTAACGATTCCATTGGAATTGGCAGAACAGGTTTGGGGCTAAAAAATAAAATTTCAGGGACATTTTTACATGATGGTAGACTTTTTTAAGGTTCATCTTTCAATGTTGTTATAGAATAAAACGGAGGTGGTACATATCTTTTATTTTCAAAATTGCAAGTCCTTTTCAAAAACAGTCTAAAAATGTCAATATACTGCTCCGTACCGTTATAACTACCTTTATGACTACCTTTTTGGCTACCTCTAAAGAAGGCACGAAACACCCCATTATTACAAGGATATACGCTCGTTTTTGTTTGCAATAATACCATCATTTCTTCTATTTCTACATACTATTTTCTTTATCTCTAAAATAAAAAAGTGTAAAGTCAATATCAACCACATTCTCTTGCATCTGGAACAAAAATCCATAGAAGCACCATCGCCGGCAAAACCTACCAAATCATCAAAAACAAAAATGTAAATGCTAAAAGAAACAAGAACAAAGAAACAAGAACCAAGAGTCAAGAAAGAAGAATTAAAAAATCATTCAAGCTATGAAACTAAAAAAGAAGATCAAAAAAGAAATTAAGAAAGAGTTTATCGAAGACTTCAGAAATGAAGTTAAAAATGAATTTACTCAGGAAGTGAAAGACTATGTCAGAGATGAAATGACAGAAGGCTTCAAAGACGAGATTACTGATGAAATCAAAAACGACATTACCAACGACATCAAAAAAGAGGTGCTGGAAGAAATCAATAATGATTTTAAAGACAGCATCAAAGATGAACTCCGTGATGAACTTAAAAGTGAAATTAAAGAACTCAGGGAAGAACTCAAAGAAGACTTTCACGACATCCTGAAAGAAGAACTTAAAGAACTGCTTTCGGGAGAAAGTTTTACCATCAGGATGGTCATGTAAATGAATATTCTAATCAATGATTCATTAAAAAGACCATCAACCAACAACCATCAACCAACAACAATTATTACCCCCTTTAAAACCCTAAAACAAAATGGAAAACAAAAACGAAACGGGCAAAACGGTCAATTTAGACTTGACGACTATCGACAGCAACATCTTCGCCATCTTTGGAGCTTTCTCCAGACAGGCAAGACGTGAGAAGTGGACGCAACAGGAAATTGATGCCGTCCTCGAAGAAGCCAAAAGCCGAGACTACGATCATGCGATTGCTACCATCTGCGATTATTGTGACCCTGAAGACGATTCTAATTCAGAAAACGAAGAAGACTAATGGGAACAAGAAACTTAACCGTGGTGGTACAAAACCAAGAAGTGAAAGTCGCAAGCTATGGACAATTCGATGGATTCCCCGATTCATTGGGAATTAAGCTGTTAAAATTCTTTAGCAACCCTAAGAACACCGAAAACCTGAAAGAAATTCTACCCAAAGTACGCCTTTGGAATGAACAAGACCAAAAGCTACAGGATGAATTTCTGGAATCTATCGGTTTTACCAACGGAATACTCAACGACAAGCAAAAAGAACAATTCAAAATGAAGTATCCTTTCCGCTATCGTGAACGCTACGGAAGATTAAGAGAAGGACAAATCTTGGAAGTATTGCTGGAGTTGGGTCATCTTGATGAACTGACAACCACTGATGCTTATGATTTTGCTTCCGACAGCTTATTCTGCGAATGGGCGTATGTGATTGACTACGATAAAAATTCTTTTGAAGTGTACAAAGGTCTCAACACCTCTGGGATTTCAGAAGAAGACCGTTTCTTTCATCTCTATGATGGAGAAAACGATTATTATCCTGTCAAAATCATCGCTTCATTTCCTTTGGATCAACTTCCTGATGAAACCGAATTTTTACTTCAACTGGGGTAAAAAGTAGCAGGTTTCAGGTAGCGGTTTATTCTGCTACCTCGCATTCCTGTCTACGCAATGCCACCTAATATCTAATCCCTATAACCTAAATCCTACAACAATGAACAACAACAAAAACCGCCTTTTGGTGCAATGCTTTATGAAAATGCTACAGCAAAGAATAGAAAGAGACAAAGTGGAAACCCTAAGTCCTGTATTCGGAAGTATCTTAAGTAAAGAAGAACTTCAAAACATTTTGAAGTGGCTGTACTTAGATAAAGTGCCTGAACACTACAATTTGAAAACGATGGACAGTCAGGATTTATTGGAAGCCATCGGAGATGATATTCATATTCTGTCATATTCCATCGAAAAATGGAAAAAGGAATTGGAGAAGAAAATCACGCCACAGAAAGTCTACGAGGTACTTTGTCAACTCCAACTCGAAACCCATTACCTGATGACCAAAATTTTGGCGGATTGGGACGAGTACGACCACGGCAACTTCAAGGCACTTTGCCGAAAGGCGGGAACTCCAGAACCACTGTATGCCGTATTTGAATCTTCGGTAAACGAAGAAGACAAATATATTTCTGTTCCTCTTTCCAAATATTATGCAACCGAATGGGAAGCAGCGTCTAAAAAATCGCTTCTCATTTCGGAAGAACAGTTTGAGGAACATCAGCTCCAGATCCTAAGCCTGTAATCTTTTATTCTATTTAACTAAACAAAAAATAATGAAACAAAGCTTCTTAGAATTTTACGACCATTTGGACAAAGCCAGAGACAGGGCTTTATGGCTGGAGTTTGAGTACAGAAATATCCCCAAACATTTTATGGTGTTTGACGGGCCGGAAGATAATTATGCGGTTGCCGATTTACAGACGGCAGAAGAAATGGACATCCACAGTCATCATTATTCCCTTCCCGAAACTTATGAACACCTTTCGTATGAGGAACTGAAGGAAATATCCCGTGATACGCAGATGCTAGAACATTGGGAAGATTTGCTCGGCAAGTTTTCGGTAATGGAAGGAGAATTATTGCGTTTTGTCCTGCAATATAAAGTTCCGCTCGAAAAAATAATCCGCCACGAGTTGGCAAACCGTGGGTTTGACCAAGGTGGACAATGGATTGGTTTTGATGAAGCGGAAAAGTATTGGACGAAGGAATAATAAATTAAAATCGCAAAACTTAAACAAAATGGAAAATAAAAAAATTGTAAAACAAGTGCTGGTTCTTGACTGGAGAAAACACTGCGACTATTTGAAGGATTACAAGGAAGAACCTTTGGATTTTGAAGAGTTTGTCAATTTTGAACTCGGAAATCTCTTTGATGAAGAGCGAAAAATTGAACAGATTATTCCCAATGAGAATGCCACTCAGTTTGTCATCATTTATTCGATAAAGATATGAACAGGCTGAATCATTGTGTGTTTATCTGCATCCATTATGTTATCGTTCAGAAAACAAGGTATGCAGACATTGTGTATTTCCACCCTAAACCTTTTTACGGATCTCTGCAACAGGCAGAAGATACAAGGGAGCGTCTCATCGACAACGGAACGCTATCGGAAAAAAGTTCCTCTGTTCAAGGGGTTCACTTTATGGTGCTTTGCATGAATTAAAATAGGTAAAATAAAAAACAAAACAAAAAATCCAATCAATGGAAACAGAAAAACTACCCGAACTGGAAACCGTAGTCCTTGCAAAATGCAAAAGAGGCGATGGCAGTATCGAAGAGCATAAGATCAGAAGAATTGCATCCCAAGATACTGTGCTAGGATGGCACTGGTCACATGCGACCATTCATACTTGCTTTACACTGGAAGTTATTTCATGGGAAAACTTACCTGAATCAACTTTATTAATGAAAAGTATGAAAGCCACCAAAAGACTGATCGATGCTGTATGGACGGTTGAATATGAGAAAATATCTGAAAAGAAAGTAAAAATTATCAATTATTCAAGAACCGATCCTGAAGGCTATGAAAAAGAAAAACAATTGCCCCAATGTCATCTCGTAGAGACGGAAGGACGCATCGTCACCCACCTGTTGCTAAAGCCTTACAAAGCGTATGACGTATGGGTGAGTGAGAAGAATGCCACGGAAATCTACGAAGTAGAAAATCCGAAGTTTATATTCTCTTATGAACAAGAGAAATAGATTCGCAACAAAACTCAAAAACAAAATTAAAAACAAAAATCGAATGTCTAACAATTAAAATTTTAACCGTATGAAAGAAAACAAAGCCGAACCAACGGCACAAACCTCCCTGTTGAAAATATTTTCAACGGTGCTGAAAGACCGAAGTAAGTCGGAACAGCAGTTCCAGACCATTACTCCAGAAATGGTAAAGTTCTTTACCCGTAAGGAACTCATTGAAATTGTTACCCACAATTTTAATGGAAATGTATCGCAGTACAATCTTGTGGAAATGGAAAATGAAGAAATTTTGCTTCTTATAGGCGATGATTATAGGATTATTTCCTATGTCATGAGCCGATGGAGCAAAGAAGTTTCACAACTTCCCACGAAACAGGAATGGCTGGATGCCAAAATCAACTCGATCCGTGAACCTGCAATTTCTTCTGATTCACAGGTGTTTGCCGAAGGAATTGCTCAGGAAAACCTGAATACTTCTATGGAATCAGGTACTGTGGAAAATGAGGAAGTGAATGGATCAGTATCTGAAAAACCAATAACGGATACAACGGCAACACAGCAATCTGTGGAAACCGAAGGGAATAGAAATCCTGAAGGTTCGGAATCTCCGAAGTCTTCGGATAAGCAGTTACCTGAAAAGAAAACGGAAGAAAAACCATCTTCCAAAAGACCCGAAAAGGCGAAGAATTAAAGAGATTCTCTGATTTTAAACCTTTTTCAACCATTTAATGGCTTGTTTTCTACGAGCCATTTTCATTCGAAAAGTGAGATTCTTACATATTTTTATCTTATAATTGCCTTAAAACAAAATGACAAAAGCCAATGAAAACAATCAGAAGAAATCAAAAATTCTGCTGAAAACACCTATCTCCTATTACGGCGGAAAGCAAAATATGCTGAAACACATCCTTCCATTAGTTCCCGAACATAAAATTTACATAGAGCCTTACTTTGGCGGGGGATCATTGTACCGAGCGAAAGAACCAGCCAAATGTGAAGTGATCAACGATGTAAATATGAATCTGGTTAACTTCTATCAAGTCTTGAAAAATAATGGGAAGCAACTCGAAACGAAAATAAAAGATACGCTTCACAGCAGAGAAACCTACAAAAAAGCAATGCTGATTTACGATTGTCCACGACTCTTTGCAGATGATCCTGTAATTAGAGCTCGGGCAATGTACATAGTTACTAACCAAGGCTTCCTTCATCGTGTTTGATCACGAGGCTTCGACAAAGAAAAAAGATCTTCGCAAGTTTTCAAAAATAAAGTGGATTTATTTGGGACCAATCTCATTGATAGAATACGCTATACGCAGATCGAGCAAAATGAAGCCTACAAAGTGATTCAAAGCAGGGATTCAGAAAATGCGTTCATCTATTGTGACCCTCCCTACATCAACACCAACTGTGCTCATTATTCCAAAATGTATTCTGAAGATGACTTCAAGCGCGACTTGGAAGTTCTCGCTAACATTAAATGAAAATTTTTACTATCCAATTATCCTTGAGAAATCCTCAACGCCTACATCAAAAAATACAATCGGTATGTGAAAACGTTTGACAAACCTTTGTCGGCAAGTCACAATAATAATGCAGGAAAATCAAGAAGGAAAACAGAAGTATTGGTGGCGAATTATCCGATATAAATTATAGCAATATATCAATGTAACAGTTTACCTATGGAGAGAATATGTTAATTTTCAATCATTCAATCTCTTAATTTCTAAATCTTTTAATTGATTAAAACAAAAATGAAATGAACAATTCAAAACCTAAATACAATCATCCAAGAAAAAATACCACATTCCGCAAAATCAAGCCAAGAATGAAGCAGAGAGCCTTTAAAAATGAAGAAATACCCATCCATAAAATCAGAAAGGATTACGAAAAATTTAAAGTACAACCGAAAGCTCCAAGATTATCCACCTCCCCATAATTTAAAAGTCTTCTGAACTTTTGTCGGCGGCGGTGGTTCTACAATGGGATACAAACTCGCAGGATTCCAACATTTGTGAGGGGTAGAAATCGACCCCAAAATGGCAAAAATCTATCAAACCAATCACACTCCTACCTATTTCTACCTCGAAGACATCAGAGATTTTAATCTTCGTACCGATCTTCCCGAAGAATTATACCATTTGGACATTTTGGATGGTTCGCCTCCTTGCAGTGCATTTTCAATGTCCGGTAAACGTGAAGAAACCCGATGAAAACAAAAAATGTTCAAAGAAGGGCAGAAAAAAAAGTCTTGGATGAGTTGGTTCTCGTATTCTGCGATACTGTAGAAAAATTAAAACCAAAGGTTGTGATTATGGAAAATGTACCATGACTCATTGCAGGGAGAGCTAAGAAATATGCGATTGAAGTCTTTGAAAGATTGGAAAATATCGGATACCAAGTCCAAATATTCAGACTCAATTCAGCAACGATGGGAGTTCCACAAGCCCGTGAACGCATCTTCTTTATTGCAAGGAGGAAGGATTTACAACTTCCAGATTTGCAATTAGACTTTAACGAACCACCCGTGTATTTTGGAGAAATTGCCGATAAAAATTCAACAACACATCCTCATCTACGACCTTCTATCGTTAAAAGACGATCGTATGTGGAATACGGCGACCAGAACATCAAGTTTGCAGATGCCAAGTACAGAAACCTCAATACTTTTAATGCATTTTTCAGTACTTATATTTTGTATGATAATATTGTTGCACCCACATTGACTTCAAGCGGGGCGAATGTCTATTACAACGAAGTCCGCAATCTGAATGATACTGAATACATCCGCATCAGCAGTTTTCCTACTGATTTTGATTTCTGCAATACTTCCGTCCGTTATGTCTGCGGAATGAGTGTTCCACCATTGATGACAGCAAGGATTGCGGAGGAAATTAGGAGGCAGTGGTTTGATTAAAGACAAATATCAGACGATCAATTTTTACCATTTAAAACAAAAATGACATGAAAAGAAGTAATGATAATGTAGCATGGAAAATTCAAGAAAAGGGAATTGAAGAAAGGCGTAAAAAATTTGTGATAAAATGATTTAGATTAGCGTTCGATAAAAAAGCAAGACCCGTTTCTGAAGGGCAGGTCTTATCTGAATTACTACGAATCTTTGAACAAATACAGAAAGAAAAAGAAAGCAGAACTATCTCAAAAGTGGGATAGTTTTTTTGTAGCTGATTTGTTCGATTATTGTTTGCTTTTCTAATCAAAATTGCTATAATTTCTCTGTTATAATCGAACATTTTATTTTATAAATATCAAGAATGCTCAAGAACAAGAAAGCACCTAAGAAAAACCCTGCTTTAGACAGAAGTCAGATTAAATATGTCATTTATTGCAGGAAATCAAGAGAGGAGAGCGGTGACTGACAAAAACAAAGTTTGTTAGACCAATTGAGAACTTGTTTGGATTACGCCAAACAAAGAGATATTAATGTAGAGTACCATAATGACTTAACCGATGCTTTTTTTCGTGATGAAAGTTATCACAGGCGAGTCAATGAATGCAAAGGATCTTACGAACAAGCCGTACTTGAAAGAGCAAATGGATTATTTTATATAGTAGAACAAAAATCTGCAAAGACCCCCAACAACAGACCACTTCGAAGCAAACTGATTAGTTTGGTTAAGAAATGAAAGATCCAATGAATACTTAGTTATGCCCCCGACAGACACGCAAGAAATCTTGTTGAAAGTGGAGAATTGGTTCAGCTAATCGATCAAAACTATTTGGATGTACAATACACCAACTTTACTTTTGAGAATAATGAAAACGGCAGAATGATTTTGTGAATTAACTTTGTAATTTCATACAATTACTCGGATGTACTTAGTAAGAATGTCGGTCGCTGAAAGATGGGAGTTATTGAAAGAGGACAGGCAGATGGTAAACACAAATATGGATACATTATCAATCAGGAGAAATACCACGAACCTGATCCTGAATATTTTGAAGTCTGGAAAGAAGCCTTCAGAAGAAAGATATATGAAAATCAAACCGATGAAACCATTGGAAAATTTATTGTTTCAAGCTGATTTAAAAGAAAATTCAAAAATAAAGAGACAAAATTTAATGCCAAGTTATTGTATAGAATACGATTAGACCCATTTTATTATGGAGTGCTTATCAGTTGAAACAATGAGGTAGATTTGCGTGATGGAGCAAGTCCGTACTTCCAACCACTTATAACTGAAGAAGAACATAAAATATTACTAGACAGGCATTTGCAGGCAAACCCAACTTCCTTAAGAGAATTTAAAACTAAGGATGAATATGATGAATTAAAACTCATACCCAACAAGTTTCTACGTTATGAAGGTCAGCACGGGATGATTTTTGAACTGCCCAATCCTAAAAGACATCGCACTGCATTGGCTAAACTCAAAGTTAGCAACCCTAATGCAACGTTAAAGGATATTGTCAAGCCACATCAATTTAATTACAAATTAACGACAGGAGAAAAAGTAAATGGCAAACAATTCTCAATCAGTGGAGAAGAACTAATTATTTTGATTTCGGATTTTTTCAAAAAACATTTTCAAATTAACGAAAACAACTATGAAAAATACAGGGAGTTCCAAATTAATGAGTATGACAAAACCATTAAAAATATTAATGAAAAAAGAAGGAAACTGCAACTTCAGATCAATCACGTCAGTTCACTAATGGAAAATTATGCAAGAAATTTTAACAGGCAAAATAACCCTGATGAATTACAAAAAAAAGTATTTCAAGAAGATATCCAAAAATATCAGGATCAAATAGATTATTTACAAAAAGAAATAGGAAAACTTGCTGTGAGCCACAGAAATGCTATATTAGAACTGGATGCATTTATTGGAGGACTCGTAAAAATAAACGAGATGTATGACGATGCTGAATATGTTCGAAAGAGAAAAATTACATTATTATTCTTTTCGAACATCACAATAACCTCCGAAAAGCTACTTGTATTCAACACTAAACCTTGATTAGATGAAGTGTTTATCCAAGATAATCAGGGTACTCGGGAGAGTTTCGAACGTATTTATAGTATGATCAAGGAGATAGATTTCGCTGTTATAAAGCCAATTATTCAATTTTCTTATGGACTCAACAAGAGTTTTTTTGATCAGAATCATAAGATTACTTCCAATCAAAAAATGTTATATGGATTGGATGAAGAGAATCAAGTTGATATAAAAGAAGATGTAAAAGAGAGATAAAAAATAACAAACTGCAAATATTTTGAAAATCCAATCGGAAAAAGAACTTTAAAGCTCTCCGTATTTTGACTGGTATTTTTCAACTACTTTTTCAGATTGATTAAGCAATTTTTCAAGTAGTGAAATTTTATCTTCATAGAGTTTTTTTAGCAGTTGAACTTCTTCGCTTCCCATTCCACTGACAATACTTTCAATATTGCTATCACTTACATTATTGAAACTGTTAAAATACTTCTGACCATCAAATTCTTTGATATCTTCGGGCTTTACCTCTAAAATTTCAGCTATTTGAACTAATTTTTCTTTGGAAATTTTAGTTTCTCCCTTCTCCAATCTGCTATAAGCGGATTGGGAAATATCCAATTTTTCTGCCACAAATTCTTGTGTCAGATTCTTAAGTTCTCTGATATTCTTAATGTTGTTTCCGATCATAACGCATAAATTATGCAGGTTTGCTCATATATTATGAGTATGCAAATGTAATAAAATCAACGAGATGTATCGACTTTTGTACATAAAAAATTTATGAACATGAAAAAACTACTCCTGCTTGTATTTTGCTTTCTGGCATTGGGATTATCTGCACAACAAAAGAAAACAACAAAACCGAAAGCAAAAACCTCAATAACCCAGAAAAAAGGAAATTCTTCCGCATCAGGCTACAAAACCTGCGGACTTTGCAAGGGAACAGGAAAAGATCCCCGATGTAATGGGACAAGCCGATGCCAAAATCATCAGGTCTATTCAAGAATAGACAATGACTGTTTTAAAAATTGTAAATGTTACGAAGCTGATGATGAAGAATGGTTTGACGAGGATGAATCTTCAGAAGAGTGTAGATTGCGATGTAGAGATAAATGCAAAATACAAGAACCCTGCGACTATTGCAAATCAATAGACGGAACGTGCAGTGTGATATGGTGCAATAATGGAGTGTGCAGAAACTGTGATGGCAAAGGCATTGCCTACTACGGAAATCAAAAGAAACCTAAAAAATAATAAATTATGAAAATTTTATTACCATTCTTATTTGCATTCTTTACCATTACTGTTTTCAGTCAATCCCGAACACCAAGTAATGAAGAAAAACAAGCGATTAACCCGATCATTGATGAAGGCTTTAAAAACTGGAGTGAGAGTTGGAGCTACGACACCTATATTCTTAGAAGTGCCAAAATTAATTCTATTACTGTGGATGAAGATTACGGAGATATCAAAGTATATGGTACGTTTAGCTATAAAAGAGTTTTTCAAAATTTTTCAGGAACTTTTTCTGCAAAACTTACCTCTTCAGGAAGGCTAGTCAGTATTTTCTATATCGATGCCAATGGCTTACGTGATACAAAATCCTTTTAGAAATTCAAAAAAAATAATCGTTACAAAATATGAAACAATTTTATCTCTTTTCAATCCTCAGAAGTATCACAGTATATCTTCTTCTATTTTTATCCTTTGGAAATATTTCTGCACAAGAAGTAATGACCTATGAGACCGGTTTTGAGTCGACAGAAGGCTTCACAGCAGGTTCTGTGTACAACAATACCGCAGTCTCTTATTCAGGGACAGCCAACTCACAGTGGGGAACTGTATTTGGAATACCGTCCAATACTTCTCCTTTAACGGGAGGACAGTCTTTACAAATGAGATGGTACACGTCAACCCCAAGTTCATTAGGACAAACCTATATGAATTTCGATGTTCAAAAAGTAAAACGAATAGAGTTCAATGCCGCCAATACCAACGGACTCAAGCTAACGGTGGATTTTTCAACAGATGGAGGAACTACTTATCAAGGCGCTCAATTGTTCAACCTAACAGCTCAATCATTAGCATACAATTATACCGTTAGCAATACAGGAGATTATCAGAATGTAAGGTTACGTTTTACTCTCACGCTCCCATCTACATTGCCTTCGGGAACATCAAGACTCTATTTAGACGATGTAAAAGTATATTCTCTGTACTCATCCAATGCTGGGGCAGAAACTCCCGTTGTTCCAGATGGTTATTCTTACTTTGCAGGAAATTTGGTCAACTCTTATCCCAATGCAACACAAATGTTGATGACCAAGAACAGTAAACTGTACAAAGCCACTTCGTCCAATTGGTCAGAGGTCTATAATTTCTCTGGCAATACACTGACTAATCTATTTGTGGACAATAACAATGTGGTATGGGGCTATAATAGTACCACCAATAAAATCATCAAATCAACCGATTTAGGAATAACGTGGACAACCATAAATCCTCCTACAGTAACAGCCACCCAACAGCAGGATCTTTCACTTTTTTTCAGAAATAATAAATTGTATTACAGCATTATGGGTTGGTCTGATACAACCAATACTATGACAGGATTTATCTATACTTTAGACACAGCCAATACATCAGGTTCATGGACTTCATTGCCACTCAATGCCACTTCGGGATATTCTTATGGACTTTATCAAGGATTCTTTGATGTGTTTGAAGACGGAAGCATCTACAGAAGGGATACCAAAAAAATAAGTTTCGATAATGGTACAACTTGGACTACCGAAACCTTCAATGTTCCTTCTGCACTTCAAAGTCCAATACTTTATATTTCTCCAGATAAGCAAAAGATTATGTATACCTCATTCTACAATAATTACAAATTATTTGTGAGTAGTAATGCTGGAGTTGCTTATGTCCAATCACAGGGTCTTCCTTTCAATAGACCCATTAGAGGGTTATTGTTTTATCAAAATGCCATATTGTGTAACATCAATTATGGAACGAACGGACAAGCTTCTCTTACTGATGGAATCTATATCAGCACCGATAACGGACTCAATTTTACCAAACTGAATGACCAGTTAAGTTTTTGGGATAATCAAAGGATTATTGGTTTTGCGTCTGATAATTCGAATGTTTATGTAAGTTCTGAATACAATGGATTTAAAAAATTATCCATTTCCAATACTTCAGTAATTGATTTTAATAATGGAGTAAACAATATAGTTCCCCATCACATTCTGAAATTAGATACTGACCCATCGGGTAAGCTGTATGCTTTAGGAGGAGATTTTAATGGAAGTTATTTCCCTTATTCAGGTTCGGGATATGGATTATTTATATCTGATAATGGAGGAAGTTCATGGACGAAAGATAAAAACTTATCCGACGCATATTTAACACAATATACTTTTTCGGTTTCTAACAATAATACGATTTATGCAACTGCATACGATCCTGGAAAAGTAAATAAATCTGTCAATTCAGGTATTAACTGGAATTTTTCTTCAACAAACCAACATACACCTTATACGGTGAGGAATGTTTTTGCGGATAAAAATAATTCCAATAGGTTGATCATTACCTCCAATGCTCCCGACAATCCTTCCACAAACTATAAAGGAACTTTTCTTTCTGTTGACGGAGGAAATTCCTTTGGCGTAATTTCGGGAGGTTATGCCACACCTATAGATAATGAATTGGCAAACGATGTCCTTTTTTATGATACCAATACCATATTCATAGCACTTCCAAGCAAACTTTTGAAATCAACCAACAATGGAGGAACATGGCAAACGGTTTCCTCCCATGCATTCAATAAAATCATCTCTATCTTTGGTACTAATGAATTGTATGCTTGTACCAACTCATCCTTATTGAAAAGTACAGATTTAGGTACAACTTGGACATCGGTAACGCCTCCAGTTTATAACAGCACTATCAAAACGATAATTACAGTTACGGTTTCAGGAGCAACCTATTTGGTTATTTCTACCGACCAAGGAGTGTATGTGCTGAAAAACGGACAATGGGAATTAATTACTCCGAATAGTTATCAGCATATCGTGTTTAATTCATCATTGAATAAATTGTTTTTTGCCAATACCAATTCAATTAAAACAATTAGCACCAGTTTTCTGGCAACAAATGAAATTAAACAACAAAAGCCTAAAAATATTTTGCTTTATCCTAACCCAACTTCAGATTTTGTAAACCTCGAATCAAAAGAAGGAACAATCAATACTGTACAGGCATTTGATATGAGTGGACAATTATTGAAAACCGTAAGGTCTAATTCTGATAAAGTTCAGTTCTCCATTCAAGAGCTTCCTAATGGGACTTATCTTGTGAAGGTAATGATGGATAAAGGAATGATAACATCAAAAATAATAAAGAAGTAAAGAATTTTATTCCAATCGTATACCTCTAAGGAGTTCAGATAATGAAATTTCAAGCACATAGCATATGGAGGCGATAGTAAAGATGGATGGGGTGACTTTTCCTTTCTCGATTTTGTACATATATTGTCGGTCTTTACCGAGCAAGAGGGCAAGTTCGGTTTGCGAAAGTTTGTTTTTCTTTCGTGCCTTTCGGATACGCTCTCCTACAACGATAGGAATTTTCTCCTTAAGTTCGAGGCTTTTATGTTCCTCTAGTTCTTGCATGTATGCAAAATGAAACATAAAGCACTACATTATTGTAACCTTAAAATACTTCTTTTTGATTTTTTGTAATTAGCCTAAATTTTATATTTTTGTATTTTAATATTACAGTTAGTCGAATTTAAAACCAAATTTTAATAAAAGTTCATATTGATGAAATACATATTTGCATGAAAATATTTTATAAATCAACTTAAAATTGTATAAATTTTTGAGATTTTCAACCAAAAAAACACAAAACTTTTGAAACAAAATACATTCCCCTATTTTAAGCAATTAAATATAATAGATTCTGGCCTTGTTTGTTTGAGAATTCTTGCAAAATACTATGGCAAAGACTTTTCCATGAAATATTTGCAAGATAAGTCTCATAATATTGATGAAAGAAATTCTTTGAAGGAAATTGTTAATACTTGTGAAAAGTTGGGGTTAAAAAATTTACCAATAAAAATTTCTTTTCAAGATTTGGCTGAAAAAATTCCTTTACCATGTATAATAAATTGGAGTTCATCTTATTTTGTCGTTCCATACAAAATTGAAAGCAACATTGTATACATTTCTGATCCTGTGTTAGGCTTGGTTCAATACAGTAAAGAAGAGTTTATATATTCTTGGACTACTAATGACGAAAAAGGAGTAGTATTAGTAATTGAAGCGACTGAGGATTTCTATAAAAATAATGAAACTGTTAGTAAGAACAGAATAAATATAAAAAGTAGAAAATTATTATTTACTATTTTGACTTTATTGATTGTTCTATTAGCATACAGACAATTTCTGACAGACTTTTCAATATTTCAATTAGTATATGGTTTACTATCTTTTACTGGTCTTTTAACTAGTTTATTAATACTTCAAGAGAGTCTTGGCGTAAAAAATGGCTTAGCATCTAAGGTGTGTGGGAATTCAGAAATAAATATTAGTAAGTGTCAAAAAGTAATATTAGATGAATCTTCTTTTATTTATAAAAACTATACATTGGGAGATTTATCCCTAATTTTTTTTACTACAATATCTTTTCTATCTGTTTTTTCTACAATTAATCTATCTTATTTTATTATTATAAGTATATTTTCAATACCAATTATCGCTTACACGTTTTTTTATCAAATGTTCAAAATAAAACAGTGGTGTCGATTATGCCTATTGGTATCTTTTATTTTAGTGTGTATAATTACAAATACTGTGTTTGCTTTTAGTAGCTTAAATATTTTTGAGTTATTATATTCTACAATTTTTTTTATATTATCACTATGCTTTTTCTTTATTATTTGGATTAGTTTAAAGCCATTTATTTATGGATATTTTAAATTTAAGAAGAAAAATAAAAAGGACAAATATTTCAAGAAAAATCATATAGTATTTAGTTCCTTAATCAATTCTACCACAGAAATTAACTCTAATTCATTAGAAAAGCTAACAAAGATTGAAATAAACGAGAAAAATGCTGAATCTGAATTGAGTCTATTTTTAAGTCCGAAATGTGTTCATTGCTATAAGGTTTTTAAGGAGGCTTACAAGCTGTATGAAAAAAATAAAAGACGAATTAAATTGTCTATTTATTTGAATGTTAATCTAAATAATGAAAATAATAAACATAGGATCATAGCTAAAATATTAATGCAAACATATATTAATAATGGAGGAGAAATCACATTAAACTTGTTAAAACGATGGTTTATAGAAGAAATTGATTTAGAGGAATTTGTCAAAGAGTACAATATTCAGATTAATGAAGAAGCCACTAATGCTATAATATCTCATTATAATTGGTGTAATGAAAATGGATTTGATTACTCTCCAGTAAAACTTTTTAATAGAAAGGTTTTACCTGATGAATACCAAATAAAAGAGTTAAAATATTTTATTTGATACTTATTAAATAATACTAAAAATAAAAAACAACTTGAAAATTAAAAATTTTCCTTTCTTTAAACAGCTGGACGCTATGGATTGCGGTCCTGCTTCTTTAAAAATTATTTCTAAATATTACGGAAAAGATTTCTCAATGAAATATTTGAGAGATAAATGTAATATTACAAAAGAAGGAGTTTCAATGAAGGATTTAAGCAAGGTATCTGAAGAAATTGGATTTAGAAACTTGCCACTTAAATTAGGTTATGAGGATTTAGTGAACAAAATAACACTGCCTTGTATTATCCACTGGAATTATTCTCACTTTGTTGTATTATATAAAATAAAGAATAATACAGTTTATATTTCTGATCCACAAATAGGTTTAGTAAAATATAGTGTAGTAGATTTTCAATTTGGTTGGAAAAAGAATAATGAAAAAGGAGTAATACTTGTATTAGAGCCTAGTCCTTCATTTTACGAAAAAGAAGAGGTTAAAACAAAAGGTAGTTTTTATAATTACATTAGATATTTAAAACCACATTATTCTTTAATATTGCAGGTATTACTAGGTATGATTTTAGGTATAGCTATTAGTCTGATTTTTCCTTTTATAACCCAATCTATTGTTGATATAGGTATTGAAACGAAAGATTTTGACTTTATTCATTTGCTATTATTAGCTACCATTATATTAACTATTAGTTCTGTTTTTTCTGAATTTGTTCAAAAAAGAATGATGTTGTATGTTGCAGATAAAGTAAATATCAGTATGGTTTCCGATTTTATAAAGAAAACACTTCAATTACCTATTACTTTTTATGAGCGTAAAATGACAAGTGATATTTTAAATAGAATCAACGACCATGATCGTATACAAATATTCATACTAAATTCTTTTTTAGGAATAATAATATCCGGACTTAGTTTCATTGTCTATGCAATAATACTCGTTTATTATAATTTGAATTTATTTTTAATTTTTATTTTAGGTACTGTTTTATATATTGTTTGGATCTTTCTTTTTTTGAAAAGGAGAAGAGTTCTTGACTTCAAGTTCTTTGATAGTAATATAGCCAATCAAAATGAAATAATGCAAATTGCTGATAATAGTACTGAAATTAAAGTTAATAATTTACAGCAAAAAAAGAGATGGGATTGGGAAAGAAGTAGGTTAGATATTTACGATTTAAACATAAAAATGTTAAACTTAACTCAAACTCAAAATATCGGCACAACAATAATTGATAAGCTAAAAAACGTATTTATAACTTTTTTTGCTGCAAAAGCAGTAATTAATGGTGATATGAGTTTGGGTATGATGCTATCTGCTCAATATATTATTGGACAGATGAATGGTCCAGTGTCACAATTAATTGGACTAATTCAATCATACCAAGATGCCAAAATAAGTTTAGAGAGGGTTAATGAAGTTGTTTATGAAGAAGAAATAGAGAAAGTTTCGGAAGGATTAGAGATGGATGTCCCTAAAGATGCAACAATAATTATAAACAATTTGTCATTTAAATATCATACAAATGATTCCTATGTCCTACAAAATATTAATTTAGAAATTCCACAAGGAAAAATGATTGCAATTGTAGGGCAGAGTGGTAGTGGGAAAACTACCTTAATGAAAATATTATTACGTCTTTACCAGGATTATGAAGGAGAAATTTTTGTAAATAATGTAAATTTCAAGTCTATAAATATTCACCGTTGGAGAAATAAGTCTGGTGCAGTACTTCAGGAAGGTAAAATTTTAGACGATACTATTTTGAAAAATATAATTTTAGATGATGAAGAAATTGATATTGATAAACTTACAGAAGTTATTAGATTGACTAATTTAGGAGAATTTATTAATCAAACAAATCAGAAAATATATACCATTATTGGTAGAGGTGGTGTAGGAATAAGTGGCGGACAAAAACAAAGGATATTAATAGCTAGGGCCTTGTATAAGAACCCCGATTTTCTATTTTTTGACGAGGCAACTAATTCTTTAGATACAAAAAACGAAAATGAAATAACACGAAATCTTAATAATACTTTAGAAGGAAAAACAACTGTTGTGATTGCACACAGATTAAGCACCGTTAAATCTGCCGATTTGATAATTGTTCTTGATAAAGGTGAAATTGTAGAAAAAGGAACTCATAGTGAGTTGCTAAATTTAAAAGGGTTTTACTTTACGTTAATAAATAACCAATTAGAATTAGAAGGATAATGGAACTACATAATTCTGATTTTAGAGAAGAATTTAATACTCACATTCATGATATGAAACCTAGATGGTGGATGAGGTGGGGAATTTTGATTGTTTTTATAGTCATTACTATAATTTTTATATTAGGATATTTGATTAAATATCCTGATGTGATTAGTTCTGAAATAAAATTAACAACTAACGAACCGAGCATCACTCTTCCTATTGCGAAAGGGGCTCAAATAGAAAGGGTTTTGGTAAAAAATAATTCAGATGTATTAATTAATGAAAATATGGTAGTATTAAAGAGTAATGCATCTTATAAAGATGTATTACTCTTAGATCATGAATTGCAAGGTTTTTCTTTAGAAAATAATGAATATGTCATAAATTTTTTTGATAGATTTTTGTCAAAAAATTTACAACTAGGCAATATTATCGAAAATGATTGGATAGCATTCTCAAATGAGTTGTTAACTTTTTATAAAATAAAGAAGTTAAATTCATATCAATCTCAAATAAACTTTTTAGAAGAAGAACTTAAGAAACAAAATAGCTTGAAAGAGTTATACAGAAGTTTAATGATAAACGATGAAAAGCAAAAAAAACTTATAGGTGCGAAGCTAAGAACCGATTCTATTTTATTTTCAAAAAATGTTACTAGCCAATTAGAATATAATACCTACCAACAAAATTATTATTCAAGAAAGTCTGATTTGGAACAAAACAGATTGGCTTTAAGCAGAACTGACCTAGAAATTACAAGATTACAGAATAGTATTAAGAACTTTAAAAATAATGAAAGAGAAGGTTTACTAACTCAGCAATTAAATATAAGAAAGTCATTAAATAAATTACGATCATCTATAGCTACTTGGAAAGAAAATTTTATGCTTATTTCTCCGATTAATGGTAAGGCATCATTTATCCAAAATTTAGAAGATAAAAAATTTATGGATGGTAATGCTATTATTATAACTCCAAAAGGTAATTCATTTTATGGATTAGTAAATATTCCTATTGTGGGTGCAGGAAAATTAAAAATTGGACAAAAAGTCATCATAAAACTCAATGATTATCCATATAGAGAGTTTGGTGTTTTGACAGGAAAATTAGAGGAGCTTTATCCTGTTGCCAATGAAAAAACATATGTGGGAAAGGTAAAGTTTTTTGATGCGAATTATTCTAGTTATAATAAAAAGATTATTATAAAAGAGAATATGATAGGTATTGCAGAAATAGTAACAAATGATCGAAATTTATTAGAACGAATCTTTGAAAGATTTTTATATGCTTTCAATAAAAAATAGATAAAATTTTACAAAATATCATTGCGCAATGATTGGGTGGTATCCGAAAAACCCTTTTCAAAGAGTAGGAACAAATATTAAATATTATTTATTATGAAATTGACATTAGATCAATTAAGAGTAGACAGTTATGCTACTCAATTAAGTGAGGCGGAACTTACTGATGTAAAAGGAGGTACTACGCTTGTTTGCGTAGACGTTGGTATAGCAGCTGTTACAGCAGTAGCAGCAGTTGTTACTGCAATAAGTGCAGGTGCTAATGATCACAAAGAATGTGATACTGTGACAACTGTTAAAAAAAATGCTGATGGTAGTACAACTACAACAGTAAAACATATATGTCACGAATAACAGCATAGTGCAAAATATGCAGGAGATAGCAATATCTCCTGTATATCTTTTTTAATTTTTAAATTATATAAAATGAAACATTTCATTATTTTAGTATTATTTCCACTATTTTTTACAAGCTGTTCCAAAGAAGAAACAGTATTAAATAAAGATATAATAGATAAAATTAGTAAAAAATACTCTAAGGAAGCATTAAATTATTTTTATGAAATTAGTTTTTATGATGAAGTGCAAAAAGAAATAATTCCACTAAATAAATGGAAATCAAATGTGTCATTTTATATACAAGGTAACCCTCTTCCGAATGATGAGGAATTTGTTAAAAAGGCAATTAATAAGTTTAATAACTTGGGGTTACATATTCACTTTTCCCTGACACAACAGATTAACGAAGCTAATGTGATTATTAACTTTGGGAATATTTCTGATTTTAAAAACATTGATATTCTACCCACCGATGATGCAATAGGGAAGGTTTTTTCTAAAGATAATAATATTTATAAAGCTGAAATTTTTATTTTGGATAAAATTCAGAAAGAGCAAGAAAGAGAATCCATGATTTTAGAGGAACTAACTCAAATATTTGTTGGGGGCTCTGATAGTTTTTCTTATCCTGAAAGTATTTTTTATCAAGGAAAAAAAACAAGTCTTGGCTTTACAAAGTTAGATACAGAAGTAATTAACTTGGCATATGATCCATTGATCCCTAAAGGATATACTTTAAAGCAATTTGAAAAAGATTTTGGAGATAAGTTGAACTATGTTGACACATCTTTAAAGCTAAAGAATTACGTTGCAGAAGCAAAGATAAAAACAGAAATATTAGATGAAATAAAGAAAACAAGTTTTATTGATAAAGAGTTTTATAAGCACCCAAAAGTTGTTTTTATTTATTTATATGGATTTAATCATTCAGATTCAATATTTGTTGAAAAATCAATAAAATCACTTAATAAAATATCTGATAATCTTTCTTTAGTTGTAGCAAGAAAAACTGAATTATCTCCAGATGCTGGAATATTTATTACTCTAAAACCAAACAATCTTCAAGCTTCAGATACACAAACTTCTGTGTCAAATGTAAAAGGTGAAGTGTTTAAACCCAAAAGGTATAAAAGTATTGTGGATATCGATTATAAAGAATCAATTAATAATACTAAAATGCAAAATGTTATTTTAAAGTCTATTTACAAGGCATTAGGGCCTACTGAAATGCATAGCTTCGGAACAAATTGGTATGTTTATAAGAATGATGAAATTATAATAGCAAAACAATATACAGATATTATAAAAATGATTTATCAAGATGAATTTGTTGATGGTTTGAAAACAGATGAGTTTGAAAAAATAATAGACTAAATTCAAGAATGAAAATATTGACGATACATCCTGCTGGTTCAGGAGCTTCTCGGTTAATACCTCTATATGTATTGGATAAAAGGTATATCAAAAGACAAAAAAATATTAAAAACTTTTTTTTAGTACCATCATATTATCATGACGATTTAAAAAAGAATGATATTAATGTTGTCGACATTGATAATTCAATTGATCATGATAAACTATCAAAATTCTTAGCAGAAGATCACGATAGCAATATTGAGGAAAAGTTGTTTATGGGTAATAAATTAAAGAAAAATATTTACAAAGCTATAGAACGCGTAAAGCCCGAATTAGTGATTGAAGATTTAGAGCCTTATACAGTTTTACCATGTAAAGAGTATAATATTCCCCGAATATCTATTAGAAGGACTGGACAATTCAGATCATTGCCAGAATCCAAAAGAAATTCTGATCATATTCATAGTTGTGAGAAAAGTAACTTTGATAGTAAAATTTGTGACGCTTCAATAATGTTAGGAAATAGCATCCCTGATTATAGCACTCAAAATGAGGATTTGAATTTAATCTATCAATATCCGAATTCAGATGCTAAAATTATTCCAGGCATTAAATCAATTGAGGTTTTACCTCCTGATATTCAAGATCAAGATTCATACTTTTATTGTGGTCCACTAACTGTTGAAGATAATCCGTCAAAAAAAATGTTAGAAGATTTACAAGTCTTTTTCGAATCAAATAAAGGGAATAAGCTTGTCTTTATAACGACAGGTTTGGTTGATAATACCTCTATCAATGAGTTTATAGATATTCTTTTTGATAAAGATTATGCAATAATCTCTACGGTTGATATAATCGTTAATGATAAAAATAAAGACAGACTTCTATATAGTAGAATACTACCTTTAAATTACGTTTGTTCTAAAGTAGATTTAGTAATCCATCAATGCGGTTCCGGTATTTATCATTACCCAATTATGAATGATGTTGCTTCAATTACAATAGGAACAAGATGTTATGATAGAGAAGATATTGCTCTTAGATTAGAGTCTTTAAATGTCTCAAAACATATTCCGCACAAACTAGATGATCCAAAATGTATTGAAGTTTTTAAAGATTGCTTAGATTTATTTGAAAAGAATCAATTGTGTGATTTTAATATTTTAAAGAAGTTAAAAGAGGAAATTTATGAAACAATGTTAAGTTTCGATATTGGAGAAGTTATAAAATATGCCTTTAAAAATAAAAATAAATTAATATGAAAAAAAGTTTGAAGGAGATCGCGGAATTCAATAATGTTGACAAATTTGGTTTTGAATTTTCTGAAATATATGAACCCTTTTTGAAAGCTTTCAGAGATGAAAAAATTCAACTTTTGGAAATTGGGATTGGCGGGTATGATAAACCTACTGAAGGGGGAAATTCACTAAGAATGTGGAGAGATTATTTTGAATATGCAAATATTTTTGGGATTGATATTTTTGATAAAATTGGGGTAGAAAGCGAGAGAATAAAAACTTTTAAAGGAAACCAGTCTGATAGTATTTTTCTTGAACATGTTTTTCAGAAAACTGATCTGTTAGATATTGTAATTGATGATGGGAGCCATGTCAGTGGTGATGTAATAGAATCATTTAAGTTTTTTTTTCCAAGACTGAAAAATAATGGTTTATACATAATTGAGGATGTAGGCACGTCTTATTGGCCTCAATTTGGGGGTGGTTTTGATGGTGATACTTCAATGAATTTTTTCAAAAGACTTACTGATTGTTTAAATCATAAAGAATTTTTAATTCAAAATTATGAACCTAATTATTTTGATGAAAATATTAAATCAATACACTTTTTCAGGAATGCAGTAATAATTGTAAAAGGGGATAATTCACGTGAGTCAGTGGTTGTTAAAAATGGGAGATTAATGATATAATGGAAAAAATGGAAAAGGATCTTCAAATAGAGCTATTTTTACTTTGTTATAACGAAGAAAAAATGATTTTGCATACCTTAAATTATTACTCTAGATTTTGCAATAAAATTACTATTATAGATAATGAAAGTACAGACAATACATTAGACATTGTTGAAAAATTTGATTCTAATATAGAGGTTATCACTCTACTTACCAATGGAGAGCATCGGGAAGATTTAATGATTGATATTCGAAATAACTGCTGGAAAGAAAGCAATGCTGATTATGTAATCGTTTGTGATATGGACGAGTTTTTGTACGATGAAAATTTAATAGAAAAATTAAAATATGCTAAAAAAAATCAAGTTATTATGCCTATTGTGGCTGGATATAACATGATGAGTGATTGTTTTCCTGACAATTATGAGACATTAATTACAGAGCAAGTGAAGTATGGAATTAGAGACAGAATGTTCGATAAATCTATAATTTTCAATCCCAAAATGCTCCATAATATCAATTTTGGGCCTGGCTCTCATTCATGTAGTCCGGAGTTTCATGGGTTAGTGGTGATGGATGCTTTAGTAGAAATTAAACTATTGCATTATAAATATTTAGATAAAGAGTATTTATATCAAAAACACAAAAACTATTCTGATAGAATGAGTAGTGTAAATAAAGAAAAAAGATATGGATATGAATATTTATTAGGAAATGATTTTATTGACAAATTTTTTAGTCTTTCTTACTATTTAATAAAAGTAATAAATTGAAAATAAAATGAAGATAGAGATCATAATAACTCAATTAAATGAGTCAGTTAAATTAACGACTAATAAATCAGATCTAAAACTAAAAAAACATCTAATAAGTGTTCTACAAGATTTACTAGAAAAAGATTTAACTACAAAGCAAAATACTTTACTAGAAGAACATTTAGATTATTTATTTATTGTGACTGATTTTAGTGAAGTTTCAAATAAAGAATTGAAAAAAAAATATAATGAATTAATTGAGTTTTTAAAGAAAAATTTATTTTTGTTTCCAGAAAATCATTATGCTTTCCTTTTAGGCTTTCTCGGACTGATGCTTGGTCTTTGTATTCAATCACTAAGTCTTATTTATATAAAAGAAAGTTTCATAAATTTTTATTCCGGTTTAATATTGATGTTTGTTGGTGGTTTTACTGGAGCAGTATTCGACTCGACAATTAAGAAGCAAGGAAGATCAATAAAATCAGTACATTATTTTTAACATACTCTGTTAATGAAAAATAAATTATTTCCTCTTATTTTTGGGAGAGAAGGAGGTGCTTCAATAGAAAAATTAAACCATTTCAAAAAGATTGATTGTATTGAATCATTGCTTGAACTTCAGAATAATGTTGATTATATTAAAAATGAATTAATAGATATACTATTTAATCTTATTGGTAATGAGGGTGATGAGCAGAAAAAAAAACAATTCATAAATTTCAAAAGAGATTTTTTTAATGATCGAAATATAGAAAAGTACGATTATCTAATAAAAAGTAATGATTGTTTAAAAAGTAGATTCTCTGAATATTTTTACAAAAAAAACACACTCGATTTAGCATATGAAAAGTATATTATAGAATTTGATTCGGCTTTAAAAGTATCCATAGCTGAATTAAAGGAGATGACTAATTCTTTTTTCCTAAAAAATGGGATTTTATTTTCATCCACAGTATTATATGATGAAATTCAAAAAAAAACCAGTTCTTTTGTTATATCTAACAAAAAGGATAAACGCTTAATAATATCCACGCTAAAATATCTAACACGAAGCATTACAAAAACAACCCCATTCAGCACTTTCAATACAATCTTCTGTCTGGAGATGAATAGCAAAAACTTTGCACCTATTAAAGAAAACATTAAGAGATCGAATTTTCAGGTTACTAATGTATTTTATTATTATTTGAAAGAAATTCTGATAAAAGATTTACATTTTAAAAATGAATTAGAAATACGGTGTAATAATACAATATGGCAAGAAAATGAATCACCTGAAGAATTTCATTTTTTTCAAAATAGTAATAACAATGAAGCATTAAAAAAAATAAATATTTCTCCAATCTTGTGTTTTATACAGGAACAATTAAAACTAAAAAATGTTAAATATTGTTCTTTGGTAGCAAAATTAGAAACTATTACAAATGAAAATAAGACTAATATAGAACATTTCATTGATGAACTTTTAAAAGAAGGATTTCTCAAAATTGTATATCCTTCGTCATGTAGTAACAAAGATTGGATAATAGACTTAATCAATTTTATAAATATTAATAATTTAGAGGATAGATTTCCTGATGTAATAGATCTACTTAATTCTATTTTAGAAACCATAGAAATTTTAGAAAAGACTCGTAATGATACTGATATCCGGTATCGAATTGTTTTAAAGTCTTATAAAAAGATTGAAGAATTCTTTATTTCAAAAAAATACAATTTGGATTTTTTTAAAAAAGTACAGTTACAAGATCTTTTTTATGAGGACACGATTGTTACAAATAATGATAGCATTTCTGTAGTTAAAATAGCGGATTTATCTTCAGAATTAAAGAAAGCGTATCATACTCTTAATAGTTTTTCTTTAAAAGAAGCAAAAAAAGAATGGCTAAATAAAAGTTTAAAAAGAGAAAGTAAAATTTCCGTTTTAGAATTTTATAAAAAGATATACCTGAAAAATATTGATGACTTTACTATAAATGATATTGAAATGTTTGACTTTAATAATTTTTTAAGTCATATTGAAAACTTAGATAACTATGTAAATTCAATAAATATTTCTAACTATTTTGAAAATAATAAAGAAAAGAAAACAGTCTCTTTTGGAGCTTATATACAAACAGATAATGTAAATTTTGACAATATAGTATTAAACACTTTTTCAAATGGGTATGGAGCTAACATTTCTAGGTTTTTAAATTTTTTACCAGATAATTATAGTACCACTGTTAAAAAATATCTTGAAGATTTGATTCCTGAAAATTTAATCATTGAAATAAAAGATGCTTCTATTCATAATGTTAATACTTTTCCACAGCTTTCTGATGGTTTAATTGATTTATGTGATGATAATACAGTAAATAAGACATTTAGTCTCATACCTTTAACAGATATATTTATCTATTTTGATAAACTTGGAAACATTTCTTTAATTGATAAGAAAGGTACACCAGTTAATATTATAAATTTTTCATTAGAAGGATTAAACAGACGATCTAAATTTATGCAATTTATTGATCTTTTCAATGAAGTTGATAACTATGGGTACATATCTGTATTGGATAGAATTAATTTTTATTTTAAAGAATTTAAACTTGCTAATAGTGATTTTTGTTATGTTCCTAGATTGAAATTTGGGAATAAACTAATAATTCAACGTAAAAAATGGTTTATAAAAAAGGATTTTTTAAAAAACATATTAGATGAAAAAAACAAATCCTTACAAGAAATGTTTCTTCAGATAAATAATTTCATTAAAAAAAATCTGATTCCAAATGAAGTTTATCTTAAAATTGCAGAAAGGTCTCCAAGTGCTGGTAACTCTCAAAATGATAATTATAAGCCACAATACATAGATTTTAGATCTCCTATTTTTATATTGTTATTGTCAAACTTAATTGATAAAGCAGATGATATAATTGAGATAACAGAGATGTTTCCTACATTGTCTGATGTTATCCATCATGGAGGAAAAGTAAAAGAATATATTTTAAATTGTTATTAAGATAATCATGCAAACTGAATCAAACTGGATATCAGCATATATTTTCCATAATATTTCATTTGAGAAAGTTTTAATCGAATTGATAAAACCTTTAATGGAAAAATTAGAAAAAAAAGATTACATATCAACCTTTTTTTTTATTAGGTATTGGGAAGATGGTCCACATGTAAGATTGCGTTTATTACCAAAAAATCACAGTAATAAAGTTTATATCATGTCATTATTGAATACTACAACCAGACTATTTTTTGATAAATGTAATTCGGACTCATCATTTCGTGTAGAATTTATAGATTATGTTCGAGAAATAGAACGTTATGGAGGAGATGTTAATATTACTAAAGCTGAAAAAATATTTGAAATATCTTCTAAAACAATTTTGGATATAATTGATGATAATTATAATAATTGGGATTATAGTTTGGCTATATCTCATGCCATTCAAATCCATTTAGTTCTTGCAAAATTATTATTTAAAAATGATTTGAACACTATGATTAGCTTTTTCCAAAAAGTGTATTCAAACTGGTTTTATTATTCTATTAAGATAGATGAGACAGAAGGAAATATAGATGATGAAGTCAAAAAAATAAGTCAGGCTTTTGAAGAATCATATAGTAAACAAAGTACAGTAATTAATAATATTATTAAGCATTTACTACAGGAAAAGATAGAAATTTCAGTTAGTACTAAATGGTTTTTAGAAAGCAATTTGATTAATAACAACCATTATAGTTTTAAAAACTGTGATGATTTAACATTATTTGCTATTTATGATAGTCTTATACATATGACAAATAACAGATTAGGCATTTATCTAAGAGATGAATCTTTTATTGCATTTCTGATTTTCAATGGTTTGATTAATTATAAAAATTCACTTTCATGAAGGGTAAAAATAAATTTTGGTATTCATTTTTTTGGTTATTATTTTGTTCAATAGTTTCTGCACAAAGGACATTAACTTTTGAAGATTGTATAAATATTGCTGTAGAAAATAACCTTACTTTAAAGAACTCTAGAATTTCTGAGCAAATTGCGAATTATCAATTAAATAATTCCAAGACAAAGCTATTGCCATCTATTGATGCATCAGTAAGTAACAACTATTCTTGGGGAAGGGGTGTAGATCCAAATACTAACTCATATATTAATCAACAATTTAAATCATATAATGGAAATATTAGCTCAAGTTTGATATTATTCAACGGATTTTCAAATATTACAGGTATTAAAATAGCAAAACAAGAATTAGAACTTAATAAAACTATTACACAAAAAATAAAGAATGAGATTACAATTGATATAGCCTCTAAGTTTATCAATGCACTTTTCCTTCAGGAAATAATAAAATCAAATGAGGACCAAATAAAATCTTCAACAAGACAATTGGAACTTATTCATATAAAATTTGAGCAAGGATATGTTCTAGAAAGTGAAGTTTTTAAAATGAAATCTCAGAAAGCATCAGAAGAACTTACATTGATAAACAATAAAAATCTACTATCAATGAATCTCTTAGATATCAAACAGTTTTTGAATCTACCTTTAGAGGAAGAAATTCTATTGATTTCACCACAAGAAAAACTATTTTCAAAAATAGATATTCAATCAAGTAATATTGTCATGGTAGAACATGCAGCATCCTCAAATCCGGCATATTTGATTATGAAGATTAACGAACAAAAAGCAAAACTCAATATTGCCTATACAAAATCTTCAAGATATCCAACAGTTGCTAGTAACTTTAATCTTGGTTCTACTTATTCAAATAGTAACCCTTTTCAGAACTTTAGTGATCAGGTTAATAATAATCTTTCTTATGGTTTATCTTTTTCAATTTTGATACCAATATTTTCACAATTAAATAATCATTATAAAATAAAAGAAAGTAAACTATTTTATGAAAAATCAAAAAACGAAACACAAATAGAGAAAAACAGATTATCAAAAGTAATTATACAAGCAATTAATGATGCTAATGCATCTTTTACAAAATATGAATCTTCATTATTATCTTATGAGTTTTCACAAAAAAGTTATGAAGCGGACTTATTAAAATTTGAATTGGGTAAAATATCTGTAAATGACTTATTGATTACAAAGAATAATTTTGTAAATGCACTGTCTCAATTAATTCAGTCAAAATATGAGCTTCTTTATAATCAATCTGTTATAAATTTTTATATGAATAATGTTTTTAGATTAGAATAACTTTCTTTCTGCTTCATCTCCATCTCACAAACAGATGTTGAGATAAAAAAACCTGCTAAAAAGTTAATCCTTTATTACAGCATGTATTTTGGAATACGAGTTACTTGCCATCAGACAATAATACGCATATTGTCATGTCATAATAAAATAGTCTTAGAACTGTAGAGGATTAGGAATTTCAACTGATTTACACCCTTAAACTATAAAAGAAGATTTAATAACAGAAGCTTTTCATTACATAAAATTAAATCAGAAGTTTAATTTAAAATTTTCATAATTTTTTGTTGTAGATTAAGAAAGATCTCTATATCTTTGCACCAGAAATTTTCGCCTAAAGAAATATTTAGATAATATTTATAAAGGTGTTTGATAAGAAAAATATAAAATCAGATGTTTCGAGCCCAGTCGGGTAGTATAAATTTAGCTAACATTCTGATTTATAAAGATAATTGGTTCGAGATTATGTCAGTCCGGATCGCATGAATGTAAAAGTCGCCAATTTGGTGACTTTTTTTATTTGTATTCCATAATAAACAAACTTTAATCATGCTTCAATTATAATATATTCATAAAAAAATACCTTTTTTATGGTATTTTTTTGTAGTAGGATAAAAAATAAATTTGCTAAACATAATATTGTGCGTTTTTCTATCCAATTATTAATACTATGATATCTAAATTATTTCCCCATAATATTTTTGCTTATTGGATTTTTCGCTTTAAACATAATAGAACAAAAAAGTCAAAAAATGTGCAAGAAGTATCTATTTTATTTATTAAGTGAATAGATTTTATTATATTCGACAAATTTTACTAAAATTTAAAAATAACAAGAAGCATGATTAAAAAAATTACCTTTTTTATTGCTGTTGTATCTGCATGTAGTTTGTTTTCTCAAACATATACAAACGGAAATTTTACAACAGGAAATATTTCCCATAGTGGTTCAACAGCACCTAATAATTTAGTATGGTCGGAATGCTCAAATGACACTGGAAGTACTTTAGAAACAAATGGAACCGCAGGATTCGCTTGTTTTAAAAATCCATTAGAGAGCTATTATTTAGCAGATGATTTTACTGTTCCGGTAGGACAATCTTGGAATATTAGTCAATTGAGTGTTTTTGCATATTCCAATTCTGCTGATGTAGTTCCTTCTATTATGAAAGTGGCAATTTATAATGTAGAAGATCCTTATGCAACTCCGATTTTTGGAGATTTTACTACCAATCGTTTTTCTAGTGTATCTAATCCTATTGCTTACAGGATATTTAATTCTTCTATTCCCGCGTCTAATAATTCCGCTGTAAATTTGAATAAACCTGTTCTAAAAGTTACCGCAAATATCGGTACTACTTTACCAGCAGGTCATTATTGGGTATTTTGGCAATTACAAGCACAAGATACGTTCAATCATTTATTGAATGACTATCTAAATTTATATTGTCCACCTATTACCATTTCTGGAGTGAGAACAATGCAAGGTTGGAATGCAAAACAATTTTTAGAGCCAATTGGTTCTGTAAGAAATGCTTTAGATGGAGGGTATCCTAATTCTGTGGCAGATGTAGCACAAGATTTTCCTTTTCAGCTTGTTTATTCCACTTTAGGAACTGATGAAGTGAAAAATTTTGATAATAGTTTTAGAGTCTTTCCTAATCCTGCAGATGAAATACTTAATGTTTTATGGCCATTTTCTTCAAAAATTAACGAAGCTACAATTACCGATGTTTCTGGAAAAATGATTAAAAAGGTTTTCACAAATTCTAAATCTATTGATGTATCTAATTTAAAAACAGGTGTTTATTTTTTAACTATAAAAGATGATACCCAAACCAAATCAATACAATTCATTAAAAAATAATAATCTATCAAATTTAATATATGAAAATTTCTAAAATATATTTTCTTGCAATAGCAACTGTTATAAGCTGCACTCACTTCAATGCACAAACACAACAAGAATATGCGGCAAATTTGATAGGTGCTTGTTATCAACAAGCTAAAACATGGGAAGCAAGTTCATTTTCTTGGATTGGTCTTACCAGCATAACTTCTGATGAAGCCGATAAAGGAAGTGCATTAGGAGATGCAGGTGCAGACAAAAACTTACTTGATAATCTTTCTTTCAATGCCAGTATGCTTTCGCTTTATGAGGTTTGGAATGGACAATATCAAGGAGTTTATAATTGTAATCGTGCTTTATACTACCTTTCACAAATGAATCCAAACTCTACTGAGGGGAATATCTTGAATGGTGAAGCCTATTTTTTACGCGCCTACTATTATTTTAATTTGGTTCGTTTATTTGGGGATGTTCCTATTCCTTATTTTTCTCCTGATGATACTTATGATTCGAAAGTTTCTAAATATATAAGAAAACCAAAATCACAAGTTTATGCACAAATAGAAAGCGACCTTACACAAGCAATTTCTCTATTACCAACCAAAGATGCTTACGGAACATCTTATAAATGGAGAGCTTCTAAAGGTTCAGCTTTAGCTCTCATGGCAAAAGTAAAGCTGTATCAAGGTCAATGGGCGAGCGTTATTGATTATGCTAATCAAATTACGGGCTATGCTTTGGCTTCAAATTATCAGGATAATTTTAAACCAAGCGGTGAAAATAATATTGAGTCCCTTTTTGAAATTCAAGGAACTTATGATTCTAATAACTATTATAATGGAGTTGCAGGTTATAGTGTTGTACAAGGAGGTAGAGGTTCCGGTGGTTGGGGTTGGGGTTTTAATTCTCCTTCTGCTACGTTACAAAATGCTTATGAAAACGGAGACACAAGAAAAAATGCTACTGTTATAACTTTAGGAACTACACTTTGGGATCAAAGATATGTACCAACTAGCCTTGAAAACCCTAGATATAATTATAAAGCGTACCCAGGTTCACATGCTGATGCTTGGGAAACTGATGTAAATATTAAAGTACTTCGTTATTCAGAAGTTTTATTAATGAAAGCCGAAGCTTTAAATGAAACACAGCAGCAAGTTCCTGCATTAGCGTTAGTTAATCAAGTAAGAAACAGAGCGGGACTTACGTCTCTTTCAGTTTCTGGTTACACAACTGTAAGAGATGCTATTAGAAAGGAGCGAAAACTAGAATTGGCTATGGAACACGATAGATGGTTTGATATTATTCGTACAGGTCAAGCTGCTTCTGTAATGGCAGCCGATGGGAAAACGTTCCAAAGTCATTATAATGTTTTTCCAATCCCACAACAGATAATAACAGAAAGTGGCGGTTTAACAACACAAAATCCTGGATATTAAAAAGGAAAGTCTTTGTTATAAATCTTTTAAAAATAAATTATTTACCATCAGTGTGTACGGATTTTAGTTTACACTGATGGTAATAATTAGGTATTATAGAATTGTAATTTTATACAAAATTTTAGTTACTTTATAAATCCCGAGAATGGATTTTCATCTTTGCTTTAGATATGATTAAAGTATTTTGAAAATACCCTTGAAAAGCATAAATGGTAAAGAATTAAAATTCAGCTATAAAATTCTGTAAATTAATAGAATATCTTCGTTTTCAATTCTGAAAATTTCTTTTCTTCTAAACAAAGTTGTTTTTATAATTTGTACATAATTCAACTTTGAATTTCTTCATTATATTCCAATTTCTATAAATCATTTTGAGGATTCCGACTAAAAATATGGTGTTTTTACTGTTCTAAAAAAGGTGTTTTTCATGCACTTTAAATAAAATTTAAAATGCAACTTTGATAGCAGAAACTAATTACCATGAAAGTTACGGAGTTCCTTTCGAAACTTGTTATTGCAGTAAATGCTGAGATAACAGGAACGCCTGTTGTTGAACTGGCAAACATCGCTACACTTAATGATGGGGATGAATTTCTGTCTTCCAAATCTTCCATTATTTTATCAATCGTAAACATTGAAGAAGATAAAATACTCAAAAATCAAACCCTTTACAAAAATTATGTATCTCCGAGCGATACCATAGAAAAATATAAAAATCCTACTCAAAATTTAATTTTATCACTCTTATTTGCCTCTTATAATATCGATCAGTCCAAATATTCAGAAGGAATAGATAAACTGGAAGTTGTGATCCGATATTTTCAAAACAAACGTGTTTTTTACTGGCAGGCTCCAAATTTATTAGAAAATGTTCCTGGTAGTGGTTCTTACGATAAACTTATATTTGACATGGTAAGTTTAAAAATAGATCAACTCAACCAGATGTGGTCTTATTTGGGAGCCAAATATATGCCTTCGGTATTATACCAAGTACAAATGATTCCTATTCAGGTAGAAGAAACCGCTCCGGATGAAATCATCAAAAAAGCTACGATACAACTTTGGGAAAACAATCCTAACGATTCTACAGGGCATCTTGAATCAGGTACCTTCACAAAAGATGCTAATAACCAAATTATAACAACTAATTAAAATTAATTATCATGAATATTAGTGCAATCAAAACTCCGGGAGTGTACGTCAATGAAATTGATGCGTTTCCTCCCTCCATTGCTCAGGTAGCTACTGCAATTCCTGCATTTGTAGGATACACACAAAAAGCAGTTTCTCAGAATGTTCCCACCAGAATTTCTTCATTATTAGAATATGAACAGATTTTTGGAGGAGCTCCGTCTCCTGCAAGTATTACAGTAGATCTGGACAGTAATTTATTACCTACTGATGACAGTGCCGTTACGGAAAGTAAATTCAAGCTCTACAACAGCATGCGGTTATTTTATGCCAATGGTGGTGGAGAATGCTATATCGTTTCCATTGGGCTTTACACAGATAATCCGGCATTTGATGCGGCAACAAAAACTAAATTTACAGATGGTATTACTACATTGGAAAAATATGATGAGCCTACTCTCATACTATTCCCGGATGCCATTAATTTATCCGCAGCCAACTTAGGAGCTGTACAGGTTCATTCATTAATGCAATGCAATAACCTTATGGACAGATTCACTATTATGGATGTAAAGCAAGCGGCAAACCTAGATGATGACAGTGCAGATTTCAGAGATGAAGTAGGAAACCAGAACCTTAAATACGGAGCAGCCTATTATCCATATCTTCAGGCTAATTTTCCGTATCAGTTCAGGTTTAATGATATTAATGGAACAGCTCCGGGAAAAGTGGATTTTGCTTCTATTTATGCAACTGATTTAACAATAGCTCCTTTATTAGCAGGATTTGATGTAACCTATAAAAAAGTATATCAGAATATTGCTCCTAATGATGTGAATAACGGTTTCAGTGTGAAATGGGGTGAAAAAAACAAAGACAAAATTGTCATTGCCAATGATTTCAGCAATACAAGTGATTATGTAAATAAATTGCAGAGATTCCTTGCCATTCTTGGGCAAACTACCTCTTTGGTCAATCCTTTCAAAACCTATGTTCAAGGTCTTATTGCTGTATCACTTAAGCAATATGCTCAAAAACTGGTAGATTTTAAAGCAGTTTATGACGGTTTACAAACCGTTGACGGACCGGATGTTGACACCAATCCTGATGATCTGGCAGATATTGTTCTTACTACAGATCCCAATACTGCATTTGAAGACCTCGTCTGGAGAAATGGTGCTTTCGCAGCTTCAGCTCCTAATCCATATACAGGAGCATTGGTTACAGGAGGACTTGCAGACAAAACAAAAATTCAGGCAGCTTTAGACAAGTTGCACGCTCAGATCATAGCAGCAATGAATTCTGCAATCAGTGCATTAGAAAATTATGTATCCACAGAAGAAAACAATCTGACTTCTAATATCCCGATCTATGCCGCCATAGTTTCAAAACTTTCACAATCTATGAACACCGTACCTCCGTCAGGAGCTATTGCCGGAATTTATGCTCAGACCGATGCCACAAGAGGCGTATGGAAAGCTCCGGCTAATGTAAGCGTGAATGGAATAATTGGCTTAACAGATGACATCAATGACAAAGATCAGGAAGATATGAACATCCATGAAACAGGAAAATCCATCAACGCAATCCGGAAATTTACTGGTAGAGGAAACCTTGTTTGGGGCGCAAGAACATTAGCAGGAAATAGCAATGACTGGCGATATGTAAATGTAAGACGACTCGCCAATATGATTGAAGAGTCTGTGAAAAAAGCCTGTATGCAGTTTGTTTTTGAGCCGAATGTAGCACAAACATGGGTCAATGTAAAAGGGATGATTGAAAACTATCTCACCACTCTTTGGAATGACGGCGCTTTGGCAGGAGCCAAGCCGGAACATGCATTTTTTGTTGCAGTGGGACTTAACCAGACCATGTCTGCACAAGATATTTTAGAGGGAAGAATGATCGTAAAAATAGGATATGCTCCTTCAAGACCAGCAGAATTCATCATACTTGAATTCAAACAAATGCAACAGAAATCTTAATTATTTTTTTAAACTCTAAAACTATACATCATGCCAAATACAGATTTTCCGCTACCAAAGTTTCATTTCAGTGTAGAATGGGGCGGCAGTAAAATAGCTTTTACGGAAGTATCAGGATTAAATAAAGAAATGGATGTTATTGAACATCGGGTAGGATCAAGCCCGGAATTCTTTAAAAAGAAAATGCCCGGAATGCTGAAACTCAGCAATATTACCCTGAAAAGGGGAGTATTTGCAGGAGATAATGAATTCTATGACTGGTACAATACTGTAGCTCTCAATACTGTAGAGCGAAGGAATATCACGATCTCATTGCTGGATGAAAATCACGAACCTAAGGTGGTATGGAAAGTAAAAGACTGTTTCATAGTTTCTTTAAAATGCACCGATATGAAATCCGATGCCAATGAAGCAGCTATAGATACAGTGGAAATTGCCAATCACGGATTTACAGTAGAACACGTATAAACTGAATATCATGCCTGACAGCAATCCCATTCCCGGTTTTTACTTTTCTGTGATCTTTGAGCTTTTGCCGCAATTCAGTATTGATACAAAATTTCAAAGCGTTAACGGATTAAAAGTTACCATGGAAACCGAACCTTATACCGAAGGAGGACAGAATAAATTCAAACACAATTTACCCCTTCGTTCCGGTTATCAGGATTTGGTTTTAAAAAGAGGATTAACTTCAGATATGTCCGGTTTATCCATGTGGTGCAATCAGGCATTGGAAGATTTTGTTTTCTATCCTGCCAATCTGGTCATTTCCTTATTAAATGAAAAAGGAAATCCTCTGAAAGTCTGGTATGTATCACATGCCATTCCGTTGAGCTATGAATTCAGTGACTTCAATGCCGAAGAAAATAAAATTGTCATTGAAACCATCACATTGAAATATAATTTTTTCAAAGAGTTACCTGTACCTAGTTTTTAATAATATACTACAATGGCTATTCAGATTAAAGAATTACATATCAAAGTAAAAATAGAAGAAGAGCAGGTAAATTCTGCCCGTTCACAGCCAATAGATCCTTTGAAAATACAGGAATTAAAATCGCAGCTCATTAAAGAGTGTACCAAAGAAGTATTAGAAAAACTTAAAGAAAAAAGTGAGAGATGATACAAGCAGCCTTAGGAATCATAGACAAAATGAGGATAGAAGTATATGAGAACAGTAAATATACCTCTCCTAAAAAAACAATTTTTGTCCAACTAAATCCGGAAAAGTACACCCTTAAGCATAATGTAATGTTTTGCGAGGGACAGCCGATGGGGGCCTCTTCTAATAATTTAAGTTTTAACAGAATAGAGGGAGAGGAAGTGACATTTGATTTTGTTTTTGACAGTTCTGGTGTTGTACCACCCGGGAAAATAAAAGACGGAAAAGGCGAATTATCCTTACTGGACAAAGCCGGAGACGTTTTGGATGCTTTAGCTCCTGCCATAGTTAATCCTTTTGCTGAAGTAAAATCAGTAGAGGAAGATGTGGAAGAATTTAAAAACCTCATCATGGGTTATAATGGAACTACCCATCAGACAGCTTATCTTCAGCTTCTTTGGGGAGGATACAAATTACAATGCCGGTTAAAAAGCATGGATATAGAATATATGCTTTTCAGAAAAGATGGCAGACCGATCAGAGCTAAGGTGAAATGCATTTTTAAAGGAACTGCCACTTATGAAGTAATGGCTGCACAGCAAAATAAAAGTTCTCCGGATCTCACTCATATAAGAACGCTGGGAATGAATGATAAACTGGCACTTATAGCTGAAAATATCTATGAAAACCCATCGTATTATATAGATGTAGCCCAAACCAACCGATTATTAAGTTTTAGAAAAACAGAAACCGGGCAGAATATATCATTTCCGCCTGTTAAATAAAAAGATTATGCCTGTTCAGCCATACATACCTGCAGATAATTTGTTAAACCTGGAGTTTTTAATTGACGGGGAAAGTAATGGTCTTGATGTTTTACTGAAAGAAGGACAGGTAGCTTTTGAGTTAAATAAAATACCCTTTGCAAAATTCACATTTACAGCATCAGATCCCAATGTAGATCCGGAAACAACCCTTCCCGCAGATGAACTTAAAAAAGGACAGAAAATAGAACTGAAAGTAGCCGTTGATCAAAAAAAACAAACCCTGTTCAAAGGATTCATTAAATCTATTGAAAAAAATATAAGCGGTGAATGTGTTACGGTAAAAATAGAATGCAAAGACGATGCTTATCAGCTTACCACACCTTCAGAGAATCCTGATAACAGCACTGAAACTTTCAGAACCAAATTAGATGCATTTCTGAGTCAGGCAAAAGTTGCTAATAATCTGGATACCAAAGAAAAAGAGTGGGAAGAAGAAATGATTACCCGTAATCCTCATACCATTCCGTGGGATTATTTAGTAGGATTTTTAGACTCAATCGGAATATTGGTAGTGGTTCGGAACGGAGAATTCAGTGGTATCGATATATTGGATGCCATTCCCGAAGAAAAATATGCAGCAGAGAACGGCATTAATGTATTCAGCTTTTCAGGCAGAGAAGACGAGTCCAAAAAACTCAGCAAAGCCTCTATAGAATATTGGGATGCCTCTTCTCAGGCAATGGAAAAAATTGAAGCAGAACAGGACGCAGAAAAAAACATCAAAACGGTAACCCTTAATGAAAGCCGTCTTCTGACTTCCACGATGACAAGAATGGCAAAAACATTCCTTCAAAGAAGCAATCATGCAGTAATACAGGCTCAGCTTACCACTTTTGGAAATATAGAAGCCAAAATAGGAGATTTTCTCACCTGCAATAAAGTAAACAGAGATATAGACAAAGAAAAACTGTTGATAAGCAAGGAGCTGCATACGTTTGAAAGCGGATGCTGGAAAACAGAGTATACTTTAGGAGTAGAAATAGAACAGTCATTTGCAGAAAACAGCTCACCTGCAATACCTGCTCAACAGGCGCAGACCGGACAAACCAATTTTGTAAGCGGATTACAGATCGGGATTGTTACCCAGATAGAAGAAGATCCGGACAACGAATTCAGAATAAAAGTAAGAATACCCACGCTTTCTGAAAACGGAGAAGGAATCTGGGCTAGATTGGCAACAATATTTGCAGGAAATGAAATGGGAAGCTATTTTATCCCCGATGTAGATGATGAGGTCATTGTCGGCTGTTTAGGAAATAATCCTGATACACCTGTAATATTAGGAAGTCTGTACAGTTCACAGCACGCCATGCCGGTTCCTGTTCAGCAGGAAAATTATAAAAAAGGCTTAATAACCAAAGAAGGAACAAAAATAGAACTGGACGATGAGAAAAAATCCATTGAACTAAGCACAAAAAAAGGAAATAAACTCCTTATAAGCGATGACGAAAAAGGCTTTGTTCTGGAAGATGAAAACGGAAACAAAATTATGATGAATGCGGACGGAATTACTTTAGACAGCAGCAAAGATATTATTCTAAAGGCAGCAAAAGACTTTAGCATAAAAGGGGCAAAAGGCGAAATTTCTGCCGATGCCACTTTAGATATAAAAGGTTCAATCATAAAACTCAATTAATATGCCCGCAGCAGCAAGAACAGGTGACATGCATGTATGTCCAATGACCACAGGAACAGTACCTCATGTAGGAGGTCCGTTACTGTCCGGAGGAAATTCCACTGTATTGATAGGCGGAATGCCCGCATCAGTAGTAGGAGACAGCTGTGTCTGCACAGGACCTCCCGATACCATTGTAAAAGGCTCATCCACAGTACTGATAGGCGGAATGCCCGCCGCAAGGATGGGAGATTCCACAGCACACGGAGGAAGTATTGTAGCAGGATGCCCCACAGTAATTATCGGAGGATAATAAAAAGTTATACCATTCAATCTTTGGATTTACCTTGAGCCACGAAGTGGCGAAATAACAAAGGATAGGATGAAATCCTATTATAAAAGATATTTTCAAAGTTTATACGATATAACCAATATTTTTAAACCATTAAAAATTATTTAGAAATACGCTAAATTTTTAACACATAAGTCGTCTATCAGCATTGAGAATAAAAGAAAACATAAGAACACATAAGAAGAAAAATCAAAGATTTTTTAAACTCATGTGATCTTTTTCAAAATAATATATTAAATCTCATGTGACTCATGTGTTTGAAATAAATTTTAATGGTTCAAAAAATAAATGTAAACAGGTTTAAAATAAGATACCATGAAAACAGATGACTTTTTAGGAACAGGATGGAGTTTTCCTCCGACATTTAATCCCATTATAAGAACAGTGGAGACCGTTTCGGATGAAGTAGATATACATCAAAGCCTGCAGATACTCCTAAATACTCAACTGACAGAAAGAGTAATGCGATCAGATTTTGGTTGTGACCTTTCTCCGTTGATGTTTGAAAATATTACCGTGACCCTGCTTACAAAAATCAAAGGTATTATTGAACACTCTATTTTAAAGTATGAACCCAGAATTGACCTGAACAACATTTATTTCGCTTCAGAAAACAATGAAACACAAGGTATTGTCAGGATTGAAGTTGAATACACCATTCGGGCAACCAATTCAAGGCACAACTATGTATTTCCTTATTATTTAGAAGAAGGAACTTATATAAAATCGTAGCATCATGGAAAATTGTTCTTCAAAAATATCAATTCACCAAGGCATGGGAACTACCCAGAGCAACAGGTTTTTACCTGCCCTTGAAACCAATTATTTTTTATTGGACGAGAGGACTGAGGTAGATCACATTGTTTTGGCTCAAAAAATGTCGGATTATCTTAGATATTTTAATGAATTTAATTTAGAACAAGGTAACTGGTCTTTATTTTTTGCTTGGGAATCTACGGCTGTTTTAGCGAAAATTTTCACATGGAATATTCAGGAATATGAGAAAAGATATGAAAATGGCAGAAAACTGATTCCGCTGATCAGTGACAATGAAGGACAAAAAGAAATACTAAAAAAAATTTTTGAAGATCTTCAAAAGGATTTTACTAAGCTGACTGAAAAAGTAACCACATTAGATGATTCAATAAAAGTAAAAGAATTTTTAACAGGTTCTCAGATCACCATTGAAAATCAGTTAAATGCCCTTCTCACAAAAATAAATAATGAAAACTCGATCATTACCTTAATAAGCAGTTATCAGTTTAACAAAAGCGTTCAGCAGCTTTTCGGGTTGCTTTTACATTGGAGAAATACCACCGAAGAAACACTAAAACAGCAATTAGAAAATTATCCCGCACATTCACCACATTATGCATTGTTTTTGGCTTTTCTAAAATTATTGGGTATTGCAAAAAACCACCTGAATGAATTTACCAAAAGACATCTGGACTTTTACTATAAAGAAATTTTACAATTGCTTCCTGAAAAAGCAAAACCGGACTATGTACATTTACTCATAGAACCTTTTGCTCAGGCAGGCACTTTTTTACTACCGAAAAATACCGTTTTCCCGGCAAAGAAAAACTCATTGGGAAAAAATAAATTCTATGCTTCCACATCAAATCAGGCAGTTAATTCCATAAAAATAAAATCCTTTTTAAGCCATCATACAGATACTGCATGGAGAAAAACAGATCTATTTCCTCTTAACGGAACCAATACTCCTTTCTCTGCCTTTTCCGCTTCGGCAGAAAATACAAAAACAGGACTGCTTTTAGCCAGTCCGCTATTCTATCTGAGAGGCGGAACAAGAACCATCACACTTAAATTCGATACCCAAAATCTAAGCCCCGATTTATTTGAATTCTGGATCACCGGAGAAAAAAAATGGATCGAGATCAGTCTGAAAGAACTCACTCAGGATAAAAGTATTCAGCTTACCATTCCTGCTACGGAGAAAGCCGTTGTACCTTTTGATCAAAAAATTCATGACGGAGATATTATTAATACAACACATCCCATCCTTAAAATAATTCCTAAAAACAATAAATTACCTATAAAATGCAGCAGTTTGGCGGTAAAAATAAATGTTGTGGGATTGAAAAACTTCATCGTTGCTACAGATACGGGAATTGTGGATATCAATAAACCGTTTAAACCTTTCGGAGACTTTCCAAAAAACGGAAATGGCTTTACCATAGGCTGTAACGAGTTTTTCCTCAAAAAAGGAGCAGTTGCCACATTTTCAATCGATACCAATGTCTCTGCATCCCAGAGTAATATCACTTCGCAGGTTTCAACTTTATTAAGTGATAATTCTCAAACTTTCAATACTGTTGCAAAAGTACAGTCATTTGAAGCAGAAAATATAGCAACATCTTTCGATAATATTGCTTCTCAGGAATTTATCTCAGTATTGAATACTACATTAACCGTTGTAGATGATTCTTTGTTATATGAAATGAAAGACGGACAGTTTGTTAAAGATTCTGATCATTTTAATTCTGTTTATACTAACAATTACCCTGTAAAAGAATATCTGGAAGATGCAATACCCGATAAAAAAAGCATTTCAGGATATATAAGGATTCAGTTGAATGATCCGGCCTATGAAAAAGAAAAATTCTTACAGGATTATATTGCAGAAACTAAAAAACCAAGTCCGGTTTTACCTGTTGCTCCCGTTATTCAGTCGATTGTAATGAATTATTCCGTTGCAAATACCTATACTTTCAAGAATTCGGATGATACATTAAATCCGGTAGAATATTATCATTTATTACCTTTCGGATACGAAAAATTCACTCCGAAATCCTCTTTATCAGTCATTCCCTCTTTACCGGAGCAGGGAGAAATTTACATAGGACTTGAAAACGCACAGGAAGGAAACGGATTAAGCATTCTTTTTCAGTTAGCCGAAGGAACAGCCAATCCCAGAAAAGAACCGGCAAAACTCTCCTGGAAATATTTAAACAATAACGAATGGGAAACCATAGATTCCCACGATATAGGAGATGAAACTATGGGTTTGCTGCAATCAGGAATCGTACAACTGACTATCCCTGAATTTGACAATTCACAGACCACCGTACTTCCTGCATCTCTTTTCTGGATAAAAATCTCTGTAGACGGATTAGACAGGATCTGCCATTTTGTGGGCATCCATGAACAGGCTTTAAAAGCCGTTTTGTTTGATTTTGAAAATAATGGAAGCTATTTTCTTGAAGTGACACCGCAAGGAACCATTTCAAAGCTGTATCAACCACATCCGTCAGTTAAAAAAGTAAAACAGCCTTATTCCTCTTTCGGAGGTAAAAAACAGGAAGACGACAGCTTGCTGTACCAAAGAAGCAGCGAAAGACTGCGACACAAACAAAGAGCCATCACTTCATGGGATCACGAGAGAATTGTTTTACAGGAATTTCCGGAAGTATACAGAATCAAATGTTTAAACCATTACAGATATGATACAGGCAGTGTTTCCAATGTTTCCGCAGGATATGTAACCCTTATTCCCATTGCGAGATCCCTCAATTCATCAGCAGTTTGGGAGTGGAAACCTTTACTGAGCCTGAGTACATTGCAACGCATTAAAAACAGAGTGATGGAACTGTGTTCACCTCATGTACGCTTATGTGTGAAACCGCCTGTTTTAGAAAAAATACAGATTAAATGCAAAGTAAAATACAGAGAAATTCCGGGAGCAGATACACGGTTATATGCAGATATTTTAAAAGAAACCCTCAATAAATTCATCAGTCCGTGGGCGTACAACGACATTGATATTGATTTTGCAAAAAAAATAGAGCTTTCTGCACTTATTCAGTTGATCGATAATCAGAGTTTTGTAGATTATGTAGTTGATTTTCAGGTTGATCAGCTGATCCTTGATGATACGGAGAATATTGTAAAAAGAACCATATCCGATGTAAATGAGATCGTTCCTCAAACCGATTATACTTTATTTATTCCTAATGATGTACATGAAATAGAAGAACTTAAAAACAATTGCTAACCATGAATCCTACATATTACATACCATCAGAAAGAATACTGAAACCATCGCAGGATTATGAATTGTTGCGCAAAGAAGGATTAAAGTATATTGAAAAACTCGGAAACAGATTATGGACAGATTATAATGCCCACGATCCGGGAATTACGATTTTGGAAGCATTGTCTTTTATGATTACAGAGTTAGGCTACAGAACTGATTTTGACATCAAAGATTTATTGGCTAACAAAAACGGACAGATACAAAACCAATCATTTTTCACAGCCAGAAACATTCTGACCAATGCACCATTAACAGAACTGGATTACCGAAAACTTTTAATTGATATTGAAGGCGTTTCCAATGCTTGGTTTTTGGCAACAAAAAAAGAAACTGACCTTTACGGCTACAATTTGCCTCATAAAGCAGAGAAAAATATTTACATCAATGTTTTAGAAGATAAACTGAGCTTTACCTCAAAAGATAAACACAACAAGTTCTTGGAGCAATTATCCGTAAGAGGCTTGAATAAAATAAAAATAGAATTGGAAGAAGACCCCGTTCTTGGAAATCTGAACACCACAGAACTGGAATTTGCATTTTTGAAGGATGAAAAATGGGTACAGGTAAAAATCACCCCCAATTTTTCCTCATGGAATGATCCTGAAGCGCTCCTTCTGAGCAAAATGGATAAACCCAACAAAATAAAAAACAAAAAAGTAGAAATAAAAGACAATGCCGTTATCATCACAGTAGTACGGACAACCCAGGTTAATGACATCCTGAAATTCGTCATAGAACCAATTGATCCAGGTGAAATTAATGAAGTAAAAGAACATTTCAGTACCGAAAAACCTATTTGTGAGATCATTACGCTGTTAAAAAATAAAAAAATAGAATCAGATCGTATTTTCCAGACCGTTCAGCAACGATTACATCAGAACAGGAACCTTACAGAAGATTTTTTATGTGTAGAAACCATCGGAACTGTTGAGGTAAGTTTTTGTGTAGATGTAGAACTGGCTCCAGAAACCGATTCGGTGGAAGTGATGGCTCAAATCCAAATGGCGATTGAAAAAGTTTTGAATCCACCCGTACGTTTTTACACCTTATCACAATTGATAGAGCAGGGATTAAATTCTACCGAAATATTTTTAGGCCCGAAACTGGAACATGGTTTTTTAAAAGATGAAGAGCTTAAAAAAGCCCAATTGCCTAAATGCATCCATGCTTCGGATATCATTGCTGCCCTTATGGAAATTAAAGGAATAGTTTCAGTAGAAAACCTTTTAATGACCGCTTACAATTCTTTGGGAAAACCTATTGCAGGAAGTACCAACCAGAAATGGTGCTTACAATTATCTGGAGAAGAAAAACCCATTTTTTCCAGTGAAAAATCAAAAATATTATTATTCCAGAAAAATATTCCTTTCCTTTTATCTGAAAACAATCAGATGTTGGTAGAGCAGAAGGTGTTGCAGCTTAAAGCTCAGATACAGAATTATAAACTGTACTCAACTCAAGGCGATCTTCCGGTTCCGCAGGGACAATTTTACCAATTGGATGAATATTACAGCATTCAGGAAGAATTTCCCATTACTTACGGATTAGGCAAAAACCAGCTTTCCGATAAAGTTCCGGAAAAAAGAAAAGCTCAGGTAAAACAGCTCAAAGCCTATCTTCACTTCTACGATCAGGTATTGGCAGATTTTTTCAGTCAATTGTACAATGCTAAAAGTATATTTGACTTAAAACCAATTCAACAAACCTATTATCCTAATTATCTGAGCATAGATCCGAAAACAGGAGAAGATTTTTATGGAAAAGAAATATACGGCGATGATTTTCAGAATAAACTATTGTTTGGAGAAACAGAATTTGATATTTCCTTAGAAGAAACGCATACCGTTTTTTATGACAGGAGAAATCGGGTTTTAGATCATCTGATGTCACGCTTCAGCGAAAGTTTTAATGATTATGTCTTTATGATGTATCGCGTAAGTCAGGATGCAGGTGGATTGGGAGAACTATCTTTTCAGCCGCAGGATCTTATCAACGATAAAGAAGCATTCATAAAAGATTATGCAGAAACCAGCTATAAAAGAGGATTGGGAATAGATTATCTGCATGCCGAAATCGTCAATAACAAATTTGATTTTCAGGATTTCTGGAACACAGATCACAGAGGCGGATACGAAAAAAGAACAGCCAGATTATTAGGAATAAACAATATAGGACTCAGAGATATTGTAACCGAAACCGAAGTACAAGCTCAATGGACATTGCCTGTAGAAATTGATAATCAAAGTGTAGTCTATAAAATAGTACAACCAGCCATAGATCTGGAAGAAAAATGGAAATGGACGCAACAGAATCTGCTCAACCCGACTGTTTACTTCATCCATAAGCAGGGCAGTAAATTTTATATCTATTTAGGAATAAAACCAAAAAAAATAGCTACTGTAGATAAAACGTTTACAAGTAATCAGGAAGCATCAGAATATCTTTATAAACTAATGCAGGCTCTCAATGAAGCATACGAAAACTTTTACTGCCTGGAACATATTTTATTAAGACCTTTTCCTCATTTTGATAATGATGCAGAAGATCTGCTGACCGTTTGCCTGAAAGACGACTGTAAAGATGAAGCCAATAATGATCCTTACTCATTTAAAGCTACCATTGTTTTACCGGGATATCTGTCAAGATTTAAAAATATTACCTTCAGAAGATATGCAGAACAGATTTTCAGACAGGAAGCTCCGGCTCATGTACTGTTAAAAATTTGTTGGGTAAATCCCAAAGATATGGAAGAATTCCAGACAGCCTATAAAAACTGGCTGGAAAACTACAGAAGTTTCCGACTCGGATATTGCAATAAAACCCTCACTAAAAGAGATTATACCAATTTTACCAAATACCACAGAATTTTGCTTGCCAAACTTAAACAGCTCAATACCATCTATCCTGAAGGAAATTTATATGATTGTCAGCTCAGCGAAACCACTAATCCCATCATATTAGGAAGCACTTCATTAGGAACACTTTAAAAATACATTACCATGAAAGCATATATCCCATCCAAATATCCCGTTTTTGAGGCAGACCAAGTGCTCAGTCAAAAACATTTGAATCGTGCCATAAGTTATCTGGAAGAACAAGACAGGCTTACCCGAGTTGGAGGTATCGGAATCGGAATTCTTTGCGGTTTGGAAATCTCACACCCGAAAACCAACCAGATCACCATAAGTTGCGGAACTGCAATTACATCTTTGGGATATCAGATTCAGTGGGAAGAGCAGACCTTTTCTTATTATCATTCCATAGAATTATCTTCCGATTTTTTAGCACCTGCTTACATAGATGGTGAGTATTTGGAGATGATTTTATCTCATACCAAAATATATGAACCGCTAAAAAATTCTATAGAATTGCTCCCGACCAACACTTTGGAACCGGATAGAATTGCTATTCCCGATCAGTTTTTCGAGAATAAAATCGTGGTTCTTTTATTAGAGGCATCTTTAATAGATGAGAAAAACTGTGTAACAACCAATTGTGATGACAAAGGCAAAAGATTAGAGTTTAAAATAAGACCATTGCTGGTTTCAGTAGATAAATTAAATGCTTTCTTATTTCCTGAATATCCGGAAGTTGCGTCATTGGATAAGATTTGCCTTCCAAGATACAATGTTCCGACTACTCAGTTAGTGACCGGCTCACAGGTTTTGAATGAATTTAAAAAATTGATGACGGATTCTATCATTCAGGATTTATCAGATAAGATAAGCAATGCTTACAATAATTATAAACCGATGATAAACAATCATGCTGGTCTTAATGGATTAAATAATGTGAAAACAGATTTGGAAACTGTGCTTAATGCCAATAAGAGCAGCATCAATGTTCAGTATTTATGGGATTGGATTTTCGATATATCTTTTGCATACAACGAGATTGTAGAATTTAGTACTAAAAATCCATCTTTATGTTGTGTGGACGAAACTTTATTCCCTTTTCACGTTGTTTTAGGTAGAGCCGATAGTTTAAGTACAGAATATAGAACTCCTTTTTTCTCAATGCAAAACAATTCAGGAAAAAATAATAAGAAAAAACAGGAACTTACTCTATTATTTGAAAGGCTGGTTCACATTATCAAATCATGGAAAATACAAAACAACGGCATCAAAGTAACACCTTCTTTGTATGGAGACATTCCACTTTCTAAAAAATCGATTCCGTTTTATTACGACCATATTTTAGACTTAAATAAAAAATGGAATCCTAAAAAAACTTTAAAGAATAAAAACAATGAAGTACTTTCTTACCATTCCGAAGTTGCCAATTACACTTCTTTAGAATGTGTAAAAAAACCTTTGCTGTATGATATTGAACCCTATAATTTCTTTAGAATTGAAGGACATATCGGGAAAAATTATCAAGAGGCTCTCAAAGAAATTTTAGCAATTAAAGACTATAATAATTTGCCATTTAAAGTAATTGCTCTCAATGCGGTAGATTTAGAAAATCATATTCCGAGCATCACAACATATACAGGAGATTGGGGAGATATTGAGTTGGATTATGATTTGGTAAGAAGAAATTGGGAAAATGTAATAGGCAAGTCTATAGAATGGATTGAAGATAATTATAATTCCATTTTACCCTACTTTCAGAGAAAAAGAAAAAATGAGCTGAATGATTTTATAAGACAATTAAAATTAGGCAGAAACTCTATGGTGGAGTCTTTCTCTGAATTTTTAAAAATCTATTCTAAATTTATTATAATCTATGAAAAAATTGAACTTATTGCTGATTTTTATCGTAAGGATATTTTTAATGGATTAGCCAATGATGATAATAAAATCTTTGCAGAAGACCTTATCGATCATTTAGATGAAGTGATAATGGTTTGCCAGAAAGGTGAGTTTAGAGCATTGTATCAAGCAGCTATACTAAAATGGAAAGAAATCAGCCAAAATCTTACTGTGAAAAAATTCTTTGAAACCCATTCAGGAATCGAACATAAAGCAGGGGTATGCAAAGGAGGAACTTTTATCCTTATCTACGAGAGCGTAAGAAAAAATATAAAAATAAATACTGGGGTAATAAATGCGAACCCGGTACTTGGAATAGTACCAGAAACAGCAAAACCATTAGTTGTGTCTACAGTGCAAAAAACAAGTCCGGATTGTAGCGATAAGCTAATCAAATTGAAAGCAGATTTTGAAAAATTTTCATACAATGTTTTACCTTATGAGTATAGACTTTCCTTTATGCAATATGTGGATCAATACATGTTTTATGATAATAGCATTAGGGAAACTGTGGTTCAGAATACGGTAATTGCCGATTTTTATCTGCCTTACATTTGTTGTGGAGAAGGAGATACTATCAACTTTATACTTGAAAAAGAAAAAATCGGTGATTTTTATTATCCTGATTTCGATGAAAAAGATTTTTTTACTCAAAAATAATAACCGATCTAAAAACTAAATATCATGACAACAAAAGCAGATGTAATCGCAAAAATAGAAACCATTAACGATGGTGGTAACAATACCGCAAAAGAAGTGCGGGAAGTACTGAACGAAATATTGGACTACACAGAAAATGTACCTTTTCCGACAAATGAAAAAGTTGAATTTTTCCATTTTTGGAGTGATAAGCCTATAAAAGATCAAGATGGTTTTTCATCTTTATTGTATTCATTTAAAGGAATTAGCGAGCAAACTGTGAATTTCACTTTCAAATTTTTATTGCTTAATCCGTCGCAACAGCGAGAGAAAATAAGTTTTTTTTATAAACTTCCAAGCAAAATAATTACAGAATTAAAGAAAATTATGCAGAATGATGGAGATAATTTGAGATTTTTGGTACCAGGCTGCTATGGAAATTTTTATGCCAATCATGTATGTCTTAATATTTCTATTATGGAAGATAGGTTTTTAGAATTACATTTTTCTAACACCAATTTCAATGAAAATAATTATGATAATGGATTTAATATTTTCACATCTATTCATTTCCATTGTCCGCCATTTAACTTTGATTCTCAAGAATAATGCATCTTCTCCAGAAACATATCATGGATATACAATGCTCTTCCCAACCTTTGGGAAAAGAGATACAGAATACATTATCCGATATATTGGAGAAAGAATTTTACCCGAAATTGGAAGTTTTGCTCTATCAATATTCTGTCAAAAATTATACTTGGACTATAGATCAATTGACAATTCAATTGCCTGATATATCTCGAAAAGATTGGAAAAAAGAGCTGGTCAATCAGTCACTGATCCAAATAGAGAATTATCTGAAGAATCATTTTCGGAATGTCAGCTTCAATAATAATGAAGAAAATTTAGAAGAACTGGGTTTTGAAACAAAAGATTCTCATCTTGTAAATTTACTGATTGGGTATTTAAAAACAGGAGTAATTGCAGAGAACACGCTTTCTCGTAATATTGATGAAATAGTAAAGGCAATAAAGATTTCCGACGCTTTTATCGAAAAACTATTTATGGTATTTTATAGCCATAAAAAAGCTCTTATACGCTATTATTTCAACATTCCTGATTTTTTCCGGAAAAAAGTACAATCTGAAATACTTAACTATTCTTATCAAGACAAATTCGTCAGATTTATTAATTTTTTCAATTCTGAAATTGAATTTTCTTCTGTGGAAGAAATGGAAGAATGGATAGAAAATTCAGGATTGTATTTCGAAAATACAAAGATGAATTCTGAAAATCCGGATCGATATTCCGAAAAATTGGAAAAGGATTTTGACCTGTCTTCAAATGAGGAATATGATCAGGATCAAAATTTAGATAATGAAAATGAATCAGAAATAAAAAATGAGCCAGAAAAAGACCAGAATCTAAAAGATAGAAATCTTGAAGTAAATAAAAATAAGAGAAAAAGCGATAATGAAATTGCAAATGAAATGGAATTTAGAAATGATTTTACAATAGAAAAACAGGAAGCCAAGAGTTCTATACTTGTAAATTCATCTCTTTATATTGAAAATGCGGGATTGGTGATTTTGCATCCGTTTCTTTCCACACTTTTTGAAAAACTCAATCTGTGTAAAGAGGAATTATGGACTGATAAAAAAAATCAGCATAAAGCTATTGCATTGACTCAATACTTGATTACCGGTCAGGAAATTTTTTTTGAAAACGAACTGGTTTTAAATAAACTGCTTTGCGGTTTTCCTCTTGATGATGTAGTAAATACTAAGCAAAAAATAAATAAAAGGGAAAAAGAAATGTGTAAAGACTTATTATTAGCAGTTATAGATCACTGGACAATACTGAAAGGTACATCTATTGAAGCATTTCGCGAAACCTTTTTGCAAAGAATGGGCAAATTATCAATCTCGGAATCTGGTTCTTACGAGCTTTGGGTAGAAGAAAAAGGAGTAGATATTTTGTTGGAACAATTACCTTGGGGAATCGGATTAATACAAACTCCTTGGATGGACAATTTTTTACATTGTTATTGGAATTAAAAAAGCAAAAATTATGGAAACGCTAACCGCTCAAAAAGAGCAGAAAATACAAGCAAAAGCAAAAAAGTCAAATTTTTTCCAACCTGTCATTCAGAAAAAACTGAGTGTAGGTTCTGCTAATGATTCCTATGAAGTAGAAGCTGACAAAGTAGCGGATAAAGTAATGAAAATGCCCGAACCTTCTACACAAATTACACATACCGGATCTTTAGTACAACGGAAATGTGCGCATTGTGAACAGGAAGAAAAACTTCAGATGAAACCTTTAGCGGAAACTATTTCTCCATTAATTCAACGTTCCTCTTCAGAAAATGGGGGAGTTGCTTCAGATCATGTAGAAAGCCGGATCAATTCCAGTAAAGGAGGCGGAAACAGTATGGATAGCGGAACTAAAAATTTTATGGAGAGCCGTTTCGGAACAGATTTTTCGGATGTAAAAATCCACAACGGAAGCGAAGCGGTACAAATGAGCCGAGAATTGAATGCACAAGCGTTTACTGTAGGAAATGATATTTATTTTAATGAAGGAAAGTACAATCCCAATTCTGATAGTGGAAAACATTTATTAGCCCATGAATTGACGCATACGGTGCAGCAAAGTGGCGGAATTGGAAGAAAGGTACAGAAATTGGGAGCTAATCCTAACTGTACAGCTGCCGAAATAAGACAAGTCCATCAAGCGATTTTTAATGCGCGAGGTTGGATAATAAATGCTTTAAAAAAAATAGAGAGTAACCCTATTCATTCGAGAGTTTTGCCAAGTTTAAGAAGAAATTTTGGAGGAACTCATGGAGTAGAAGCTAATCTTCCTTTAATTACTTCCAGAATAAGAGTAGCCTTTAGAACTCTTGGAAATATGGAAGTTTCTTGTGATACAGCAGGAACAACAGCTTTATGTATAGCAAATCATTGTGGCTGGTCTGTAGCAGGTTCAAATGCTGCTACTATATGCACAAATCCTCCAAGTACGCTTACTTTGCCCAACGCTTTTGGAACAGAGTGTTTGCTCCACGAATCGTTTCACGCTGGAATGTCATTTATGAATATAGATCATTATCAAGGTAATGCCGGTTATCCTGGTGCAGGTTCTGAACCATTAATAAATGCAGATTCCTATGCACACTTTGTACGAGAATTAAGTTAAATAAAATTTTAGAAAATGAAATTTTCAGAGACCTTACAGAAAAAAAGAATTGTAGAAAAAAAAAGTACTACGAATTTCTTTCAACCTGTCATTCAGAAAAAACTGAGTGTAGGTTCTGCTAATGATTCTTATGAAGTAGAAGCCGACAAAGTAGCAGATAAAGTAATGAAAATGCCCGAACCTTCTACACAAATTACACATACCGGATCTTTAGTGCAAAGGAAATGTGCAGCTTGTGAAGAAGAAGAAAAATTACAAAAAAAGCCTTTAGCTGAAAGTATTTCTCCATTGATTCAGCGTTCTTCTTCAGAAAATGGGGGAGTTGCTTCAGATCATGTAGAAAGCCGGATCAATTCCAGCAAAGGAGGCGGAGACAGTATGGATAGCGGAACTAAAAATTTTATGGAAAGCCGTTTCGGAATAGATTTTTCGGAGGTTAAAATCCACACCGGAAGTGAAGCGGTACAAATGAGCCGAGAACTGAATGCACAAGCGTTTACTGTAGGAAATGACATTTATTTTAATGAAGGAAAGTACAGTCCTAATTCTGATACTGGAAAACATTTATTAGCCCATGAATTGACGCATACGGTACAGCAAAGCGGCGGAGTTGAGAGAAAATTACAAAAACAAGAAGAAGGTGACCCATGTACTTACAGAACAGCGAATGTAAAGGATAGAGAGATACATCTTAATCTAAATTTAAATTCCGTGAGAATTTACCAAAGAAGCGGCACTGGTTTTTCGGTATTACATCAGTATGACAACCTGATTACCGGACCAAGTACTTCCGGTTTGGCAAGGAATAATGATTGGTGTCATTTATATTCAATAAAAGGATTCCAGAGATTATCAGGTCATGGATTGATTAATTTTGTTAATTATTGTGGTGATTTTGGTTTCCATAGTAACTATTGGAGACACGGTAATCCAAGACCAACAACACCTACACTTATACCCGGTAGTCAATCTGCGGGATGTGCCAGAATACCTGATGTAGACGAAAATTCCACAGCAAGCAGTCGGTCAAACGAATTTTATAATTCTGTACAGATGGGCGATTGCGTTAGAATCTATAATAGACCTTTCTGGAGAGACCCTACTTTTTCAAATTGTCATGGAAGTGATAATTGCAGTGCATCATAATATATAATCTGAAATGAGGGCTACTTATAATTAAATTTTAAAATAATGAATTTTTACGATTCTTTTCCAAAAACAGCATCTCAACTTCCTTATAAAAACGGCGAAGACAAATCCTTTTTTGCCCAAAAAGTTCCGGAAAAAATCATTATGAAAAAAAAAGATGCAGAAGACTCTTGGATAAATGATACGGATGGCAGTACTGCAAGATATTATAAGACGCAAAAAGAGGCAGAAGCTCGCATGAAAAAACTAAAGGCAAAAGGAGAGTGGAAAGAATATAAAATAGAAAGTTTTGAAATCAATAAAACCATTTTTTGGAGAGTAAAGATGAGAGGTAAGCAAAATGTTGAACAGGAAAAAACAAAAGAAGACTCCCAAAAGAAAAAAGTGGAATCCCCAAAACAGAAAGAAGAAACTGCAAAAGCACCTGTTGAATCTAAAGCATCTATACCTTCTCCTACATTTGCTTTAACATTTGATGATGGACCTCATTCCGCCGAGTTGGGAAAATCTATAAATCGTACGGAAAAAGTATTGGATGATTTACAGACGGAAGGAATTAAAGCCGCTTTTTTTATTCAAACAGGAGTTACTTACAGAGGTGCAAGTACTGTAGGAAAAGCACTTGTAAAAAGAATGCAGAAAGACGGACATATTGTAGGAGTGCATACAGGAAGTACAGAAGACCATAAATTGCATACTACTTCAGCTAAAGAAGGTACATTAGAAAAAGAATTAGAAAGTGCAAAAAGCTATATAAATACAGAAACAGGAAGTAATCCCACATTAGTAAGGCCTCCTACTGGAGCATTTAATGCAGATGTTTCCAGTATTTATGCAAAAACCAATCTTCAGAATCTTATGTGGGATATAGATGGAGATCAAGGGAAAGATTTACCTTTAAAAGATCTTAAATCTCGCTTAGATACAGGTTTGGCAGCCGCCAAATCAAAAGGATGGAAACCTTGGGTACAAAAATTATCTTCCAAAATAGTTATTTTGTATCATGATATTCAAAAAGGTACAGCCAATAATTTGAGAACTCTCATTCAATATATTAGAGATCAGGTAAAAGCTTTGGGAGGTGGAACTGCTAATTTTGATAAGCCGTAATGTAAAAAACTAAAATAATATAAGCATTAATTCTTTTCGAAAAACCTTTTTTCCATGAGCAGTAAAAAACAAGCAGTAGTTATTATTCACGGTATTGGTGATCAAAATCCAATGGATACCGCTAGAGAATTTGTAGAAAACATAAAAGAAAAGGAAGAAGCATTATACAGTAGTCCTGATAGAATTGCTAATTTTTACGAAACACGCAGACTGAGTTTAAGTGGAAAGAAAACCGATTTTTATGAGTTTTATTGGGCTAATTTAATGTCTGAACCTTCTCTAACGGAAATTTACAGTTGGGTATTTCGCTTATTTTTTAAAAAAAATATTCCCATTCGATTGCAAAATATTATATATGGTATCAGAGGTATTTTGATCGCCCTATTATTATTGATACCTGTACTTTATATAATAAATAAATCCATTTTTGATGGGAAAATTATACTTAATTTGTTAAGTTCAACAGCAATAAGTGGGGTATTAGGTTTTGGTCTTTTTAAATATATAATACCTAAAATTAATTCCCAAATTTCTAATAGTGTAGGAGATGCATTTAAGTATCTTTCGCCATTTCCAAAGAATATAGATGCCCGTTTTAAAATACGCAGTAAAGGAATAAATTTATTGAAAAAACTTCATGAGCAGAAAGACGAAAATGGAGAACAGCTGTATGACAGGATTGTTATTGTAGGGCATAGTTTAGGAAGTGTAGTAGGATATGATATAATCTCTAATCTTTGGAGTGAATATGTATATGAATACAAAATACAAAATCAAGATATTACACAAGAAACGTTGGAAAAAATGTCGGAGTTTGTATCTAAATCACATCAAGAAGATGCATTGGATTTAGATGAATATAAAAAACTGCAAAATAAATTGTTTTTAGAACTCAAAACCTTAAACAATCCTTGGCTCGTATCAGATTTTATCACGCTTGGAAGTCCGTTGTCTCACGGAGGTTTTTTATTTGCAAAAAATGATACTGTTTTTAAAAGTAAAATTAATTATAGAGAATTGCCTACTTCTCCTCCGGAAATAGATATGATTAATATAAAAGGAGTGCTCATCAAAAATTATGAAAAACCTATTTATTTTGAAAAACAGTTTAATACTACTGCAAAAGAAAAAGTGAATGTAAAAGTAATCAACCATGCAGCACAATTTTCATTCATTCAATGGACTAATATATATTTTACCAATGATTTTGTAGGAGGAAATATAGATTGTTTGGGTAAAGGAATTACAAACTATCAACTAAAACCAGAGGGAAGCTGGGCAAAAAAGAAGCTGCCGGTTTGGTCCCATACAGATTATTGGAACAGTGAACAACAAGAATCACTCAAAATTCTTAAATCTCTAATCTTTGAAAAATAATTATGCTTTTCCAAAACCTAAAATCTTTCATTATAAATTCTCTTGCTCCTCAAAGTGAAGAAACAATAACTACGAATCTTAATTTTCAGAATACTTTTTCCGAAGTTTTGGAAAGAGCGACTACGCACGAAGAAGCCGTAGTTTTGCTAATGGCTTTAGCTCCACACGTTTTGCCTCACTTTTTTGATGAGATTGTAAAAGAATTTCATCCGGAAGGTGGAGAATTTCCGGAATGGGGAGGAATAAGATTGGAAAATCATAGAGGAATGTTGCCTACCGGAGAAACTGTTCAGTACATTTTAGCAGGAGAAAATATTGAAAAAAGATTGCAAATTCAGAGATTATTTGAAACTTCGCATTGGTTTTTCAAAAATCAAATAATGAGTATAGACTCTGTAAAAGAAGGAGAACCATTAATGAGCGGAAGGCTTATCCTAAAACCGGAAGCTGTCCATTTATTATTGTTTGGAGAAAAAATGAAACCAAAATTCAGCCCGGATTTTCCTGCAAAAGAAGTTTCTACCCAGTTAGAATGGAAGGATCTCGTGGTAAGTTCTACTATTCAAAATCAAATACATCAGATGAGATTGTGGATAAAACACCATCAAACTCTTCGAGAAAATTGGGGAATGGGAAAACATATTTTACCCGGTTACAGAACGTTATTTTATGGCCCTTCCGGAACAGGGAAAACACTTACTGCCACTCTTTTAGGAAAGGAATTTCAGCGGGAAGTGTATCGCATAGATCTGTCTCAAATAGTTTCCAAATACATTGGCGAAACAGAAAAAAATTTAGAAAAGATATTTACTCAAGCTGAAAACAAAAACTGGATACTGATTTTTGACGAAGCCGATGCTTTATTTGGGAAAAGAACCCAGACCAAATCATCTAATGACCGATATGCCAATCAGGAAGTGAGCTATTTATTGCAAAGAGTGGAAAATTTTAACGGATTGATTATTCTTACCTCAAATTTTAAGAATAATATTGATGATGCATTTCTGCGGCGTTTCAATTGTTTAATCAGCTATAGCAAACCTAATTCCGAAGAAAGATTGTTGCTGTGGCAAAAAATTCTTCCGAAAGATATTACTTTGGAAGATTCTGATATTCTGAATAAACTGGCAGTGCAATATGAATTAACAGGTGCACAGATAGTTTCCGCTATGGCTTATGCATGTCTTCAGGCAATTGAAGAAGGTGTTCAGGTTCTTAAAAATATTTTTCTGTTGAAAGGAATAGAAGCTGAATATATAAAGGAAGAGAAAACTTATAATTCTTTAATGTAAATCATCAAATTGTTCACATTTTTAGAGAATGTTTAAATTTTAAATCTTTTAGGTTCGACGAAGTCAAATTAATGGAATCGAAAATTAGCTTCGGGAAGCGTATTGTTTTTTAAAAATTGTTCATATTCAGGGGAAAGTTTCTCTCGCTCGTATGTATTTTTTCCGGTCATTGATCCCAGTCTGATTTTGTCTTTTCCATATTTTTTATTGAGCATATCCATTGCTTTCATAATAGGCAGGTGTTTACCTTGAATATCCTTTTCAAATAGGCTGGTCAGTCTTTCATTTTCCGGAACAAAATCCGAAACAATAACACCCGCTTTTTTGTAGCTGAAACCTTCTTTGAAAATTTCATCAAAAATCATGGAAGCATATTTTGCCAAAATAATAGATGAGCTGGAAGGGTTGTCCAAAATGATAGTTAATCCGTTTTTATATTCGGGAAGGTCTGGTCTGTATCGATTGGTTCTAACAAAAACAGTGATAGATTTGCAGCAGCTTTCCTGCTTTCTCAATTTTTCTGCACAATACATTGCAAAAGTTTCTATTCGCTCTCGCAATTCCTCTTTTTCGGTAATCATTTTCATAAAGCTTCTGGTGACAGCAATAGATTTTTTTCCTGAAGAGACTTTCTCCAATTCATATTGACGGATTCCTTTTAACTCATTAATCATCCGGATTCCCTGAATTCCCATGATTTTTTTTACCCACATTTCCGGCTTTTGCAAAAGATCCCAGGCTTTGTAAATTCCGTGATCCTGCATTTTGGTACTTAATCTTCTTCCAATTCCCCAAACGTCTTCAATAGGTAACCATTTTAATGCTTTTTCAATTTTTTCAGATGTATCCAGAAAATAGATTCCCTGAAATTTTTCAGGATATTTTTTTGCTATTCTGTTGGCAATTTTGCAAAGCGTTTTTGTGGGGGCTATTCCAATACTTGTAGGGATTTTTGAACTTTCGTAGATCTTATTCTTTATTTCCTGACAATAAGAATTCAGGTCAATATACTTAAAGCCGTGAAAATCTAAAAAGAGCTCATCTATACTATACACTTCAAATTCCGGAGCATAATTTTTAGCTATTTCAATTACCTGTTGGCTTTTGAAATTGTACAATTCAAATTTTGCAGAAAAACTTTTTACATCATTTTTTTCCAGTAGATCTTTGTATTTGAAAACGGGTGCACCCATCGGAATTCCTAATTCTTTAGCTTCATTACTTCGTGAAACTACACAACCATCATTATTGGAAAGTACCACAACAGGTTTTCCTATAAGAGAATTATCCAAAGTTCTCTCACAGGAAACAAAGAAATTATTACAATCTACAAGTGCAAACATGGAACAAGCGTATCAATAATTAATCTAAATGAATTGAAATAACGGCTTATTCAAATATACAAATTTCATACTGAACTTAATCAAACGATAGCTGATATACAAGACAATATGATAAATCTCTATCATTCTGGAAATAATGTAATTGTTGAATTTGAATCTTCGGGAATAATTTTAGCAAATACATTAGATTATCTATGCATTGAATTTTCATTTTCCTCCACTTCATGTTTTAGTTGGGCTTTATAAAGAGTAGAGTAGTAGCCGTTGTTTCGGAGGAGTTCTGCATGTTTTCCTTCTTCTACTATTTTTCCGCCATCCATTACAATAATTTTATCGGCTTTTTCTATGGTGGAAAGTCGGTGGGCAATAATAATGGAAGTTCGGTTTTTGGTAATTTTTTCAGTAGCTCTTTGGATCAGTTTTTCACTTTCGTGGTCAATGGAAGAAGTTGCTTCGTCCAGAATCAAAATTTTAGGATCGGAAAGATAGGCTCTTAAAAATGAAAGCAATTGCCTTTGTCCCAGAGAAATAGAAGAACCTCTTTCACTGACTACGAAATTATAATTTTCCGGAAGCTGTTCTATAAATTCATCAACTTCAATTTCTCTTGCTGCTTTTTTTATTTTTTCCAAAGTAATGGTTTCATCTCCGAAAGCAAGATTTTCAAAAATACTTCCATGAAAAAGAAAAACATCCTGCAAAACCACACCAATATGACTTCTCAAGTTGTAAAGTTCATAATCTTTAAGTTCAATATCATCAATCAATATTTTCCCGGAATTAATGTCATACAATCGGGTAATCAAACTGATGATTGTCGATTTTCCGGCTCCGGTTGCACCCACTATTGCAACGGTTTCTCCCGGATTTACTTTAAAATCAATACCTTTTAAAACTTCCTGCTTTTCATCATAAGCAAAATGTACATTCTGGAATTCTATTTTTCCATCAAAATGATCTTTCGTAATTTTTCCTTGATTTGGCATGGAATAATCTTCGTCCATTACGCCCAAAACTCTTTCTGCACCTACTATTCCGCGCTGAATATTATTGAATCTGTCCGCAATTTGTCTCAACGGACGAATCAGCATCGAAATATATTGGATAAATGCAATTACTTCTCCTGCTGTAATCGTGATATATCCTCCATAAAATAAAATAAATCCGATGAATAAAGAAGAAATTAATTCAACAACCGGGAAAAACAATGAGAAAATATAGACAGTCCTTAAAAGTGCAGATTTCAGAATGGTATTGATAGTATCAAATTTTTTGAATTCTGCTTCTTCCCTCCCAAAAACCTGAATCAGAGGCATTCCTGCTAAACGTTCTTGTACAAAAGAATTTTGATTGGCTGTCCACGTTCTTTCGTCTCCGAATGCTTTTTTCAATCTTTTTTGGAAAAATCGTGTAATAAGAACCATGATAGGCAATATTGCCAGTGAAATATAGCTTAAATGTACATTCACCTGAAACATCATTATCAAAACAAAAATAATCCTCAGAACATCACCGAAGACCATCAGAAAACCATCTGTATACACAGTAGAGATGGTTTCTACATCACCTACAGCACGAGTTACCAATTGGCCGATCGGAGTTTTATCAAAAAATGAAGTTTTGAAATAGATAAGTTTATGATACAATCGTTCACGAAGATCACGAATAACGTTCTGCGAAATAAAATTGGAAAAATAAACCAGAAAAAAATTCAGAATTGTTTCCGCAAAAACTAAGGCGATGAAGATATAGATATGCTTCATCATCAAAGATTTATCACGAAGTTTGATGATATCCGAATCTACAATTTCCATAGAAAGATACGGTCGATATGTAGAAACTATGGAAAGTAAAATGGAAATAAACAATGCAGCAATAAACCAAGAACGGAACTTCATCCCAATCTTGAAAAGCCTTTGTATAATGTTCCAGGTGGTTTGTTTTTTCATCAAAAAGAAAGGTAAACTACTTCAAAAAAGTATATGCAAAAATACAATTTTAAAGTCATAGAGTAATTTTTATTTTAAAATTCATACCCGACATCCACCAAAAACAATCCTTGAGCTGGAGCGGAAGTTCCGGCAGAATTTCGGTTTTTGTCTTCTATCACGTTTCTTAGATCTTCCGGTTTTAGTTTTCCTGAGCCGATTTCCACCATTGTTCCTACAATTGCTCTCACCATATTTCTTAGAAATCGGTTCGCTGAAATGGTAAATTTTAGTTCAGTTCCGTTTTGTTCCCATTCTGCTTTGTAAATTTTGCAGAGATTGGTTTTGTTGTCGGTTTTCAGTTTTGCAAAACTGGTGAAATCTTCATATTCAAAAAGGATTTTACAGGCTTCATTCATTTTGTCAATATCCAAAGATCTTTTCCAATGTTGCCAAGCAGAATCCAGCGTAAAAGGATTTTTTTCAAGAGAAATATAATATTCATACGTCCTGAAAGTTGCATCAAAACGGGCATGAAAATCATTATTCACTTTAAAAATTCTTTTAATAGAAATATCCGGTGGAAGAAAGCTATTCAGTTTTTGTGGCAATTTTTCGTCTAAAATTTGTTCCGTCTCAAAATGGGCAAACATTTTTTTTGCATGAACTCCGGTGTCGGTTCTTCCTGCTCCTGTAGTTTTTATTTCTTCCCTCAGAATTGTGGATAGTGCTTTTTCCAACTCTTCCTGCACAGAGTTTTCATTGGGTTGTATCTGGTATCCGAAATAATTTTTACCGTTATAAGAAAATTCTATAAAATATCTCAATTTACTAAATTTGCAGGACAAAAATACGGATTTTGATTTACGATTAATGTATAAATGAATTGATGGTATTTTTGAAAAATAATTTTAAATTTTGAAAAATATTTTACTTCTTTCCGACTCACATTCTTATATCGACAGCAGAATTATTGATTATGCAAAAGAAGCCGATGAAATATGGCATTGCGGAGATTTCGGAAATATGAATGTAATCGAAGAACTGGAAAAAATAAGACCTTTAAAGGGAGTTTACGGAAATATTGACGACACTAAAATCCGTTCCGAATTTCCTGAAATTAATCGTTTTATGTGTGAAGATGTAGAGGTTTTGATGATTCATATCGGTGGTTATCCCGGAAAATATACACCTTTGGCAAAAAAAGAAATTTTGGTAAAATCTCCGCAACTTTTTATTTCCGGGCATTCTCATATTTTGAAGGCGATGTATGACGAAAATTTTAAACTTCTACACTTGAATCCGGGAGCTTGTGGAAAATCCGGTTGGCACAAAGTACGAACAATGATGAGATTCAAAATTGATGGAAAAGAAATTAAAGATTTGGAAATTATAGAACTTGGTACAAGAAACACTTAAAAATCTAAAATCTGGACAAATGAAAATCGGAGACAAAATTTCTGTGATTGACGAAAATCTGAATGGAATCATTACTTCTATTTACGGAAATATGGTGTCTTTTGAAGATGAATTCGGTTTTATCTATCAATATCCGAAAGAAAATGTTGTATTGAGAAATACAGATATTTACAAAAACATAAAAATTGAGAAAAAGTTTGAACAAACAAAACCGAAATCTCAAAAACATAACAAAAACCATCTTGTTCTTGATCTTCATTTTGAAAAATTAGTGAGCAATCCAATTGATTATGAGAGTTTTGAGCGGCTTTTTATTCAGAAAGAAAAATTGTTGGAAACGTTGGATTTTTGTCGTAAAAACAATATCAAAAAATTGGAAATTATTCACGGGATTGGAGACGGTGTTTTGCAAAATATGGTTTTTGATATCTTGAAAAGCCAACTTCATGTAGAATTTGAAGATGATGAATTTTTTTATCATTCTTCAGGTTCTGTTATGGTAAACTTTCAATAGACAATTTTCAAACATCCCGACAATTTTACTAAATTTGCGGGAACTCATTATGAAAAAACTCAATTTACTTTTCACAAAAGACGGATTGCAATATCAGATTTCCAAAAGCAGAAATGTGAGAGAAGAAAAGGCATGGTTTGTATCCGAAGAAACTCTGGAAAATTTTCTTAATGAAAAACTGGATGAGCTTTTGCAAAAAGATTTTTCTGAAATTTCCGTAATTTCTGCACTCAATCATTTTACGTTAATGCCGGAAGGTTTTTCTCAGCATGATTTGGGATATGAGCTGATCGGCTACAATGCACCGGTAGAAAAAGATAAGGAAGAACTGATGCTTTCGGTGAATAAAAAATTCGGAGTACAGTTTTATTATGCTTTTCCCAAAGAAAATTATCAGAAAATTAAGACTCTAAACAAGCCTGTTCATTTCAATTTTTCGGGAGAAAAATTCCTGAATTCTTTGAATCCGAAAAATAAAAAAGAAATCCATATTAATCTATATCATCATCAGTGCGAATTTTTTGCATTCGACAATAAAAAAGTGATCTTATATAATAATCTGGATGTGAATTCAGAAGTTGATTTTCTTTATTTCATCATGTTTACGTTGAGCAAAATTGAATTCGGAATTGATGAAACTCATTTTTATGTGTACGGCGAAACCACCGAAAATGAAACGTTCATATCTGAATTAAGAAAGTTTGTAAAGTATTTGAAAATTTCTTTTGACAATATCCCGAACAGAAATTTTATTTTTGCTTGATGATGGATGTTGGAAGCTGGAGGTTAATGTTTACTCCAAAATTTATTAAATGAGTTTTAAATTTGAAAAATTAATTATTTGGCAAGAATCTATGAATTTTGGAGAAAAAGTTTTTCAAATTTCATTAAATTTTCCTAAAGATGAAACCTTTAATCTTACTTCGCAAATCAGAAGAGCCGTAGATTCTATTGCATTAAATATTTCTGAAGGTTGTATTCTTCAGAGTAATATAGAATTTAAAAGATTTCTAAATTATTCTATTCGTTCACTTGCAGAAGTTGTGACTTGTCTCTATAAAGCAAAAAATAGAAAATATATTGATGAAAACTTATTCTCCGAACTTTATCAAGAAGCATATAAATTGATGAACCAAATAATAGCATTCAGAAATAAATTGAATTAATCATCCATCATCTAACATCTAACACCCAACACTTTTATGTACCGAATCATCTCCGGAAAATGGAAAGCTAAAAAAATTGCAGCTCCGAAAAATTTTGATGTAAGACCGACTACCGATTTTGCAAAAGAAGCCTTGTTCAGCATTTTGGAAAATCGATATGATTTGGAATTTTGCTCTGTTTTGGATCTCTTTGCAGGAATTGGCTCTATTTCTTTGGAGTTTGCATCGAGAGATTGTCAGGATATTACTTCTGTGGAAATGAATCCGAAACATACCGGTTTTATCAATTCCATAGCTTCTGAATTGGATATGGCTTTGCAAATCAATGTTCAGAGAGCTGATGTTTATGACTGGCTAAAGAAAAACCGTAACAAAAAGCAATATCACATTATTTTTGCAGATGCACCTTTTGAAACGGAAGAAAAAAAATACCACGAAATGATTTCTTTGGTTCTGAATAATAATTTTTTAAAGGAAAATGGAGTTTTTATTTTGGAACATCAAAGCAGATTAAAACTAGAACATCCCCAGCTTGCAGATACCAGAAAATATGGAAATGTGAGCTTTAGCTTTTTTAAACCTTTGGAAAAAGAAAATTAAATGATTAGGATGTCTTTGTTAAAGCATCTAAATTTTTAGAAATATCCGAAACCAGTTTTTTCATGTTTATTTTCAGACTTTCAGGTTCTAAAATCTTGATATAATCTGCAAAAGTAATCAGCCAACGTGGAAATCCATCTTTGATCCATTCTGTTTCAAAAGTGAGCAAAATTCCATTTTCAGTGGGTTCTTCAGAAACTAAACCATAATATTTTTTAGAATTGGAAATGTAAGGTATTATTTTTTTTTCGACGAGGATTTTTGCTGTTGTTTTCGGATTTTTAGATTTTTGTCTGTAATCTCCCACATTTCCATATTCCTGATGAAAAGGATTTTCAGTTTTTAAAATTTTCAGAATCCGATCCACACGAAACTGCCGAAAATCTTTTCTCATTGTACAAAAAGCCAATATGTACCAATAATTGAATTCAAAAAAAATTCCGACTGCTTCAATAGTTCGTTCCGTTATGTCTCCGTTTATATTTTGATATTCGAGTTTCAATTGTTTTTTTTCAGCGATACTTTCCAAAATTATCGGAACACTGTTTTTTACCACATCTTCGGATTTTGGACGATAGCCATAAATACTGATTTGATTTTCAATATTTTGTATCATGCTTTTGTCCGAAAATTTCAAAACTGAACGTACTTTTTCCATTGCGGAATAATAATGATTTCCCAAACTTTCATGAGAAAATTTTTGCATCAGTTTTTCAGCAGTGATGAAACTTAAAACTTCTTCTTTGGTAAACATAATAGGCGGAAGTTTGTAACCTTCCATCAATGAATAACCATTTCCGGCTTCTCCGATGATGGGAATTCCGGCATTTTCCAAAGTTTTAATATCACGATAAATGGTTCTTATGCTGACCTCAAATTTTTCAGCCAAATCTTGTGCACGAACCAAAGGCTTGCTTTGCAAATGGGTGAGAATTGCAGTAACACGATCAATTTTTTTGAAATATTGGTTTTGCATTTTTAATTTTCCTGATATGAATTTACCAATTTAACGAAAAAAAATTGCCAGTAAATTTCGAGAATGGCCAGTTTTTACCATATTCAAAAATACTAAAATGGTGACAGATTTTTAAAATCTTTGGAAAACTAATTTAAAAAACGATCTATGCTTCGTAAATATAAGAAGTAAGATAATGAAGCTCAGTTTTTGAAAGAGATTTTGATTCGCTTTCCGCTTGTTCCTTGCTGTAATTGGAATTTATTTCTTTTTTCTGGAAAAGGAAAGAATTATTCGCATTTTTATCAACTATCTCATTGAATATATGTTCAATTTCAGAATTTGCCAAAGAAGCAAAACTGATATCTTCAAAGCCATACATTAGACGAAGATTGTCTGCATCCGAAAAATTTTCATCCACAAATTCCTGAAATTTAGCTTTCGAATCGAAATTTCCTGCCCAAATATTATAGACTAACGATTTTCTTTTCGGTTTGTTGAGAATATCCTGATACACAAAATTTTCTCCAAGATAGGCTTCCCGAACCTGTGGATCGTTTGCCAGATCATGCGGAAGGCCTTCTTTCAAAATTCTTCCTTCAAACATGATATATGTTTTATGAGTAATAGCGAGAGTTTGCTGAACATTGTGGTCGGTAATCAAGATTCCGATATTTTTATCGACCAAACTTCTTACAATTTTTTGGATGTCTTCCACAGCAATTGGATCTACTCCTGCAAAAGGCTCATCAAGAAGAATAAAATTCGGGCTAGTTGCCAAACAACGGGCAATTTCGGTTCTACGTCTTTCTCCTCCGGAAAGTAAATCTCCACGATTTTTACGAACGTGTTGCAAAGAAAATTCCTCAATCAGTTCATCGCATTTTATTTGCTGTTCACGTTTTGAAAGTTTGGTAAGCTGAAGAACTCCCATAATATTTTCTTCTACGGAAAGTTTTCGGAAAACCGATGCTTCTTGTGCAAGATATCCGATTCCTTTCTGCGCTCTTCTGTACATGGCATCGCTTGTAATTTCCTTATCATCCAGAAATATTTTTCCGGAAGTGGGTTTTACCAATCCTACAATCATATAAAAGGAAGTCGTTTTTCCGGCTCCGTTTGGTCCCAGTAAACCTACAATTTCTCCCTGTTCTACCTGTACAGAAACTCCTTTTACAACTTTTTTCGGACCGTATTCTTTAATTAAATTTTCTCCGCGCAGAATCATGACGGCAAAGATAAATATTTTTTACATGCAGTAATGGGCAGAATGTATGCCAATATCAATTTTTTCTTTTAAAAACACAAAACTGAAAATTCTGAATAGTTCCAAATGGAGTAGTGTGATCTTCTGTGAAGCATTTAATTTTTTCAAAATTTTCTTCAAATATTTTGCTCATGGTGTTTTCGTCATACTGTATGATGTCCAATCCACTGCATTTCAATGGTCCGTTTTTAGAAAAAGTTCCGAGAATTATATTTTGAGTTACAGCTTTTTTTGTGATTTCCAGATATTTTGAAATTTGTTCTTCAATGGTTAAAAAATGAAAAGCTGCTCTGTCGTGCCAGATATCATATTGATTTTCTGGGATGAATTCTGTAATGTCAGTTTCGATCCATTTTACTTGGCTGGCTTTTTCTCCTAAACGATTTTTTGCCTTTTCCAATGCTTTGGAAGAAATATCCAAAACAGTGATATCAGTATATCCGTCTTTGAGCAAAAAATCGACAAGTGTACTGTCTCCGCCACCTATGTCAATGATTTTTATATTTTTATCAGTACTCAAATTTCTAATTAAGTCTAAAGAAGTTTTCGAGAATTTCTGTGTCCAACTCACTTCTTGGGGAGATTTGTTTTTATATACGGTTTCCCAATGCTCTTTTTGAAAAGAAGTTTTCATAGTTAAATTTTTCTTAAAAGTTTTTTAAAATACGTTTTGGAACAAATTTTGGAAATATTTTACAAAAATAATTTAAAACTCTTGCATAGTATTTTAATATTAAATAATTTTGCTATGTTGAAGTGTATAATATACATATCATTAGTATGAAAAGAAATTTATTGTTGATTTTTTTAGTAAGCCTTTTTTCTGGTTTTTCTTCTCTGAAGGCACAAGCATCAAGAGATGTGGCAAATATTACACAAAAATCAGACGATGGTGTCTTGGTAGCGTATCCTAATCCTGCCAAAGACTATATAATTATAAAGTCGAAAGATTCGTCTTTAAAAATTAAGTCAGTTGCTTTCTACTCTATTTTAGGAATGCAGGTAGCAGAAGTAAGTGTTAATATGAATTCTGGGGAAATAAGACTTGATAAACTAAGACCCGGAAAGTATCTGATGCGGTATACTTTAAGTGACAATACTCAGAAAGTCACACAAATTATAAAACAATAAAATACCCTGAATTTTCAGGGGTTTTTTTTTGAAACCGATTTGAAGAAAATAAAAATCCATGAGAGATAAGATAATTGTAATAGGTGGAGGTTTTGCAGGATTACGTTTTGCCAGAAAACTCAATGGAAAATCAGGGCAAAAAGTAATTGTGATTGATAAGGTGAATCACCACATGTTCCAGCCGCTTTTCTATCAGGTAGCTTGTGGAAGGATAGAACCGTCTAATATTTCATTTCCTTTTAGGAAAATTTTTCAGAAATCCAGAAATATTCAGTTTCGTCTTTTGGAAGTAGAATCCATTGTTCCGGAAGAAAATAAGATCATTACCAACGACGGAGTATTCACCTACGATAAACTAGTGATTGCAACAGGTTGCAAAACCAATTTTTTTGGTAACGAAAAAATGGAGAGCCTTACGTTTGGAATGAAAAATACACAAGAAGCTATCAGTATTCGGAATCACGTTTTGCTTACTTTCGAAAAATTGATTAATGAGAAAAAAAGAAGTGATAATGGAAACTGGAATATTGTAATTGTTGGAAGTGGTCCCACTGGTGTTGAATTGGCAGGTGCTTTTGCAGAAATGAAAAAGGAAATTCTTCCCAAAGATTACCCTCACATGAATTTTAATCAGCTCAAAATTATTTTGGTAAGCGGAACCGAAAAACCTTTGAATGTAATGAGTCCTGAAGCTCAGAATAAAGCCGAGCTATATCTCAAACAGCTTGGAGTAGAATTTATGAGTGATAAAATGGTAGTAGATTATGATGGAGATCGTGTTTTTCTAAAAAGCGGAGAAAGTATTCCGAGCAATAATGTAATCTGGGCAGCTGGAGTCACAGGAAATGTCATTAAAGGAATAGCTGCTGAAAAGATCATTAAAAACCGATATATTGTAGATCGTTTTAACCGAATAAAAGGATATGAAAACATCTATGCAATTGGAGATATTGCATTTATGGAAACTCCAAAATATCCTACTGGTCATCCTCAGTTAGCAAATGTAGCCATCAATCAAGGAAAAAATTTGGCTAATAATTTTCTCAAAAAATCAGGAGAAAAATGGAAAGAATATGAATATGATGATAAAGGAAGTATGGCGACAATAGGGAAACACAGAGCGGTAGTAGATTTGCCGAATTTTCGTTTTCAGGGATTATTGGCGTGGTATTTTTGGATGTTTCTTCATTTGATGCTTATTCTTTCGGTACGAAATAAATTGGCTATATTTTTTAATTGGATGTGGAGTTATTTCAATGGAGATTCTTCATTAAGACTGATTATATTGCCCAACAAAAAAAATAAAACGGAACAATGAGAATTGATATTATAAGTGTTTTACCGGAACTTATGGAAAGCCCGTTCCGAACTTCAATTTTGAAACGAGCTATAGAAAAAGGTTTGGTAGAAGTTCATTTTCATCAATTGCGAAATTGGGCAAATAATAAGCATCGTCGTATCGATGATGAAGCTTATGGAGGAAATGCGGGAATGGTAATGATGGTAGAACCTTTGGATTTATGCATTTCTGAACTAAAATCGCAAAGAGAATATGATGAAATTATTTATCTTACTCCGGATGGTGAAACATTAAATCAGAAAATGGCCAATACATTTTCCGTAAAAAATAACCTTCTTTTTCTTTGTGGTCATTATAAAGGAATCGATCAGCGAGTTCGTGATTTGCATATTACAAAAGAAATTTCAATAGGCGATTATGTGCTCACTGGTGGAGAATTGGCAGCTTGTGTTTTGGCAGATTCTATTATTCGTCTTATTCCGGGAGTTCTGAATGATGAAACAAGTGCACTTACAGATAGTTTTCAGGACAATCTTCTTTCACCTCCAATCTATACAAGACCGGAAAATTATAAAGGCCTAAAAGTGCCTGAAATACTGTTGAGTGGCAACTTTGCGAAAATTGAAGAATGGCAATATCAACAAGCTTTAGAAATTACACGAAAAAAAAGACCAGATATTTTGTGATTATATTAAAATAATCATTTATTTTTGAAAAATCGAAATCAAGATTAATGGAAAAAATAAATTCGAAAGAAATGATAATGTTTTACAATGTGGAAAATTTGTTTTTGCCAGATCCAAAACCAGTGCATAAATTGGATCCTACAAGATCGGGACTTCGAAACTGGAATGAAAAAAGATATTATAATAAAATATTTAAAATAGCTCGTGTTGTAGAATTGGTAAAAGAACAGTATTCTCAAATTCCTTTTTTGATTGGGCTGTCAGAAGTTCAGGGAAAACAAGTGCTCAAAGACTTATTGAAGCATCAGATTTTTGAAGGCTATGATTATGTCCATTATGAATCTATGGATGAAAGAGGTGTAGATGTGGCTTTGTTGTATGATACTACTAAAATCCAGATACAATCTTCAGAGCCAATTTCATTTTTATTTGAGATTGTGAATGACGATCCTGAAGATTATGATACAACTCGAGACGTACTTTATTGTAAATTTTTGTATAATAACTTATCTTTTCATATTTTTGTTTTGCATCTTCCTTCAAAAAGAGAAAAAGATATTAATCTTCCTAAAAGGGAATATATCACGGAAGAGATTGGTAACAGGGTTTACGAACTGATTAAAGAAAAAAATGAAGCAGTTATCGTTTTAGGCGATTTTAATTCTAATCCTGACGAAAAAACTTTAGAAAATTTAACATTTAATAAGACTTTTAATACAACTTTAACTAATCCTTACTTAGAACTATACAAGAAGAATATTTTTTCGACGTTTCATTATAAGAATGGTCTACTTTTTGACCAAATTTTACTATCAGAGCATTTTTTTAATCATAGTTCACCAATTATATTTAAAAATGCAATGGTCTTCAAGCATGAAAAAATAAGCAACTGGGACAAAAAATATAGTGGAAGACCATTTAGAACTTATGCAGGAACCCGATATCTGGGAGGATATAGTGATCATTTTCCTGTAATAACAGAGTTTAGAACGACAGAAAAGATCTAGAACTACAGAAATATAACATTTGAAAATTTAGCAGAAAAAAGAAGAAAAATTATGAAAACAGAAACCAACTTAGGGTATTATTTAGACGAAATAGATAAAGATATTATCTATATGTTAATGGATAATGCCAAGACATCGTTAGCGTTGATCTCTAAAAATGTGGGTATCTCCACAACAGCTGTGCACCAAAGAATTAAAAAACTGGAACAAGCAGGAATTATTGAAAATTCAGTTTCCTTCCTTAATCCAAGAAAAATAGGATATAAAGTAGTATCCTATATTGGTGTTTTTTTAGAGCAACCGGGACATTATCAAGATGCTGTGAAAGCCTTGAAAGAAGTAAATGAGGTTGTAGAAGCACATTACACTACAGGAAATTACACTATTTTCCTGAAAGTTCTTTGCAAAGACAACGATCATTTGATGAAGATACTTAACAAAATTCAGAAATTAAAAGGTGTAACCAGAACAGAAACTTTTATATCTCTGGAGCAAAGTATCAGCAGACAATTAAAAGTGTGATTTATATACTATAAATCTATAAAAGAGGCTGTCTCAAAAATAGACACGCCTCTTTTTTCGTTGTCATATTCCCAAATAATTAATGAATTTCACTTGTTTATTTTAGAAATTACTAAAAATGAGATCTGTTTTTTAAATTTTCATTAATGCAGAAATTCAAATTTTGTCTTTTAAGACAGTGTCTTTTATTTTGAAGTTTATGCTGTTTTTCTTTTTCAATTCGCTACATTTATGTACTTTTACTTTTCCCAAATTTTAAACTATTTATAAATTATAAATCAAATATTTATGACTAAGGTCTTGGAAAAAAATCCTTCAAAAAATTCGGCTGATCATGCAATAGAAAGAAATGAAGGAATTCCTTACAATGAGAAATATTTTGATGATATCAGCATCAATCGTAGTGCAATAGAACGCCGTGTCAATACACTCACAGGAAGAAGATCCGTAAAAAAAGAATTTCAAGCAGCTTGGTTGCTCAAAGCTATTTCTATGATCGATCTTACCACTTTAGCAGGTGATGATACTCGTGGAAATGTGCTTCGTCTTTGCGAAAAAGCAAAAAATCCTGTTCGTCACGATATTTTGGAAAAATTAGGAATGGCAGATTCCGGATTAACCACCGGAGCTGTTTGCGTATATCATAATCTGATTCCTTATGCAAAAGAAGCTCTGGAAGGAACAAAAATTCCTATTGCTGCAGTTTCTACGGGATTTCCGGCAGGGAAAAATTCTTTGGAGGAAAAACTTGCTGAAATCAAAAAATCTGTAGAAGCGGGAGCTACCGAAATAGATATTGTAATCAGTCGTGATCTTGTTCTGGAAAGCAAATGGAAAGAACTTTACAATGAAGTAAAATTATGCCGACAAGCGTGTGGTGATGCACACATGAAAACTATTTTGGCAACCGGTGAAATTCCGACTTATACCAAAGTGGCTAAAGCAAGTTGGGTAGCAATGATGGCAGGTTCAGATTTTATCAAAACTTCTACAGGAAAAGAATCGGTGAACGCGACTTTAGCGGTGAGTTTAGTGATGATTCGCTGCATCAGAGATTATTATGAATTAACAGGTGTAAAAGTAGGCTACAAACCAGCTGGCGGAATTCAGAAAGCAAAACAAGCATTAGATTATCTTATTCTGATGAAAGAAGAATTAGGAAATGATTGGCTCACTCCGGAATTGTTCCGTTTTGGTGCGAGTTCGCTTTTGGGAGATATTGAAAGACAGCTTGAACATTACGTTACCGGAAGTTATTCTGCGGGATTCCGTCATCCGATGGCTTAATTCGGATAATGGTTGATGGATTTTATGAAAACGGATAGCTATCAACCAACAACTATCAACTAACAACTGAAAAAATGGAAATAAAAGAAATATTCGATACAATGGTTTACGGTCCCGCTCCTGAAGCTGCAAAGCCGGCTTATGATTATCTGGAATCTCATAAAAGATCTTTTGATTTATTCATCAATGGAGAATGGACAAAACCGAATTCCAAAAAATATATGGATTCTCACAATCCTGCAAATAAGGAGTTTTTAGCAAAATTTGCAGAAGCTGATGCTAAAGATGTGGATAATGCTGTAAAAGCCGCAAAAGAAGCTCTTCCAAAATGGGTGGAAATTGGCGGCTTTGAAAGAGCAAAATATCTGTATGCAATTGCAAGACAAATTCAGAAACATTCCCGATTGTTTGCAGTTTTGGAAACTCTGGACAACGGAAAACCAATCCGTGAAACCAGAGATATTGATATTCCAATTGTTGCAAGACATTTTTATCATCATGCAGGTTGGGCAAAATTAATGGAAACCGAACTGAAAGAGTACAAAGAAGTGGGAGTAATCGGGCAAATCATTCCTTGGAATTTTCCATTGATGATGTTGGCTTGGAAAGTAGCTCCTGCTCTTGCAATGGGAAATACCATTGTTCTTAAACCTGCGGAATATACTTCATTAACGGCACTTCTCTTTGCAGAAATTTGTGAAAAAGTAGGTCTTCCGAAAGGAGTTATCAATATTATCACCGGAAAAGGAACTATTGCAGGTACAGCTTTGGTGAATCATAAAGACGTAAATAAAGTAGCTTTTACAGGTTCTACGGAAGTTGGAAAAATTATAAGAAGGGAAATAGCCGGAAGTGGAAAGAAAATTTCCCTTGAATTAGGCGGAAAATCACCTTTTATCGTTTTTGAAGATGCAGATATAGATTCTGCAATCGAAGGAATTGTGGACGCAATTTGGTTCAATCAGGGACAGGTTTGTTGTGCAGGCTCCAGACTTTTGGTACAGGAAAGCATTGCTGAAAAATTTTATAAAAAATTAAAAGCAAGAATGTCCAAATTGAGAGTTGGAGATCCTTTGGATAAAGCAGTTGATATGGGTGCAATTGTGGACAAAGTTCAGGTGAAAACCATTGATGAATTGGTAAAAATTGGAATAAAAGAAGGCTGTGAAATATATCAGCCAAATTCAGTTCCGAAAAACGGATATTATTATCCACCGACTTTATTTACCGATGTTTCTACATCTTCTACTATTGCTCAGGAAGAAATTTTTGGGCCGGTTTTAGTAGCAATGACGTTCCGTTCGCACAATGAAGCAGTTGCTTTGGCAAACAATACAAGATACGGATTAGCAGCAAGTATTTGGACGGAAAATATCAATTTAGCTCTTGATATTGCTCCTAAAATTAAAGCAGGAAGTGTTTGGATCAATTGTACCAATCAGTTTGATGCATCTTCTGGTTTTGGTGGTTACAGAGAATCAGGTTTTGGAAGGGAAGGCGGAAAAGAAGGTTTATATGAATATACAAAACCAAAAATCGAAGAAGAATTTTCTGCAAAACCAATCGTTCCAAAAGCTGTAAAATCTAAAACCGAGAAAAAATCTAAAAATATTCTTGAAGATATTGACCGTACTGCAAAAATGTATATCGGTGGAAAACAAGCTCGACCAGATGGAGGATATAGTTTGGATGTGAAAAATGCTTTCGGAGAATATATCGGCGAAGTTTCCGAAGGAAACAGAAAAGACATCAGAAATGCAGTGGAAGCGGCTCACGCAGAAAAATCTTGGGCTGGAATGACGGGTCATGCAAGAGCTCAGGTTTTGTATTATGTTGCTGAAAATCTGGCAATTCGCGCAGAAGAATTTGCGGAAAGAATTGTGGAAATGACCAATCAATCTCCGGAATCTGCTCAGGAAGAAGTGGAAAAATCCATTGAAAGAATCTATACTTATGCAGCTTTTGCGGATAAATATGATGGACAGGCGCATTCTACAGTTCAGAGAATGGTAACTTTGGCCATGCCTGAAGCTGTCGGTGTGATGGGAATTGTTTGTCCTGATGAAAATCCTTTACTTGGATTTATTTCAACGGTAATTCCTGCAATTGCAATGGGAAATAATGTTGTGGTGGTTCCATCAGAAAAGCATCCTTTTTCTGCGACAGATTTTTACCAAATTTTGGAAACCTCAGATGTTCCGGGTGGAACGGTAAATATTGTAACCGGACACAAAGACGAATTAGCAAAAGAAATGACAAAACATTATAATGTTGATGGAATTTGGTATTTCGGAACAAATGAAGGTTGCAAAGATATTGAGTTTTTAGCGTGTGATAGTATGAAACGTACTTGGCTGAATTTCGGAAAATATAGAAATTGGCTGGATAATGCTCAAGGTGAAGGTGAAGAATTTCTTCGTCACGCAACAGAAATTAAAAATATCTGGATTCCTTACGGAGCTTAGATTTTTGAAAATAAATAAAGCAAACTCTCGAAATTTAATTTTCGGGAGTTGTTATTTTTGCATTATGGTGATGTACAGAAAAATGGTTGGTTTATTTTAGGAAAAAGTTATAAATGATGACACTTAGATTTATAAAATTTTCATATTCTTTTTCATTACTTCCTGAATTTCATCGTTTCTTGTAAGCATTAGTTTTTCAAAACCCAAAAGTGAAATTTTTGCACAGACTTCCGCATCATCTCCGGCTCTGTGGTGGTTGAATGAAATCTGATGATGTTCTGCCAAAGATTTAAGTCCGTATCTGGGTAAATGCTTCCATGATTTTTTGGCAATCTGAATGCTGCAAAGATATTTTAATTTAGGTTTAAAAAGTCCATAATAATCAAGACAACCTCGTAAAACTGCTGCATCAAAGGAAGCATTATGTGCAATCATCAAATTTCCATACATCAGTTCTTCAGCTTCATACCAGATTTCATCAAAAGTTGGTGAATCTGCTACTTCTTCAGGATGAATACCATGAACAGCAATATTATGTTTGTTAAAATAAGGAAAACTAGGAGGTTTGATGAGCCATGTTTTAGTTTGTACAATTTCGCCGTTTTCTACAACACAGATTCCCATTTCGCAAGCGGAATGCCTTTCGTAAGTTGCGGTTTCAAAATCTATGGCGCAAAAATCAATCATAGTTTCAGGTTAAAATCGTATTCAAAATTTTTGAAATTTCCATTGCATTTGTAACAGTCATAAAATGGCCTGCATCTTTAATTTTGTGGCTAAATTTCACATTTTTAATCGGAATTATTTTATCTCTATCTCCGTGAATGTGATAGTAATTTTCAGGAAGGGAATTGTTTTTCCAATTTACAATTTTGCTTATTGCCCATTTCAGAAACTGTGGATCAGTGTCATTTAAAATAGATTTAAATAAAATTTTATCTTCCATTTCTGTAATTCCGAACAAATAATAAGAAATAAAATTAGCTTTTTTCAAAAGATATGAAGGCAAAATTTTGTAAATTTTTAGCTTTCCGATAATTCTATAAGTCAATGGTAATTCATATTTTGTTTTTGCAGAAGCGATAAGGATGAGTGTATTTATTTTTCTGATTTTTGAAATTTCCGTTGCAACCATTCCACCAAATGAAAGCCCGATTAATATTGGATTTTCATCATTTATTTTTTCAGAAATTCTATTTGCATACTTTTCTAAACTCTCATTTTTATTCGGAGCAATCCAAGGAATGTGTTGAATTTCAAAATTTCCGAAATCAATACTGTCAAAAACTCTGTGATCAACTCCTAATCCACTCAGAATAAAGATTTTCCTCATTATTTTGTTAAACAAAATGCTTGAAAATCAACCATTTTGTTTGGAAATAATTTTTGATTTGTTTTTTTTGTCGAAGTTTTAAAGTTCCCGGAAGTTGTGCATAAAATCCAAAATGCGCTCGTACAATTGCCCAAAGATGGGGAAAACCATTTTTTATTCCAAAATAAATTCCGGCAATTCCGTCAAGAGAAAGCCGAAAAAATATAATCCAGATCAATTGTGGAAAAGGAAGGTTTTTCAGCATCATAGAAAGATTATTACGAAAATTAAGATAGGTTTTTTGAGGATTTTGTTTCTGCAAAGTTCCACCTCCTACATGATAAACAGTGGACTTGTAGGTATAAAAAATTTTCTTTCCGGAATTTTTCAATCTCCAGCAAAGATCTATTTCTTCCTGATGAGCAAAAAATCGTTCATCAAAGCCATTTTGCTCCCAGAAATCTTTAGAACGAATAAAAAATGCGCAACCGGAAGCCCAGAAAATTTCGCATTCATCGTCATATTGTCCGTTGTCATTTTCCAGATCATCAAAAATTCTTCCTCTGCAATATGGATATCCTAAATTATCCATCAAACCACCAGCTGCTCCTGCAAATTCAAATTTTTCTTTTTCTGAGTAGGATAATATTTTGGGTTGGATGGCAGAAATATTTTCGTCTTTGTAGTATAGTTGTAATATAGGTTCAATCCAATTTTCTGTAACTTCTACGTCGGAATTCAAAAGGCAGTAGAATTCGGCATTTACTTTTTTCAGACCTTCATTATAGCCACCGGCAAATCCTAAATTTTTTTCATTGATAATAATTTTTACCGTAGGAAAATTTTGTTTCAAAAACTGAACAGAATGATCTGTAGATGCATTGTCTATCACATAGATATCAGCATTTTGCGAATGCTTCAAAACACTGGGAAGAAATTTTTCCAACCATGATGTTCCATTCCAGTTTAATATGATAATAGCGAGTGTATTCAAAATGAAGATTTAAAATTTCTATTTTTCCAGTATTTTTTTATTCTCCGTCATAGAGTTTTACTGAATCTTTGTATTTCCATTTTCGGTGAGACCAGAGATAATTATCAGGATTTTTATGGATAGTATTTTCCAAAAGTTTATGAAATTTTTTCACAACTTCATATTCTGTAAATTTTTCATTATCAGGATAAATCCGATAATAATTTACCTGATAATAGCCACGTTTCACTTTCTTCATTTCACAATATACAAAGGCAAGATCCAATCTTGTGGCAAGTTTATCATACCCAATAAAGGCGGGAGTTTTTTGGTTTAAAAACTTTAATCCGTAAGTAATATCTGAAAAATGCGGAGTTTGATCTGCAACAAACATATACACAGAGTTTCCATCGTTTGGATTTTTAAAAATATGGCGGATTACCTCGCGAGCTTCCAGTGCGTGATTTCCATAACTGTTCCGAATATTTTTAATTTTTTCTTCCCAAAAGCTGTTGTTTACTTTTCTGTAAACCGGATAGCATTTTTCTTGTGGAATAATCGTAGCTAAAGCATTGAACCACTCCCAGTTAAATACATGACCAGCCAATAGAATTACATTTTTTCCTTCTTTTTTGGCATCGTGAAAAATATCTTGATTGATATGCTGAACGCGTACTTTCAATTCATGGGAAGAAATGGTAAATGAACGAATGGTTTCTACCAGATAATCAGAAAAATTCCAATAAAATTGTTTTTGAATTTTCTCGATTTCGTTCTCCGATTTTTGAGGAAAAGAAAGACTAAGATTTTCTTTTACAATCTTTTTCCTGTATCCAATAATGTAGTAGCTTACCACAAAAATGATGTCTGAGAAAAAGTATTGTATTCTCAGTGGAAGTTTTGAAATAAGCAGTACAAGTCGGAAAAGTATATTCATAGAATTTGCAAATTTAAAGATAATAATATAACATCCGCTTTATTTTTTGCAGAAGAAAAATTGTTTAACTTTGAAAAGTAATCTAAATTAAAATGGAAAAATATTGTATCAAAAATATAAGCTTTGCTTTTTTGTTTGTGGGTTTCTTTGGATTTGGACAGAATATGGATCGTAAAGATTTGTCCGAAAAAAAAGACAAATCACTGATTGTAAAAACGGATGAAAAAGCAATAGCTGAAGCCAAGAAAAAAGCTGCTGTTGATGAAAAAGCAAAATTTTCAAAACCCTATCATCCTGAAGAAAATGCTGAAGAAAAAATTGCAGAACTCATAAAATTGGCTCAGAAAGAAAACAAAAATATCATAATTCAGGCAGGTGGAAACTGGTGTGTTTGGTGTTTGAGATTTAATAATTTTGTTCAGCAAACTCCGGAGCTTAAGGAATTGGTAGAAAAAAATTATTTGTATTACCATCTTAATTACTCTCCCGAAAATAAAAATGAAAAGATATTTTCAGAATATGGAAATCCAGGAGATCAATATGGCTATCCAGTTTTTATAATTTTGGATAAAAATGGAAAACAGATTCATACTCAGGATTCTGGAGTTTTAGAAGAAGGAAATGGATATAGTTTGGAAAAAGTAAAAGATTTCTTCAATACTTGGATATCAAAATATAGTCAATAAATTTAAGCTCTGTTTTACGGAGCTTTTTTATTTGTTTTTTTGGATTTTCAACTGTCATCATATTTCCGTAAATTTGTGCATCTAAAAAGTAAAAGTAAAAATGAATTCCTATAAAAACCCTCTTGAAGAACGCTATTCAAGTGAGGAAATGCTCTATAATTTTTCACCAAATAATAAGTTCAAAACTTGGCGAAAACTTTGGATTGCACTGGCTGAAATTGAAAAAGATTTAGGTCTTGACATTTCCGATGAGCAGATTACAGAGCTAAAAGAACAAGCCGAAAACATCGACTTTGAAAAAGCTGCGGAATATGAAAAAAAATTTCGTCATGATGTAATGGCTCATGTTCATACATATGGAGATGTTGCACCTTCAGCAAAAGGAATTATACATTTAGGAGCTACTTCTGCTTTTGTTGGAGACAATACGGATTTGATCCAGATTCGTGACGGACTTTTGATTATCCGAAAACAATTGGTGAATGTCATTCAAAAATTATCCGATTTTGCCCTGAAATTCAAAGATTTACCAACATTAGGTTTTACTCATTTTCAGCCGGCTCAATTGACAACGGTTGGAAAAAGAGCTACTCTTTGGTTACAATCCTTGATTCTGGATTTTGAAGAATTGGAATTTTTTCTGGAAACTTTAAGATTTCGTGGTGTAAAAGGAACAACTGGAACTGCCGCAAGTTTTCTCGAACTTTTCAACGGAGATTATTCCAAAGTAAAACATTTGGATAAGGAACTTTCCAAGAGATTTGGTTTTGATAAAGTTTTCGGAGTTTCCGGGCAAACGTATGACCGTAAAATAGATGCAAAAGTGGTGGCTTTGCTTTCCAATATTGCACAATCTGCGCATAAATTTACCAATGATATTCGTCTTTTACAAAATTTAAAAGAAATAGAAGAACCTTTTGAAAAACATCAGATCGGTTCTTCAGCAATGGCTTATAAAAGAAATCCGATGCGTTCTGAAAGAATCGGAGCCTTAGCAAAATTTGTAATGTCCTTATCCACAAGTTCTGCAATGGTCGCTTCTACACAATGGTTTGAAAGAACTTTGGACGATTCTGCTAATAAAAGATTGACCATTCCACAAGCATTTTTAGCAATTGATGCTATTTTATTGATTTGGAATAACATTATGGACGGACTTGTTGTGTACGAAAACAGGATCAATAAACATATTATGGAAGAGCTACCTTTCATGGCAACGGAATATATTATTATGGAGGAAGTGAAAGCAGGAGGTGATCGTCAGGAAATCCATGAAACCATAAGACAACATTCTATGGAAGCGTCCAAAAAAGTGAAAATGGAAGGCAAGGAAAATGATTTGATCGAAAGAATAATGAATGACAGCTCCCTGAAAATGGACAAGTCCAGAATTATGGAGGTTCTTGATCCTAAAAATTTTATTGGATTTGCACCGATTCAGACAGAAGAGTTTATCAAAAATGAAGTGAAGCCAATTATAGATAAATATGCCGGCTTGATAGGCTTGGAAGCAGATTTAAAAGTATAGCATGTTGCAGCCTTGTCGGCTGCAATTTTTTTATTAATAGGAACGGGCTTTAGCCCGTTCACAAAAAAGAAAAACAAATGGGCTTTAGCCAAAATTTATAAAATCATACAAATCTAATGTCTAATAGTAAAAGAATTTTCGTAGAAAAAAAAGAAATTTTCGATGTAGAAAGTCCGAAAATTTTTAATGAAATTAAAGACATCATTCCTCATGTTCAGAATGTAAAAGTGTATAATATTTATGATGTTTTTGGTCTTGATGAGGAAGGTTTTGAAAAAGTAATAAGCAATACTTTTGTTGATCCTGTCACAGATATTCTTCACCTCGAAAATCCTGCAAAATCTTTACATTTCGCTACGGAATTTTTACCGGGACAATACGATCAGAGAGCCGATTCTGCACAGCAATGCATTGCTCTTTTGACTGGAATTGAAGATTCAATGGTACGAAGCGGAAAACTAATCGAAGTTTCCGGAGTTTCAGAAGCTGATGTATCAAAAATCAAAAATCATTTAATTAATAAAGTAGAATCTCAGGAAAAAAATCTCGGGATTTTAGAAATTCCTGACAATGAAATTCCTAATGAAGTAGTTGTTTATGAGCAATTTAACGATTTTACAACTCAACAGCTCAAGGAATTTTACAATCAGCATGGTTTTGCTTTCGGATTCGACGATCTGGAATTCATTCAGAATTATTTTAAATCAGAAAATAGAAATCCTACCGAAACTGAGCTGAAAGTTTTGGATACCTATTGGAGCGATCATTGCCGTCACACCACTTTTGAGACAGAACTTAGCGACATTATATTCGAAGGAAATTTTAGACATACGTTAGAAACTATTTTTAACGATTACATAGAAAAAAGAAAATTTTTAGGTCGTGAATTAAAGCCTATTTCTTTAATGGATTTGGCTACAGTTTGCGCTCGTTATTTTCATAAAACCGGAAATCTGGAAAATTTGGTTGTTTCTGATGAAATCAATGCCTGTACAATTGAAATTGAAGCAGAATTTGACGGAAAAAAAGAACCTTGGTATTTGCTTTTCAAAAATGAAACACATAATCATCCTACAGAAATTGAACCTTTTGGTGGTGCTTCTACGTGTTTAGGTGGTGCAATCAGAGATCCGTTGTCAGGAAGAGCTTTTGTATATCAGGCGATGAGATTGACAGGAGCTGCCAATATTTTAGAGCCTGTTTCTGAAACTTTGCCCGGAAAACTTCCTCAAAAAATTATTTCCAAACAAGCGGCGAATGGTTATTCTTCTTATGGAAATCAAATTGGTTTGGCCACTACTTTGGTGAATGAAATTTACCATGAAGGTTATAAAGCAAAAAGAATGGAAGTCGGTTTTGTGGTGGGAGCAGTTCCGAAAGATTGGGTAAAACGTGAAAAACCAAAATCGGGAGATATTGTAATTCTTTTGGGTGGTGCAACCGGAAGAGACGGAGTTGGTGGTGCAACCGGAAGTTCCAAAGAACAGGACGAAAACAGTATTCATACCATGTCTACGGAAGTTCAGAAAGGAAATGCGGTGGAAGAAAGAAAAATTCAGCGATTATTCAGAAATCCGGAAGTCACAAAACTGATAAAAAAATCCAATGATTTTGGAGCTGGTGGTGTTTCTGTTGCAATTGGGGAAATTGCTGATTCACTGGAAATTAACTTAGATATTCTTCCTGTAAAATATGAAGGTTTGAACGGAACAGAATTAGCCATTTCCGAATCTCAGGAAAGAATGGCGGTTGTAATTGATAAAAACCATAAAGAAATATTCATTAAATATTGTGAAAAAGAAAATATAAAAGCGGTAGAAGTAGCGAAAGTTACGGATTCGGGGAGAATGCAGATGTTTTGGAAGGGAACTAAAATTGTGGATCTCAGCCGAGAATTTCTAGATACGAACGGTTGCCCGAAATCGCAGCGAGTAGAAGTTTCGCACTTGCAAAATATTGAAAATCAAAGTATAAACTTCAATAAAGAAAATTTTGATAATCTTCTTTCCAGTAAAAATTCAGCTTTACAAAAAGGCTTATCGGAAATGTTCGACGCTTCAGTTGGTGGAACTACCGTAGCAATGCCTTTTGGCGGAAAATACCAGCTTACAGAAACGGAAGGAAGTGTCCAAACTTTGCCCGTTCTGAATGCAAAAAATATAGAAACCGTTTCATTGGCAAGTTGGGGATTTGATGCGGATATTTCTTCTCAAAATTCAATGATTGGTGCAGCAAATGCAGTGGTAGAAAGTGTTGCAAAAATTGTTGCAATGGGCGGAAATTACAAAAAAATCAGATTGAGTTTTCAGGAATATTTTGAAAAGTTAGGAAACAGCCCTGAAAAATGGGGAAAACCTCTTGCTTCACTTTTGGGAGCTTATGATGCACAGATAAATCTTGGTTTAGCTGCAATTGGCGGAAAAGATTCCATGAGCGGGACATATCAGAATCTCAATGTGCCACCAACTTTGATTTCCTTTGCTTGTGCAAACGGAAAAAAAGAGGATGTCATTTCTCCGGAATTTAAAAAAGCGGGAAATTACATTTATCATTTTTACCATCAATCAAAGGAAAACGGGCTTCCGGATTATGAAAAATTAAAAGAAATTTTTGAATTTATCCATTCTAAAATTCAGGACAAAAAGATTGTTTCGGTAAAGACTATTAAAGATGGAGGTGTTGCTGTTGCCGTTGCAAAAATGAGTTTCGGAAATCATTTAGGAGCTGAAATTCATTTGGATGAAAATAAAATTCTGGAGAAGAATATTGGAGGATTAATTCTTGAAAGTACAGAAAAATTAGAAAATGATTTACTTCAATTAATAGGTGAAGTATCAAATTTAAAAATTATCAAAATCAGTGATTTAGAATTTAATATTTCAAATTTACTCGAAATAAATACAAAAACATTTGAAACTGTTTTTCCAACAAAAGAACTGGAAAAGAAAGTAGTAGAATTTGATGAAAAACTGAATTCTATCCATCCAAGAAATATTAGCATTAAGAAACATTTGATTGCGAAACCTAAAATTTTTGCCCCAATTTTTCCGGGAACCAATTGCGAATACGAAACGCAAAATGCTTTCCGAAAAGAAGGTGCAGAAGTGTCAAGTCTGCCACTTCTCAATTTGAATCATCAGCTTCTTGATGAAAGTCTGAATGTATGGATTTCAGAAATTGGAAAATCTCAAATTCTTGTTTTTTCAGGAGGATTTTCTGCCGGTGATGAACCTGATGGTTCTGCAAAATTCATTGTGAATGTTCTGAAAAATGAAAAAATGAAGGAAGCGGTTCACCGGTTTTTGGAAAGAGACGGAATGATTCTTGGGATTTGTAACGGATTTCAGGCTTTGGTGAAATCGGGGCTGCTTCCTTACGGAGAAATCAGAAATTTGGATGAAAATTCGCCGACTTTGGCTCATAATGCAATCGGAAGACATATTTCTCAAATGGTAAATGTAAAAGTGACCAACGATGATTCGCCTTGGCTGAAAGGAATGAAAGGAAATATCTATACAATTCCGATTTCTCACGGTGAAGGTAGATTTATGGCTTCGGAAGAAGTTTTGAAAAATTTATATGAAAAAGGACAAATCGCCACTCAATATGTTGATTTTGACGGAAATATTGCTCATGGAATGCCTTTCAATCCCAATAATTCACTTTTCGGAATTGAAGGAATCACAAGTCCGAACGGAAAAATATATGGAAGAATGGGACATCCGGAACGTTTTTCGGAAGGCTTGATGAAAAATATCCCAACTGCCAATTATCATAATATTTTCAAAAACGGAGTGGAGTATTTTAAATAGAAATATGAAGTTTTTAAATACGATTGATAATTTTTAAAATAGTATAATTCTTACATTTATAGTAAAAAAATGAATATCTTAAAAATTTTGATTTTCCTTTTTGGTTCAGCTTTTTTGTTTGGTCAGAATCCAGAAAACGTTGAATTGTTTGATGCGCAAATCAATCAATTTCTGAATGTTCGGGATTTTACCCTTTCAAAAGATGGAAAGGAAGCGTATTATTCTATCCAGAGTCCATCTCAGCAAATTTCCCAGATTGTGTTTACCAGAAAGCAAAATGGAAAATGGACAAAACCTGAAATTTTATCTTTTTGTGATGATTTTCAATATCTTGAACCGTTTCTTTCATCTGACGGGAAAAAACTTTTTTTCGTTTCGGATCGTCCAAATTCGTTTAAAGCAAAGAATTTTGATATTTGGTTTGTAGAGCGAGAACTAAATGGAAAATGGAGTGAGCCTAAAAATATCGGAAGTCCTATAAATACAGAATTGAATGAATTCTATCCTACACTTGCCGATAACGGAAATTTATATTTTACTCTGGAATCTCCGAGCGGTTTAGGAAAAGATGATATTTATTTTAGTAATTATAAATCAGGGAATTATGATAAGCCACAACTTCTTGGAGAGGGTATTAATAGTTCAGGATATGAATTCAATGCGTTTGTTTCTCCAAAAGAAGACTTTTTAATTTTTACCAAATACAATGAGAAAGATGGTTTCGGAAGTGGAGATTTATATATTTCCCGAAAAGATAAATCGGGAAACTGGAATAAAGCTGAAAATCTTGGAAATTCGGTTAATTCAAAATATATGGAATACTGCCCGTTTTATGATGCCAGAACAGGTATTTTATATTTTACAAGTAAAAGAGAAAGTTTGGTTGCTAGAAAATTTAAAAACACGGATGATTTTCAGGAATATATAATGAAAAATGAGAATGGATTAAGTAAAATTTATAAGATCAAAATCAAATTAAATTAATAACAAATTATAGTATAATTGAAGTATAATAAATTGCTAATACAAAAATAAAAATGGAAAAAAGAGAAATGCTATATGAAGGCAAAGCAAAACAAATATTTATTACCGATGATCCGGAGGAAGTAATTGTATATTTTAAAGATGATGCTACTGCGTTCAATGCACAAAAACGTGGACAGGTAGACAAAAAAGGTGAAATGAATAATGCGATCACCACCTTAATTTTCGATTATCTGAAAGAAAAAGGAATTGAAACTCATTTCATCAAACAAATTAGTGAACGTGAACAATTGGTAAAAAAAGTTTCCATCATTCCTTTGGAAGTGGTGGTTAGGAATTATTCGGCTGGAAGTATGGCGCAAAGATTAGGCGTAGAAGAAGGCATTAAATCTCCGGTTACCATTTTTGATATTTGCTATAAAAAAGATGAATTGGGAGATCCGCTTATTAACGATCATCATGCAGTTTTTCTTGGTGCAGCAACGTATGAAGAACTGGACGAAATGTATGAGCTTGCCGATAGCATCAATGAAGCATTAATAGAATTATTCGACAAAATGAATATCATTCTTGTGGATTTCAAAATAGAATTGGGAAAAACCTCTGATGGAAAAATTATTCTTGCAGATGAAATTTCTCCCGATACGTGCAGACTTTGGGATAAAGATACCCTGAAAAAATTAGACAAAGATCGTTTCAGAAGAGATTTGGGTGAAGTTACGGAAGCGTATGTAGAAATTTATGAACGATTAAAAATAGCTTTGAATAAATAAATTCTACCACAAAAATCACAAAAGAATACTTGAATACATTTAAGAATGAACAAAGAACAAAAAATTGTTGGTTTTTTAATAATGCCTTTTTGTTCTTTTGAATGATTTAAATCTTTTGTGACTTTTGTGGTAGAATAAAATTTAAAAAATATATACAAAAAAACGGTAGAATTTTAAAAATGAAAGATTTAAAAATTCAGAAAGGAAACTATCTGAAACAATTTCGGGAAAGAAATTATGGAAGAAATCTTTTTCGGAACATACAGGAAGAAAGATTAGATTCTCCACAGGAAGAATGTGGAATTTTCGGTCTCTATTCCGAAGCGGAAATCGATACATTTTCACTTGCACAGTTTGGTTTGTTTGCACTTCAGCATCGTGGACAGGAAGCGTGTGGAATTTCCGTATCGAAAGATGGAAAAATTTTGAATGTAAAGGATGAAGGTTTGGTGTTGGATGTTTTCAAAAGTATCGGCGATCCGGAAACTTTTATGGGAAACGGAGTGATCGGACATACCAGATATACAACAGCAGGAGACAAAAAGAAATATAATTTTCAGCCATTTTTTGCAAAAAACGAATGGGATCAGATTATTCTTTCCATTGCTCACAACGGCAATCTTACCAATGCAAAGCAGCTGAAAAAAGAATTGGAAGATGAAGGGGTGGTTTTCAAAGCGACTTCGGATTCCGAAGTTATTTTGAGGCTAATTCAGAAAAATCTTGATTTGGGATTGAGAGGTGCTATCAAAGCAACCATGGAGAAAATAGAAGGAGCCTATTCTGTAGTAGGAATGACGAGAAATAAATTTTTTGCTTTTCGTGATTTTTGCGGAATACGTCCTTTGGTTTTAGGAGCAATTGATGAAAAAACTTTTGTTGCAGCTTCAGAATCTGCAGCTTTGGACGCAGTTGGTGCTCAATATGTGCGAGATATTTTGCCGGGAGAGATCGTATATACCAGTGATACGGAAAAAGGATTACAATCGTTTTTGGTGAAAGAAAATTGTGAGAGGCGACTTTGTGCTTTTGAATATATTTATTTTGCTCGTCCCGACACTACATTGGAAGGAATAAATGTATATGAGATCCGTGAAAAATCCGGTGAAAAAATTTGGGAACAAGCACCTGTGGAAGCCGATATTGTAATTGGAGTTCCGGATTCCGGAGTTCCGGCTGCTATTGGTTTTTCCAAAGCTTCGGGCATTCCTTTCCGTCCGGTTTTAATCAAGAACCGATATATTGGAAGAAGTTTTATTATTCCTACACAGGAAATGAGAGAAAGAGTGGTAAATCTGAAACTGAATCCCATCATTTCCGAAATAAAAGGAAAAAGAGTAGTAATTATTGATGATTCCATTGTACGCGGAACAACTTCAAAACGACTTGTAAAAATTCTTAAAGATGCTGGTGTTAAGGAAATTCATTTCAGAAGCGTTTCACCACCGATTATTGCACCTTGTTTTTTAGGAATTGATACCCCTTCCAAAGATGATCTTATTTCGGCAAATATGTCCATTAATGAATTGCGTAAATACTTGGGTGTTGATTCTTTAGAATTTTTAAGTTTGGAAAATTTGAAAGAGATTCTGGGAAGTCCCAATCATTGTTTTGGATGTTTTACAGAAAATTACCCTGTAGAAAAAGGAGAAGAGATAGACTTATTCAACTAATAAAATGAAAAAAGCCGGGAATTATTACAATTCACGGCTTTTTTATTTATGAAGAATTTGTGTTTTTTATTAAAATTTAAAATAAACTCCTGCTTGGAAATTATTGTTTTTGTTATTCGCATCTGTGCTTGGATCGGATTCTGGTTTTGTTACATCACTGAAACCTGCAATATATCTCGCATTGACTCCAAAATTTTTGGTAATGTCAAACCCTGCACCTAAACCTAAGCCAAAATTGAATTTATTAAAATTATCAGTTTTCAAATCTACAGTGGAGCTATTGTTGTTCACCGTCGATTTACCTTTTGCACTCACTAGAAATCCAAATTCTGGTCCTGCTTCAAGATAGAATTGTGGAGTTGCTTTGTATTGGAACATTACAGGAACTGTAATATAGTCTAATTTTAATTCGCTGGATGCTTTTGTATTGCCAATAGTGTAATCTGTTTTTGCTCCTAATTGGCTATACATCACCTCTGGCTGAATGCTAAAACTATCACCAAGTGGGGCATTCATAAAAAGACCACCTGCAAATCCTACTTTTGATTTGGTGTCATCAAATCCTTCATCGGAAATGGATGAAACGTTTATTCCTGCTTTCAAACCAAATGTCTGTGCGAATGTCAAAGAACTTATGGCGATTGCCATTCCTAAAAAAATCTTTTTCATAATTTTTTGATTTTAATTCCTAAATATTTAGAAGATTAATATGAAATGGTGTTTCCAAAATGCTTGCCAAAAAAGAAAAAATGAAAGAAATTACGCCAAAAATTAAACAAATGATTAAATAAATTGATGAATTAAATAGTTGATTGTCAAGTTGTTGTTTTTAAAATTCGAGAAAAATGAAAAATATTTTGTAACACAGAAAATAGTGCAAAAAAAATTGTTTTTTTCGCCCCAAATTTGATCTTTAAAATTGAAATTATTTAAAAAATCAAAGATTTCGATAGTATGCCAAACTGGAAATAAGGTGTTCTTTTTTTACTTTGTAATCGTATTGGCAACTTCCAATTTTATCAATTAGGGAAAAGCTGATATTCCCATCCGTATTTTTTTTGTCGTTTTGCATTAAAGATACTATTTCTTCATCTTGAAATTCATTGATAGAAATATACGGAAAGAATTTTTGGATATTTTCAACAACAGTTTGAAAGATATTTTCCGGAATCAGATTTTCTGAAAGAGAAAGCCTCGCTTCACAAATCATTCCTAATGCAACTGCTTCTCCATGAGGAATTAAAGTTCCTTTTTGCAGAAACAAACTTTCCAAAGCATGACCAATCGTATGCCCGAAATTCAGATTTTTACGAATGTTTTGCTCTTTAAAATCTATATTCACCACATTTTGTTTGATTTGCATAGATTTTTCGATGAAAGGAGCAATATGTTCAGCTGTCAGTTCTTCAATGGAAATGAGGTCATTCCAGTGTTTTTCATCGGCAATCAATCCGTGTTTCAGCATTTCTGCAAAACCACTTCTTAATTCTGTAAAAGGAAGAGTTTCCAAAAATTTCGGATAGACAAAAATTTGTTCCGGCATTGCAAAAGTTCCGACAATATTTTTCAGAAACTGATGGTCAATTCCCGTTTTTCCGCCAATGGAAGCATCACACATTCCCAATAAAGTAGTCGGAATGTTGATGAATTTAATTCCTCTTTTATACGTAGAAGCAACAAAACCGCCTAAATCCGTAATAACACCGCCCCCTAAATTCAGCATTAATGCTTTTCTGTCTGCTTCAAATTCTGAAAGGATTTCCCACAATTGTGTTGCCGTTTCTATGGTTTTTAATTCTTCACCCGGTTCAATCTCAATAATTTCAAAAGGAATCTCTGTTTCCAGATTGGCTAAAAGTGAAGGAAGGCAATATTCATGGGTATTTTCATCACAAAGAATAAAAATTTTGCTTGGTTTTTGTTTTTCTAAAAAACCATTGAGTTGAGAAAAATTTTGATCTAAAACAGAAATCATTTTATAGAATTATTAATACTACAAAAGTCACAAAAGTTTTTTGAATTACGAAGAGTAAATTCATTTATTTGTAAGATTGCTTTTTGAACTTTGAATTACTTTTTTAATAAATTTTTTGAGGCCATAACTTAACTTCATATTTAAAAATCCTTATAAACAGGGAGTTTGTCATTCCGTAGGAATCTAAATAATCTTTGTAGAGATGCTTTCAGCATGACAAATTTCGTGCATATTTTTGTAATTTATAGAAAATCAAAATTGTAAATATATAATAGTATGTAATTAAAAATTTGACTCTTCGCCAAAAAGTATGGAAATTAAATTATTATCCATTGGATTTATCTCGACATAGGAAACGGAGGCGTTAAAAAATTTTGAAGAATTTCCGTTAAAAAATCTCCACTGTTTGAGTGGCGTCACTACTCTTTTTATGAAGGACAAGCCTTGCTTCCGCCCGAGTTTTGGAGATTTTAGGAAATTCTTCAAAATTTTAGCCGAGTTTTCAAGTCTTGAACTTTTGGTCAATCTGAGCGGAGTCGAAGATTTGTTTCAAGACAAAAGAACAGAGAATTGAAGATCATGAAAAACATTTGAAACTCAATTCCACAGTTTTTAGCGAAGAACCATAAATTTTTTAATGATTGTCCGTAATTTGTCATAATTGAAAAAGTTGTTTTGTTCTTTGTTAAATGAAACGCCTTTGCGAGCTTAAAAAAACGGATATTTGTTATAAAAATCTTTGCAAACTTTGCGTTAAGGTTAAACGTTATGATTAAATACGGATAATCATAATTTTTTTGTTACTTTATTAGTATGAAAAGAAAAACAAAGTTTTCAAAATTTATTTTTACCAATTCTTGAACTATTAGTAGATTTGGGAAATAGAAAATTTAGCAAAATAATGTCCATTTTCAATGATACTAGAGTCGCTTTTGCCGACAAAACGGATGCCCAACTCAAAAAAGCATATTGGATGTTTAAGATGATTGAGCAGCCGCAACTTACAAAATTGGGAACTTCCGTTCTTAATTTTACGGTTCACAATAATTTTCCTTTTGTAGGCGGAATCGTAAAAAAAACTCTTTTTGAACAATTTTGTGGTGGTGAGACCAGAGAAGAAAGCATGAAAGTGGTAAAACAACTTTTCAAGCGTAGAGTAGGAAGCATTTTCGATTATTCCATTGAAGGAAAAGAAGAAGAAGAAACGTTTGATGCGGTTTGCAAAGAGATTAAAGATATTGTACGATTTTCTATGGGCAATCCGGCCATTCCGTTTATTGTTTTCAAACCGACGGCTTTCGGAAGAATTGAATTGTATGAAGAAATTGGAAAAAATGCAGAACTTACAACCAGTCAAAAGGAAGAATGGAATAGAGTAGTACAGCGTTTTGATGAGGTGTGCAAACTATGTTGGGAAAATGATAAAAAAGTGATGATCGATGCGGAAGAAACATGGATGCAAGATGCAGCCGATCAGCTTTGTGAAGAAATGATGGAAAAATACAATAAAGAAAAACCTATTGTCTGGAATACCATTCAAATGTACAGAACCAAACGTTTGGAATATATGCAGGAACATCTGAATCGTGCAAAAGAAAATGGATATTTTATCGGTTATAAAATTGTTCGTGGTGCATACATGGAAAAAGAAAGAGCAAGAGCGGAAGAAAGAAATTATGAAGATCCGATTCAGCCAACTAAGGAAGCAACAGATCATAATTATAATGCCGGAATAGATTTCGTAATGGAAAATCTGGATAGAGTTTCTGCTTTTTTCGGAACTCATAACGAAAAATCTACGGAATTGGTAATGGATAAAATGGAAGCTCGAAATCTGGAAAACGATAATCCGCATATTTATTTCGGACAATTGTACGGAATGAGCGACAATATCACATTTTATCTTTCCGACAAAGGATATAATGTAGCCAAATATTTACCTTATGGTCCTGTAAAAGATGTAGTTCCGTATCTTACGAGAAGAGCTCAGGAAAATACTTCTGTTGCTGGACAAACCGGAAGAGAATTGGGATTGATTCAAAAAGAATTAGAACGTAGAAAAAAATAAAAATAATTGTAGAGACGCGATTTATCGCGTGTCAATTCTTTCATAGATAAAAATATAAATATTCATATCAATTATTATCTATACAAAAATGAAGTGGGCTTTTGCCTGCTTTTTTTATTCATGCTCAATTTGGCTTTAGCCGAAACTTATTTTACTTTTGTAATTAAATGTACTTTGCCGAAATCATTTTACCGCTCAATCTGAAAGGAACTTTTACATACAAAATTCCTGAAGAACTTCTGGAGAAAACTGAAATTGGAATGCGGGTTTTGGTTTCGTTTCGTGGCAAGAAAATTTATACAGGAATCATTTTTGAAATTCATCAAAATCAGCCTGAAAACTTTATTCCGAAGGAAATCATAAGTTTGCTCGACGAAGCTGCTATTTTGCCGAAGCCTCAAATTCAATTTTGGAACTGGCTTTCCGAATATTATCTCTGTACTTTAGGCGAAATTTATCGTTTTGCATTTCCCGGTTCTTTGAAATTGGAAAGTGAAACGTATTTGAAATTAAAACCAAACGTTGTTGTAGATTTTGAAATTCTGGATGTGAACGAAATGTATCTTATTCAGGCTCTGGAAGTTCGGCAATTGATTAATCTTACGGATATTGAGGCTTTTATCCCGAAAAAAGATATTGTAAGAACTATTAATTCTTTAATTGATTTACAGTACATTGAAGTAGACGAAAAAATCTCGGAAAAATATAAAGCCAAAGAAATTTCCTATGTAAAAATTGAAGAAGAACTGTTGCAGAATGAAAGACTTTCGGAAATTTTATCTAAACTGAATAAAGCCCCAAAACAAAAAGAACTTTTCCTTCTCATTCTTTCCAAACAGGTAGAAAATCCCGGAACTCTGATTCGGAAATCAGAACTTTTTGCTGATGGAAATTTCGCTAATGTACATTTAAAATCCTTGATTGACAAAAATCTGGTTCAGGAATTTCTTCTTCAGAAAGATAGAATTGAAGGTTATGAAGGCGAAACGGAAGAATTGGAAAAACTTTCTGAAACGCAGATTTTGGCAAAAAACGAAATTGATAAAGCCTTTTCTGAAAACAAAAATGTGTTGCTTCATGGCGTTACTTCTTCCGGAAAAACGCATATTTATTTAGAGAAAATAGAAGGAACCATTTCCGAAGGAAAAAATGTTTTGTTTCTGCTTCCCGAAATTTCTTTGACCAAACAAATTACTCAAAGGCTTGAAAAAAAATACGGAAAGCAATTAGGTTTTTATCATCAGAAACTTACGGATTTTGAAAGAGTTGAAGTTTGGCGAAAAATTAAAAATAATGAATTAAAAATTCTTATCGGAACCCGAAATTCACTTTTTCTTCCGTTTCAGAATTTAGGACTAATTATTGTGGATGAAGAGCACGATTCCGCTTACAAACCGAAAGAAGTTTCCCCTTATTTCAATGCGAAAGATGCAGCTTTGGTTTTGGGAAATTTTTACGATGCAAAGTGCATTCTTGGTTCTGCAACTCCCTCTATTGAAAGTTATTACGCTGCCCAAAAAAATAAATTACAGTATGTTTTTCTGGGGCAACGTTTCGGAAATGTGAAACTTCCTGAATTTGAACTGGTTAATTTTAAAGAAGCTCAGGATTTGAAAAAAGTTTCCGGAAATTTTTCATTTGAATTAATAGAAGAAATCCGAAAAAATCTGGAAGAAAAAAATCAGGTGATGCTTTTGCACAATCGTCGCGGCTATGCCAATGTTGTGGAATGTGAAAGTTGCGGATATGTTACCTATTGCTCCAATTGTGATGTGGTGATGACGTATCACAAATCTTCCAACGAAATGAAATGCCACTATTGTGGACAAAGAGCTTCAAAACCAGCATTTTGCCCGAAATGCCATTCGCAAAATCTGAACGAACGTGGAGTTGGAGTAGAGCAAATCCATGAAGAAATTTCTAAAGTTTTTCCTGATGCAGAAGTAGACAGAATGGATGTAGATTCTATGCGGAAAAAATTTGCGTATGAAAAATTGTACGAAAAAATTGAAGAAAGAGAAACGGATATTATAGTCGGTACACAAATGATTTCCAAAGGTTTGGATTTCGATTGTATAGAATTGGTGGGAATTCCGAGGGCGGATCAATTGGTGTATGTTCAGGATTTTCGTGCGGAAGAAAAAGCGTATCAATTAATTACCCAAGTTGCAGGAAGAGCAGGAAGATTCTCCGGAAAAGGGAAAATTCTGATTCAAACATTTAATCCAAATCATTCTGTTTTTCAATTAATTAAAGAAAATAATCCTGAAAAAATTTATCATTATTTTTTAGAGGAACGAAACAAATTTCATTATCCTCCTTTTTCCAAACTAATCCTCATCGAACTGAAACACCGTAAAGAAGATAAAGTTTTTCGAGCTTCACAATTCATGGGTTCGGTTTTGCGAAAATATCTTCCGGAAGAATGTGTTTTTGGTCCGGAAAAATCGCCGATTGCAAGAATCAATACACTTTATCAATATCAAATTTTGCTTAAACTTCCGAGAGGAAAAAACTATTCTGAATTTAAAAATCTGGTTTTGCAGAGTTTTGATGAATTTGATGATATTACTGCTTATCATTCTATCAAAAAGAATGTTTTTGTTGATTTTTAACAAACTTTAACAGTATTTATGCCTGTTTTATAATTTCAACGTATTGATTTTTAATAATAATTTTTACTTTTGATCGTTGGAAACTATGTTATGTTTGTCTTTTTTGATTTGACATAATTATTTTTTAATTCATAATTGAAAAAATATTTGATGGGTAGGCTTAAAAATTATTTAACAGGTTTTTCATTAGCAATTTCTGCAATTGCTTTTGGGCAGGGAAGTTATTCTACATCATTTGCTCCTTCTTATGATAATCATATTAATCCTTTATTAAAGACTCCGTTATCTGAAAATATCATTTTATCTCCAAAAGAAAAAATTGATGTAAATCTTGAAGGAATGATGAATGATCCGGTTCTGAGAAATGCAAACTGGGGTTTTGTAGTTTATGATCCGAAGTCTAAAAAAGTAATTAGCTCTTATAATGAGAATACACCATTAATTCCTGCATCTACAACCAAACTTCTTACAACAGAAACAGCAATGAGCCTTTTAGGCGAAAAATTTCGTTGGGTAACGCAGTTGGAGTATTCCGGATCTATTGATGAAAATGGCATTCTGAACGGAAATTTATATGTAGTAGGAAGTGGAGATCCTTCTATTGGTACCGGAAAAGCAGGAGCAGCGACATATAGTAGTATAATTTCTGACTTTATCAATAGTATCAAATACGAAGGTATAAAGAAAGTAAACGGAGATATCATCATTCAGACGGCTGTTTTTAAAGAAAATAAATTGGAAAGCCTGCCTGAAAAAATTGTATGGATGGAGCATGGGAATTATTATTTACCAGTAGGAAGTACACTAAATATTGATCCAAGAAAAGAAAAACTGGTGGTGAAACAATCCAGTCCTTTTTCTGAAACCAAAAGATATTTCTATATTTCTCCTTATACGCAAAAAATTGTGTATGCTGAAGAATTTAATGGGAATTACATCGAAACAAAACTTCCTGATGCACCGGCTTATCTTGCGAATAACATGAGAACATCAATGTTGAAAAACGGAGTAGGAATTTCAGGAAAAGTGGTTTCCAAAATGGTAGATGCACAGCCGGAAAACAGAAAAATTATCTCATCTTACAAATCTCCAACTCTGGAAGAAATTGTAAATTACACCAATAAACACAGTGATAATTCTTTGGCTGAAGCTACTCTTAGAATGGTTGGCTTCCAGAAAAAAGGAGATCAGACGTTGGATTCCGGAAGAAGTACTGTGATAGAGCATTTGCAAAATATTGGTTTTGATGCTTCAGGATTTAATTATGCAGACGGAAGCGGGCTTTCCAGAAGTAATACTGTAACACCTATTTCACAGGTGAAATTTCTGTCTTCTTTAATGGATAAAAAATATTTCAAATCGTATTTTGAATCTCTTCCGATTGGTGGACAAGACGGAACTTTGAAAAGAATGTTTTTCGGAAGTGGCTACGGAAATATAAATGCAAAAACCGGAACGCTGAGCAAAGTAAAAACTTTAGCCGGATATTTGAAAACAAACACAGGAAAAACACTGGTTTTTTCTTTGTTGATTAACAATTATTCAGGTTCTGTAGATCAGGTGAAATCCAGAATGGAGCAAATATTGGAACCTGTTTTGAGCTATTAAAATTTTTTTAAACACAATACAAAACCTTTCGGGAATTTTCTGAAAGGTTTTTTTGTATCTTTAATCTAAAATTATCGGGATGAAAAATATCTATTTTGTACTCTTTTTTCTTTTCTACATGTTTGCCTTTTCGCAGAAAAATGAGGAGGCAGAGATGAAAGGTCTCATTGCAGCAGAGGCGAAGAATTTTTTAAAAATGGTAGATTATAATGTAAATCCAAATACATTAAATTATGATTTGCGGTATCAGAGATTGGAATTAGAAATAGATCCGAGTCAGGTATTTATTTCAGGAAAAGTAACTTCACATTTCACTCCGAATCAGAATATTTCCAGTATTTATTTTGATCTTACAAACACACTTACCGTTTCTGAAGTGAAATATCACAATACCAATCTTTCTTTTTCTCAGCTTTCTTCCAAAGAGATTAAAATTGATTTTCCATCTGCTTTGTCTGCAAATGTTTTGGATTCGCTTTCTATATCTTATTCAGGAGTTCCAAATTCGTCTACCCGAGGATTATATTTTAAAACTCATGCAAACGGATCTATTGCTTTTTCAATAACAGAACCTTATGGACCTCAAGAATGGTTTCCAACCAAACAAAGTCTGAATGATAAAATAGAACGTGTAGACTTAAAAATAACTTCTCCATCGCAATACAGCACTGCCGGAAATGGAACTTTGGTTTCTGTAACGGTTTTGCCCAATAATAAAATAGAAACATTTTGGAGAACAAATTATCCAATTCCGGCATATCTTGTAGCTATCGGAGTTACCAATTATGTAAAATTCAATGATACAATCGGGAATCCGCCGTTTCCTTTTGTGAATTATGTATTTCCTTCTACAGCTACCAATACATCAAGCATGAGTGAAATTGAATGGACAAAAACAGTAATGAATACTTTTGAAGAATATTTTGGATCTTATCCATATCGTAATGAAAAATATGGACACATGGAAATGACATTTTTAGGAGCAGGAATGGAACATGCAACGATGTCAACAATGGGATCTTGGGGAAAAGATATTATTGCTCATGAACTCGCTCATCAATGGTTTGGAGATAAAATTACTTGTGGAGCTTGGAATGACATTTGGCTGAATGAAGGTTTTGCAACATTCGGGCAACATCTTGCAAAAGAAAAATTATTCAATACTTATACAGAATTTATGAATTATCTTGCCGGTCAGAAGGATTATATTACTTCCAATCCTAATGGTTCGGTATATGTTCCGGATAATAATCTGGGAAGTGAATTCAGAATTTTTGATGGAAGACTTACCTATTCCAAAGGCGGTTTTGTACTGAGAATGCTGAAATGGATTCTTGGTGATACTATCTTTTATCAATCCCTAAAAGATTATGCAAGCCGTTCAAATTTAGCTTACAACTATGCAAAAACTCCGGATCTGAATGCATCATTGTTTCAATCTACAGGAAAGGATTTTACAGGATTTTTCAATGACTGGATTTATGGAGAAGGGTATCCAACATATACTATAAAATGGAAACAAGGAGCAAATCATATTGTTTTTAAAGTAAGCCAGACACAAAGCAATGCTTCTGTAAGTTTTTTTGAAATGCTATTACCTATAAAAGTGAACGGAACGAATGGAGAAGTGGCGTATTTTGCATTGAATAATACCACAAATGATCAATATTTTGATGAAATTGTGAATTTTACCGTTTCCTCTGTTGAATTCAATTATGAATATCAAATATTGGAGCGTAATTCTACTGTTGCTATGGATCCTTTACTTTCTGTTGAAAATATTTCGCAAAACACCATAAAGATTTATCCAAATCCTGTTAGGGATATTCTTAATATCGAAGGAATATCATCGAAACAGAGTTATGAAATTTTTTCTATTGACGGAAGATTGCTAAGAAAAGGATCCGTTACAAAATCTTTATCAGTTTCTGAATTATCCAAAGGAACTTATATCATAAAACTTCTGGGGCAGAGTTATAAATTCATTAAAGAGTAGAAATCAAATATTTAATAATTAGAAGCCTTCTTTTGAGGGCTTTTTTTAGTAAATTAGCAAAATTAAAACTTCAATAAGAAAGATAATTTCTCAAATGTTTCTAGATATTCTTTAAAATATTGGAAAATAAAGGGTTATAGAGAAAAAATGTTTTATTGTTTTTAAGGTAATTAAAGGAATTGCATATTACTCTTAGAAAATTTTTTTTTGAAGTTTTTCAACATCATTAACTTAAATTTTTAATAATAATGAAGAATTTTTATTTTGTTCTGTGTAGTTTATTTTCCGCTTCGGTTTTCTCTCAGACGATAGATAAAGTAGAAAGAAAAAATCTCATAAAATCTGAGATGAAATCTTTTAAGAATATTCAGGATGTGAATGTGAATCCTAATACTCTTAACTATGATTTACAGTACGCTTTGGTAGAAATGGATCTTGATCCTACGCAGCAATATGTTTCCGGTACTATTACATTTAATTTTAAAATGCTGCAAAACTCCAATACCATTTATTTTGATCTTGCAGATAATTTGGTTGTTTCAAAAGTGGTGTATCATGGTCAGAATCTTACTTTCCAGCAATTAGCTACTGATGAGATCAAAATCACATTTCCTTCCACTGTTACAGCTCAAACATTAGATACTTTGGCTATTACCTATTCCGGAGTTCCCGATACAAGTGCAGATGCTTTTGTAGCTTCTACACAATATAACGGAACAGCTCCTGTTTTAGCAACTCTTTCAGAACCTTTTGGAGCGATGGAATGGTGGCCTACAAAACAAAGCCTTAACGATAAAATTGAGAAAATGGATATTAAAATTACCACTCCTTCTCAATATAATGTTGCATCCAATGGTAAATTAATTTCAGAAACTATTCTTCCCAACGGAAAAAAATTGACATACTGGCAAACCAATTATCCAATTCCTGCTTATCTTTTTGCATTAGGAATTACAAATTATACTAAAATCTTGTCTACATTAGGATCTACAGGAAATGAATTTCCTTTTGTCAATTATCTTTATCCTGCATCAGCTTCAAGTAGTAGTGTTATTAGTAATCTCGATTGGACTAAAACCGATATGCAGCTTTATGAAGATTATTTTGGACCATATCCTTACAGAAATGAAAAATATGGGCATATGCAGTTTAATTGGGGAGGCGGAATGGAACATGCAACAATGAGTTCTATGATTAGTTTTGGAAAAGGATTGATTGCCCACGAAATGGCGCACCAATGGTTTGGAGATAAATTGACGTGTGGAGCATGGAATGACATCTGGCTGAATGAAGGTTTTGCAACATTTGGAGAGCATCTTACCTATGAAAAATTGACAATGACGCCTACTGCATTTCAAAGTTATCTGGCTAGTGAAATCAATGATATCACTAGTTCTCCGGATGGTAGCGTTTATATTCCTGATGGTGACTTGGATTTTTATAGAATTTTTGATGGAAGATTGTCGTATTCCAAAGGAGGTTTTGTATTGAGAATGATAAAATGGGTTTTAGGAGATACTCAATTTTACAATGCTCTTAAAGCATATAACAGCAATCCTGCATTTGCTTACAAATATGTTAAAACAAATGATTTCAGGGATTTTCTTACTTCTTATACTGGGAAAAATTTTACAGAATTTTTCAATGATTGGATCTATGGAGAAGGCTATCCGATTTATCAAATCCGTTGGAAGCAGAGTACAACAAACAACAAAATAACTTTTAAAGTTTCCCAAACTCAAAGCAGTTCTACCGTTAGCTTTTTTGAAATGCCTTTGCCAATTAAAGTTTCAGGTTCTAGTGGGCAAACAGCATATTTTGTTTTGGATAATAATTCTAATAATCAATATTTTACACAAGATGTAGGTTTTGCTGTAACAAGTGTGATATTCAATTATGAAAACCAAATGATTACAAAAGGATCTACAGTTATTAAAGATAATACTCTTGCCGTTGATGATGTTGAAAAAGAAAGTTTACAGGTATTTCCTAATCCTGCAAAATCCTATATACAAATTTCCGGAGTGAAAAATCCTGCTTTTGAAATGTATTCTTCTGACGGAAAATTGGTGAAAAAAGGAAACGTAAACAAAGATTCCCAAATTGATATTTCCAGTTTAGTAAAAGGAAACTATATTCTGAAAATAGATAATAAAGCAGTCAAGATTATTAAAGACTAAAATTAAACTTAATAAGGAAGCTCTGTTTGTCAGAGCTTTTTTTTATTTTTGTTAAAATCGAAAACAACTAAAAATGATCTCTCAAAAATTTCTTGAAAACATCCAGAACGAGCTTCAAAATATTGATAAAGAAGGACTTTATAAGCGTGAACGCATCATTGTTTCCCAACAATCGGCAGAAATTGTAGCCAATGGAAAAACACTTTTAAATTTCTGTGCCAACAATTATTTGGGACTTTCCAATCATCCGGAAGTAATGAAAGCATCTCAGGAGATGATTGCTTCTCGTGGCTACGGAATGTCGTCCGTCCGTTTTATTTGTGGAACTCAGGATATTCATAAAGAACTGGAGGATAAAATTTCAAAATTTTTGGGAATGGAAGATACCATTTTGTATGCTGCTTGTTTTGATGCAAATGGAGGAGTTTTCGAACCATTATTTTCCGAAGAAGATGCCATTATTTCTGATGAACTGAATCATGCTTCGATTATTGATGGAGTACGTCTTTGTAAAGCGGCACGATATCGTTATAAAAATAATAATATGGAAGATTTGGAAGCTCAGTTAAAAGCTGCTTCAGAAAAAAATCACCGTTTTAAAATTATTGTAACGGACGGAGTTTTCTCAATGGACGGAATTGTAGCAGATCTAAAAGGAGTTTGCGATTTAGCTGAAAAATATGATGCTTTGGTGATGGTTGATGATTCTCATGCAACCGGATTTATCGGAAAAACCGGTCGTGGAACTCATGAAGCGAATGAAGTAATGGGAAGAGTGGATATTATTACTTCCACTTTGGGAAAAGCTTTGGGTGGCGCTTTAGGCGGATTCACTTCCGGAAAAAAAGAAATTATTGATATGCTGAGACAGCGTTCTCGTCCGTATTTATTTTCCAATTCTCTTGCTCCCGGAATTGTAGGTGCAGCGATGAAAGTTTTGGATATGATTTCCGATGATACCTCGCTGCGAGATAGAGTAATGGAAAATGCAGAATATTTCAGAACGGAAATGAAAGCCAAAGGTTTTGATATTCCTGATGGAGATGCGGCAATAGTTCCGGTAATGTTATACGATGCTCCACTTTCTCAAAAAATGGCAGAAAAACTAATGGATGAAGGAATTTATGTAATTGGCTTCTTTTATCCCGTTGTTCCGAAAGGAAAGGCAAGAATTAGAGTTCAGCTTTCTGCTGCTCATACTAAGGAACATTTAGATAAAGCAATTGCAGCTTTTGAAAAAGTAGGGAAGGAATTGGGAGTGATTGATATTTAATTTGTAAATTAAGAAAAATTAAATTATAACAATTATCTTTAATCTTTAAAAAATATAAAATGAGAAAATTTATTATCTTTTTATTATTTGCTTTTTTAGCAAATTTTAGCAATGCACAGACTTATAATTTTGAGTTTAAACCTATTTCTTCCGGTGAAGAATGTTTCTGCAAAGATTTGTATGCAATACAAAATTATCAAGGCAATACTTATTTCGGAGGATGGTTCAAGTTGGCAGTATTAACGGAAAATGGCTATCAGGATGTGCCTCAAATTCAATTTAACGGCATCAATTCTTCTGTTAGTGTTATTAAAGTTATTAATAGTAAAATGTATATTGGAGGTACCGGAATTACTGTGAATGGCTCGCTTACAAATATTGCTTCTTATGATGGAATTGTATGGACAGCTTTGCCTTCTTTCCCTACTGATCAGGTAAATGATATTGAGGAATATAAAGGCGAAATCTATGCAATAGGAGAAGTAAGTGACGGGGTTGGGAATATTTCAAAATTAGTGAATGGAAATTGGCAGGTTTTGCCTAATCTTCCAAGAGGAGGCAATGATTATGGTGGTTTAGAGGTGTTTAATAATGAACTCTATGCATTTGGACATTTCAATTTGGTGGGTCAAAATACTACTGTTAAAAATATTGCTAAATGGAATGGAGTAGAATGGTCTTCACTAGGCACAACTGTTCAACAACCTACTACTCCCTATTTGAGAACAATTTTTGTTTGGAATAATAAACTGATAACTTCAGAATATGATGTTTGGGATGGAACACAATGGACAACTATGGCAAAACCTTCCAGCGGAGATGATTCTTTTTCTTTTGCAAAATATGGAAACTCCCTGTTTGCTGCTACTTTAGATGAAATATATTACTATGACGAATCTGCTTCTGTATGGAAAAAAGCATTACCTCCCGGAGTTTCTACTTCCGGATATCCTTTCGGAGGACTTTTTAATGCAAATCCTACGGAAAATGCTTTGTATAGTTCTTTTGGTGTAGAAGGAAATTCTGATCCGCATAAATTAGTAGATACACAATTATCGGTACAAAATTATAATACCAATTTCTATAGTGTTGTCTATCCAAATCCTACAAAAGACTTTTTGAATATCCAGTCTAAAAAAAGCATCAAAACGGTAGCTGTTTTCAATATGGAAGGGCAACTTATTTTTAATAAAAAAGAATCTAAAATTAATTTATCTTCATACCCTTCCGGAATCTATACAGTACAAGTACAATACTCAGACAATACCTCAGAAACGTTAAAAATTATAAAAAAATAAGTATTTTGATGAATTGGTGTAAGAATAATTTTACGATTATTTTTTGAATCAATTCATTTTAGTTTTAAACTGATTATTTGTATTTAATTAGTTTAATGTATTACTGTATAAGTGTATTTTTGTAAGACATACAACATGCTTTCGGATCATTCACTAATCAAATACTCATTATAATGCCCCAAAAACTTCACGCTGATATTAAGCGAACGTAGTTCTTGAAGGACATTTTTGGCTAAAACAGGGTGCCATTCATTGGCGACATTGATGAAGAAAAAATAATTTCCCAAACCTGTTTTTAAAGTTCGGCTTTCAATTTTGGAAAGATTCATTTTTCGCCATGCAAAAACGGATAAAACCTGATGCAATCCACCTGCATGATCTTCCGGAAGCGTGACAAGCAAAGATGTTTTTTCGGAAGTTTTTTTGAAATTTAATTCCAGAGAATTTTTCTTTTTTGAGATTACAATAAATTTGGTGTGGTTTTGCTCAAAATCCTGAATATTTTCATGGAGAATTTTCAAACCATATAATTTTGCAGCATAATGATTGGCAACTGCTGCCCATTTTTCTTTAGGATTTTCGGAAACCAATTTTGCAGAAGCAGCAGTAGAGCTGTAATCCTGTGTCGGAATTCCTTTAAAATGGTCATTTCGGAAATGAAACGTTTGAGCTAGAGCTTGCGGATGAGAAAACACTTTTTCAAAGTTTTCATTTTCCGGATGAACCATCAAATGATGAGCAATCGGCATTACAACTTCCGTTTCAATGTAGATAGTCGAAAAATCGTAGAGATAATCCAATGTCATGGAAACCGTTCCTTCAATAGAATTTTCCAAAGGAACAACGGCTTTGTCGGCGATTCCGTTTTTTACAGCATTGAAACAGTCCAAAATACTGGATTGTGGCAAAAAAGTTTCATCCTGAAAAATTTGTGAAGTCGCCAATTGTGTAAAGCTGGCTTCCGGACCAAGAAATGCAATTTTCATTCAGCAAAAATAAAGAAAACCTCTCAATTGGAGAGGTTTTTAGAATTTGGAGTCTCTTTAATTTTACAAAAATTAATTAAATCATTAAGAGCATTTAGGTTTTAAGCGTTATTAAATTTCAGATGAATTCGAGTTTTAACTATTGACCCTAATGCTTCTTAATAACTTCGCTTTTTTTAATGATTTAAAAGATTTTCATTAAATTTTATTCTGATTGTCCGCAATTTGTCATAATAAAAAACCTCTGCAATCTTGGTTAAATTTTAACGTCTTTGTGAACCTTAAAAACAGTTTGTTTGTAAAAAATCTTTGCGTACTTAGCGTTAAAATCAAGCATTATGATTGATAACAGATAATCAAAATTTTATTCAGATTTTGCAATCTGGGTTCTTTCTGAAATTCCGTTATTATTGAATGCTTCAATCTGGAAATAATATGCATCGTTTCTGTCTGCCCCGGTAAAGAAATATTCATTTTTTCCATAAACCATAATATTTCCGTATAGTTTGTCAGGAGATTTTCCCCAATAAATAACGTATCCATCTGCTTCGGAATTTTGTTTCCATTTCATCCAAATGCTTCTTCTCTCTCCATATTTTTTAGGATCGGAACGAAGAGGAACAAAATCTTCTACTTTTCCGGGAGCTTTTCCGCCTCCTTTTCCAAAAACACGGAATCCACTTAATGCAAATTTTCCTGTTGGCATTTTTAGATTTTCCATTTTCAGGAATCGTGCTTTTGCAGGTTTGTCAAGTTCGATATAATCATGCGGAACATCCATCTGGTTTTTAGATTTATCGACAATTACATCCCATTTTTTACCGTCATTAGAACCGTAAATTTTGTATTGATGCATTTTCCCCAAGGTTTTTCCCATAAATTCTACATCCTGATCTGCATAATTGATCTGTATTGCATTAATGGTAGAAATTTCTCCTAAATCTGTCTGAAACCACTCTCCGGAATTGGCTGTTTTTGCCGACCAATAGGTTTTAATGTCTTCATCCACAGCAAAATTCGGTTGATATCCTCCTAAAGTAGAAGAAGTCTGAACAGGTTTATTATAATTCAAAAGCATCCATCCTGTAAATAATCCTTTTGTAAAATCTTTTCCTTGTGCAAATTGCGGAAGCAAAGTAGGATAATCTCCATACGCTGTATTGCAGTACATGACATCATCTTTGTCAAAACCGGTAGGCCAAATTCCTAAACGTCTTTCAAAATTATTTTTTACTGAAACAAAAATGGTTGAAATGTGCCACCAGTTTCCATAATTATCCTGAAAAGTAGCACCATGTCCGGCTCCTCTTGCAAAACCTCCCGGTTTATAAGAAAAAGGATTATGCTGTTGGTATTCAAAACCTTCCAAAGGATTTTTAGAAACATAAACTCCATCAGAATATCCACTAAATTCGGTAGCCGGAGCTCCATATTGAAGATAATATTTATCGTTATGTTTCGTCATCCAAGCTCCTTCTACAAAAGGTTGCAAGAAAACATTGTCATTATATTCCCCGAATCTTTCCCAGCCATGATCTTCAGGTTTTAATCGGATAACAGGTTTTACAAAACCTTCGGATTGCAAAGTTTTTACTTTTACTTCTGTTCCTAAAAGCGGCCAATCATTGCTGGAACCCCAATATAAATACAATTTATTTTTATCTTCATCATAATGAAATGCGGGATCCCAAGCTCCGACTTTCAGTGTATCTACTGCAATTTTCCAATCGTCTTTGGTAGGATTTGTAGATTTCCAAATTGGAAAATCTTGTTCCCAAGTGGAACCGAAAACATACAATGTATCCTTCATTGCCCAAACTGCAGGAGCATTAAGATCATGGATATATTTATTGTCCCTTAAAAATTTTCGGTGAACAAAATTCCATTTCAACATATCATCACTATACCAGTAACCTTCCTGATTGGTGGAGAAAAGAAATAATTTTTTCTGAAAATTGACAATCACAGGATCGGCTGTAGCACGATGTTTTCCCTGTTTTGAAAATACCTCGAAAGGAGTATAACCATAATCTATGTTAATAGGATTGCAATAGGTTTTCTGCTGAGAAAAAAATAATGCAGAAAAAGCTACCGCAAAAAATGCAAAAATGCGCGAATACTTCATAAATAGGAGTTTTGCGAGTAAATATAAAAATTTTTCATAAAAAAACCGGAGATTTCTCCGGTTAAAATTTTTTAATTAATGCCCTCCGAAATTTACTTCAGAACTAATTCCTTCGTGAGGAGTTCTGTGTCTTATTAAAGGAGACTCATGCACTTCTGCTCTGGAATGGGCATGGATAAAATTTTTAAGGTCAGAGTTATCTATAGGATGGTCTGTTTCGTAAATTTTTGAAGCTTTGTAAAAATCAAAAATATTATTCACCATCTGTAGTTCATAATGGTCTTTTATTGCAACATTAACAGCAATTACATTTTCATCAATAATCTGTGAGGAAAAGTCTTGTGATTGAATACCGGCAATTTGAAGACTGTTTGAAATTTTATTGGCTTTTTGGCTGTTCACAAATAAGCCAATAACATTGGTTGTTTTCATTACATATGTTTTTAATTATTAATTTCTTAATAATATTAAGAAAAATATTTTAATTATACAAATTTTTTGTATGATAAAAATATAAAAAGACCGTCTATACAGAAACGGTCTTTATTTTTTATAATGAAAAATTATTCCTTTTTTTCACCGAAACCAACCTGAGAGTCCATTCCATCAGAAGGAGATTTGACATGGACTTCCGGAGAAGTAATAATTTCAGCTCTGGATCTTTCGTGTATTAGGGTTTTCAATTCATTATATGTAATGTCATTCGTAAGATTTTGGAAATAATAGGTTTTGCGTACACTGTTTTCTGCAAATATCTCTTTAGCTGTATGCATTTCTACATTGTCTTTTACTTTTACGCTGGTAAGATAGTTATCTGTATTGTCGTCCAAAAATACAACATAATCAGAATCTGTAAAACCTGCACTTTCCAAATCTCTTTCAAGAGTTTTGTAGTCGTTTTCTTTGGCAAAATAGCCGGCAATAATGTTGGACATGGTTTTTTAATTTTGTGATTTTTTAAGTCCCATCAAGATTAATGCAAAAGCGGTATTTAGAATGATAAAGTTTTGTTAAAAAAACAGATAGATATAAATTCAAAAATCAATCAATGATTTCCATATTTTCTACACCTTCTTCTTTAAAATTTTGATAGATATCAGAAATATTTCCTTTTTTACTATTGAGTTCAGCAGAAAGAATGGTCTTTTTTCCTCTAAAATTGACTTCTATTTTATCATTGAAAATTTTATAGGTTGCATCTTCATTATCAAAAGAAAGTGTATTCTCCTTTGGAGTAGAAAAAATTTACAAAAATAGACTGTCTCAAAAGTCATAAAACTTAGGATTTTGTCATTTCGACGAAGGAGAAATCTTTTGTAAATCAATAAAACAGATTCTTCACTTCATTTCATTACCTTCTGAATGATACTTTTGAGACGGTCTCTTCATAAAAATATAATCTAAAATCTAAATTTTTTCATTTTTAATTTCTTCTACAATTTCGGGATTCAATAAAGTGGAAATATCTCCGAAATTACTGAAATCTCCTTCAGCGATTTTTCGTAAAATTCTACGCATGATTTTTCCTGAACGTGTTTTTGGCAACCCGGAAACGAATTGTATTTTATCCAATTTTGCAATTGGACCAATTTGATCAGAAATTAATTGATTGATTTCCTTTCTCACATTTTCTTTATCTCGGCTTTCACCTGTTTCTTTTAAAATTACAAAACCATATAAAGCATTTCCTTTAATATCGTGAGGATAGCCAACAATGGCAGATTCTGCAACAGCAGGATGTTCATTGATGCTGTCTTCAATTGGAGCAGTTCCGAGATTATGTCCCGAAACAATAATCACATCATCAACCCGACCCGTAATTCTGTAATATCCAACTTCATCTCGTAAAGCTCCGTCTCCTGTAAAATATTTTCCCGGAAAAGCAGTGAAATATGTTTCTTTATATCGTTGATGATCTCCCCAAATAGTTCTCGCAATTCCCGGCCAAGGAAAACGGATGCATAAATTTCCCGTAACCTGATTTCCTGTAATTTCGTTGCGTTTATCATCCATGAGAACAGGCTGTATTCCCGGAAGTGGAAGAGTAGCGTAGGTTGGTTTTGTAGGCGTTACAAAAGGAATGGGTGAAATCATAATTCCGCCGGTTTCCGTTTGCCACCAAGTATCCACAATCGGGCATTTTTTCTTTCCGACATGATCGTTGTACCAATGCCAAGCTTCTTCATTGATAGGTTCACCAACAGAACCAATCACTTTTAAAGAACTTAAATCGTGCTTTTCTACCCAATCTACGCTTTCTTTTGCTAAAGAACGAATGGCAGTTGGAGCAGTATAAAATTGTGTAATTTTATGTTTTTCAATCACTTCCCAAAATCTGTCCGGTTCAGGATATGTAGGAATTCCTTCAAATAGTACAGTGGTTGCTCCGTTCAATAATGGCCCATAAAGAATGTAAGAATGTCCGGTAATCCAGCCAATATCGGCAGTACACCAATAGATATCATTTTCCTGATAATTGAAAACATTTTTGAACGTATAGGCTGTATAAACCATATAACCGGCACAAGTATGAAGCATTCCTTTTGGTTTTCCTGTTGATCCGGAAGTATATAATATAAATAAAGGATCTTCAGCATCCATAATTTGTGTTACAAAATCTGGAGAAGCCTTATTGTACAAATCTTCCATCCAAAAATCTCTTTCGGGTTGCATTTTGATATCGTTTTGAGTTCTTTTCACCACCAAAACTTTTTCTACACTTGGACATTTTTCTAAGGCTTCATCAATAATGCTTTTTAAATCCAGAATTTTATTTCCACGATAACTTCCGTCGGAAGTGATAATCATTTTCGCCTCACAATCATTTACTCTGGAAGCAACAGCAGAAGCTGAAAAACCCGCAAAAATAACAGAATGTACGGCTCCCAGTTTTGCACAAGCCAGCATAGAAACCGCAAGCTCCGGAATCATGGGAAGATAAATACAAACACGATCTCCTTTTTTTATTCCCATTTCTTTCAGAATATTAGCAGTTTTATTCACCCGTTCGTACAAATCCTGATAAGAAATATGTTGGGCAGTTTCTTTAGGATCATTAGGTTCCCAAATGATAGCCGTTTTATTTCCTCTGGTAGAAAGATGCCTGTCAAGACAGTTTTTGGTAATGTTGAGTTTGGCATTTTTAAACCATTTTATTTTGGCTTCACTCATATCGTATTTTACCACCTTATTCCATCTTTGATACCAAACGAAATTTTCATCGGCTATTTTGTCCCAGAATTTTTTTGGATTCTTTATTGATTTTTTGTACTCTTTGAAATATTCAGGAAGACTATTGATTTGATAGCTTTTCATATAAAATTGTTTGCAACTAAAGATAGTAGTTTTCAAACTAAATTTAAAAACAATTTTTTAGATTACAGAAAATAAATGGTATATTTGCACTCAATGAAAACATTGAAACCACTTGATGCTATTTTAATAGGCAAAGAGCCGATTATAACGATATTTTTATTAAACGAAGTCATTTAGGCTTCGTTTTTTTTTGCAAAATTTTGAAATATGTTTACAATACAAGAATTGAGTTTGGAGAGGATTCATAAAATTTTAAATGAAGCTCTTGAGTTTGCAAACGGAAAAACAGCCAAAATAGAAGGGGAAGTTTTTTGTTCTAATCTTTTCTTTGAAGACAGCACAAGAACAAAGACCAGTTTTGATATCGCCCAAAGAAAATTAGGATTGCAGGTCATTCCTTTTGATACTTCCCATAGTTCGGTAAACAAAGGAGAAAGTCTTTATGACACAGTAAAAACTATTGAAAGTCTTGGTGTAAATCTCGTTGTAATCAGAGATAAAAAAGACCGATATTTTGATGAATTAAAAAATATTACAATCCCCATAATTAACGGTGGCGACGGAACAGGAAACCACCCATCACAATGTATGTTAGATTTAATGACGATTTTTCAGGAATTTGGAAAGTTTGAAGGGCTGAAAGTTGGAATTGTAGGAGACATAAAACACAGTCGAGTTGCCAATTCCAATGCAGAAGCATTAAGAAGATTAGGCGCTAAAGTCTATTTTTCAGAACCGGAACAATGGTTTGATGAAGGCGCTTTAATCAACGGAACATACTTAAATGTAGATGAATTAATAAGAGAAGTGGATGTTTTAATGTTGTTAAGAATCCAACACGAAAGACATGATACCGCAATGAGTTTCTCGGCTTCAGAATACCATAGAAAATATGGTTTAACAAAAGAAAGAGAAAAAAACATGAAAAAAGAAGCCATTGTAATGCATCCGGCTCCCATAAATAGAGGTGTTGAAATTGATACTGATTTAGTGGAATGCGAAAGATCAAGAATATTTAAACAAATGCAGAACGGCGTTTTCGCAAGAATGGCAATCATTAAAGATATTTTGGAAGAAAAAGGATTTACCTTTAAGTAAAATGTAGAAAGTACAATGTACATTTTACAGCCGACATTGTACAAAATAAATAGAAATCTAAATAAAAAGAAATGAAGAAAAAGCTAATACTGGAATCCGGGGAAGTATTTCATGGAGAAGGTTTCGGAGCAGAATTGGAAACCGAAGGAGAAGTGGTTTTCAATACCGGAATGACGGGATATCAGGAACTGATTTCTGACCCAAGTTATTGCGGACAAATCGTTTGTATGACCTATCCTTTGATTGGAAATTATGGTATTAACCGTGATGATTATGAGAGTATTGAGCCGGCTATCAAAGGTCTTATTGTAAAAGAACTTTGTGATTTTCCCTCCAACTTTCGGACACAGATCACTTTAGATGAGTTATTTAAAAAGAAAAGGCTTTCAGGAATTTCAGGAATTGATACCAGAAGATTGACAAGAATTCTTCGTAAACATGGAGTAGTAAAAGGAAAAATTGTAAATGAAGATGCAAACGAAAGTGAAGTAGTTGCAGAATTAAAATCAACAAATTTTCCTACAAACCAAGTGGCAATGGTTTCTACAAAAACGCCTTATGCAAATCCGGGAAGAGGTTTGAAAGTAGTTTTGGTGGATTTTGGTTCAAAATTAGGAATTATAAGAGAATTATCTCAAAGAAACTGTGATATTACGGTAGTTTCTCAAGATGTAACGGCAGAAGAAATTCTGTTGATGAATCCGGACGGAGTAATGTTGTCAAACGGTCCCGGTGATCCAGAAGATAACCAGCAGGCTCTTGAAATGATTAGAGGAATCTTAGGAAAAGTCCCAATTTTCGGGATTTGTTTAGGACATCAATTGATTGGTTTGGCTTGTGGTGCAAAAACGTTCAAACTAAAATTCGGACACAGAGGAGGAAATCATCCAGTCTTGGATTTAGAAAAAAATAAAGTGGCAATCACTTCTCAAAACCACGGATATGCAGTAGATCAAGAAAGTTTGAAAGAAACAGATTTAATAGAAACGCACATCGCATTGAACGACAGAACCAACGAAGGCCTGAAACACAAAATTCACCCTTGTTTCTCCGTTCAGTATCATCCGGAAGCAAGTCCGGGTCCGGAAGACGCGAACTATTTATTTGATGAGTTTATTGAACTAATGGAGAATTTTAAAAAATAATTTTCCTGTTAAAACGTAAAGATTACTAAAATAAATATTAAACATGGATATTTCATCACAATTAGCCAATCGTTTTCGAGAGGTCTATTTAAATGGAGAATGGGTAGTATGTACTAACTTTAAAGCTCAGCTTTCTGAACTACCAAGAGAAATCCTGACAAAAAAAATTGATGGATTGAATACAATTGAAATGTTATCATTTCATATTCATTATTATATTTCTGGTGTTCTAAGAGTTTTAGAAGGCGGAACATTAGATATCAGAGATAAATACAGTTTCGATTTTCCTCCTACCGAATCAGAGGAAGAATGGAGAGAATTTTTCACAAAATTTATGAATGATTGTGAAAGATTTGCAAATACTGTAGAGAAGATGACTGATGAAGAGTTAGAAGAAGATTTTTCTGAAAATAAATACGGAACCAAAATTAAAAACATCAACGCTTTAATTGAACATGGATATTACCATTTGGGACAGATTATTTTAATTAAAAAGTTAGTAAAATAAAATTTATCCTGTTATTTTGAACGAAGCGTAGCGAAGTGAAGAATCTCAAAAAGGGGATTCTTCGGAATGACAAAGTTTGGAAAATAAATCAAGTAAAAAGTAAAAATAAAGTTTAGAATCTTGGCTCTTTGTCATTGGTTCTTTAATCCAAAATTAAAAATGGCAAAACGTACAGACATAAAAACAATTTTAGTAATCGGTTCAGGTCCCATTATCATTGGTCAGGCAGCAGAATTTGATTACGCAGGAACGCAGGCTTGTCTTTCTCTGAAAGAAGAAGGCTACAAGGTTATTTTGATCAATTCAAATCCTGCAACCATTATGACGGATGTTGAAATCGCAGATAAAGTATATATCGAGCCGATTTCACTTCAGTTTGTAAGTCATATCATCAGAAAAGAACGTCCTGATGCGCTTTTACCGACTCTTGGAGGACAAACTGGACTGAACATGGCAGTAGAATTGGAAAAATCAGGAATTCTTGAAGAATGTAAAGTTGAGGTTTTGGGAACAAAACTTTCAGCGATCAACAGAGCAGAAGACAGAGATCTTTTCCGTGAACTGATGAGAGAATTAAACGAACCCGTTCCGGAATCTGACATCGTAAATACTGTAGAAGGAGCATTAAATTTTGCTGATGAAATTGGATATCCTGTCATTGTTCGTCCCGCTTTCACGATGGGTGGAACAGGAGGAGGTATCGCTTCCAACGAAACAGAATTGAAGGAAATTGCGGAATTAGGACTAAAACACAGTCCTGTTACACAATGTCTAATAGAGAAATCAATTGCAGGTTTCAAAGAAATAGAATATGAAGTAATGCGTGATGCAAACGACAACGCGATTGTGGTTTGTAACATGGAAAATATAGATCCGGTAGGAGTTCACACAGGAGACTCAATTGTAGTAGCACCATCTCAGACGCTTTCAGACAGAGAATATCAGTTGCTGAGAAATGCTTCCTTAAAGATTATCAGAGCATTAGGAATTGAAGGAGGATGTAACGTACAGTTAGCTTTAGACCCAAATTCCTTTGATTATTATGTAATTGAGGTAAACCCAAGAGTTTCCCGTTCATCAGCTTTAGCGTCAAAAGCAACTGGGTATCCGATCGCAAAAATTGCCGCAAAAATTGCCGTAGGATTAACGCTTGATGAAATCATGAATCCGGTTACAGGAAAGACTTACGCTTGTTTCGAACCGGCTCTGGATTATGTAGTAACAAAATTCCCAAGATTCCCGTTTGATAAATTTGAAACAGCAGACAGAAGACTTTCAACACAAATGAAAGCAACAGGAGAAGTCATGGCAATCGGAAGAAACTTTGAAGAATCATTACAGAAAGCGATACGTTCCTTAGAAACAGGAATAAGACATTTAGGATTAAAAACTAAACAGGCTCAAGCTCTTACACCAGAGGAAATTGAGAGAAGAATCAGAGTTTGTGATGACGAAAGACTATTCATCATCGGAGATGCTTTAAGAAAAGGTTATGATTGGGAACAGATCGTAGAATGGAGTAAAATTGATAAATTCTTCATTTGGAAATTAAAAAAACTAATTGATTTTGAAAGCACTTTGTCAAAGTTAGAATCTTTGACAAAGTTTGAGCAGATAGAAACCATCAGAGAAGCGAAAAAAATAGGTTTTGCAGATATAAATATTGCTCATCTTTGGGGTAAAACTGAGCGGGAGGTTTTCAATTTCAGAAAAGAAAACGGTGTCATGCCGGTTTACAAAATGGTAGACACTTGCGCCGCAGAATTTGAAAGTGAAACTCCATACTTCTACGGAACGTATGAAGAAGAAAATGAAAGTGTAGTTTCGGATAAAGAAAAGATCATTGTTTTAGGTTCAGGACCCATCAGAATCGGACAGGGAGTTGAATTTGATTATGCAACAGTTCACTCAGTTTGGGCAATTAAGGAAATGGGGTATGAAGCAATTATCATCAACAATAACCCTGAAACAGTTTCTACAGACTTCTCGATCTCAGATAAATTGTACTTTGAACCGTTGACGGAAGAAGATGTAATGAACATCATTGAGCTGGAAAAACCAAAAGGAGTTGTTGTACAATTTGGCGGACAAACAGCCATCAATTTAGCTGATAAATTAGCTGCTCATGGAGTTCAGATTTTAGGAACATCACTGGAAGATTTAGACAGAGCAGAAAACAGGGATAAATTTGAAAAAGCACTTCAGGAATTGGGAATTCCTCAACCTTTAGGAAAAACTTCCACATCCAAAGAAGAAGCAATAAAAATTGCCAATGAGATTGGTTACCCGGTTTTGGTACGTCCAAGTTACGTTTTGGGAGGTAGAGCAATGGAAATTGTTTATACAGAAACCGAGTTGGCTCATTATATGGAAAATGCGGTAGAAGCAAGCCCGGAACACCCTGTTTTGGTAGACAAATATATGGTAGGAAAAGAAGTGGAAATTGATGCGATCTGTGATGGGGAAACAGTAGTGATTCCCGGAATTATGGAACACATCGAAAGAGCCGGAGTTCATTCTGGAGATTCAATTGCAGTTTATCCACCACAAAATATTTCGCAAAAGCAGATAGAAACACTGGTAGACTATACCAAAAGATTAGCTAAAGGATTGAATGTGATAGGATTAATGAATATCCAATACGTTTTGTTTGAAGGAAATGTGTATGTAATTGAAGTAAATCCACGCTCATCCAGAACCGTTCCTTTCTTATCCAAAATTACCAATGTTCCGATGGCAAATCTTGCGACAAAAGCTATTTTAGGAAAAAAACTAAAAGATCTCGGCTACGAAAGTGGTTTAGTTCCCGATAAAGAAGGAGTATTTGTAAAAGTTCCGGTATTCTCTTTCTCAAAACTAACGAAAGTGGATATTTCTCTAGGTCCCGAAATGAAATCTACAGGAGAAGTGATGGGAAAAGACACCACGTTGGAAAAAGCCTTGTACAAAGGACTGATTGCAGCGGGAAGAAAAGTTCCGATGCATGGTTCTATCTTATTTACAGTAGCAGACAAACATAAGCAGGAAGCAGCAGATTTAGCAGCAAGGTTCCACGAAATAGGTTTCAGAATCTGGGCAACGGAAGGAACAGCAAAATTCTTTGCTGAAAAAGGAATTCCCTGCAAAATAGGATATAAAATAGGAGAGGAAAGTGTAAATCTTATTGATCTTATCCAAAAAGGAAAAGTACAATATGTAGTTAATACCATGACAAAAGGAAAACAAGCAGAAAGAGACGGTTTTCAGATCAGAAGGATGAGTGTGGAAAACGGTGTTCCTTGTTTAACATCGATGGATACAGTAGAAGCAATTTTGAAAGTGATTGAAAGCATGAGTTTCAAAATGGAAACGATGTAATTTTCGATTAATATATTTTTAAGTGTTTTGTAAAAAAATCTCGTTTATAACATAAATCAGGATGTCAAAATGAAACAAATTTTTATTAATCTTCCGGTAGAGGATTTAGAAAAATCAATGAATTTCTATATCCAATTAGGGTTTACAAGTAATCCTTTATTTACAGATGAAAATCAAAAGTGTATGGTTTGGAGTGAACAAATTTATGTGATGCTTCAGTCCAAAAAATTCTTTAATTCGTGGATTAAAAAGCCTTTAGCAGATATAAAAAATAATTTGGCAGCAACTTTTACACTTCCTGTAGAAAGCATTGAAAAAGTGAATGAAATGATTGAAAATGGCTTAAAAGCTGGCGGGAAAGAACCCGCGCAAATTTTGAATGAAGATTTTATGATATTGAGAGGAATTGAAGATTTGGATGGGAATATTTGGGGAATAATTTGTTTGGATATAGATAAATTTAAACAACTCAAAATGAAGTAAATATTTAAAAAAGAAACTTGAATATTTATATTTTTACGAATTATAAATAAAAAATAAAGCAATATGGAAGCATCAAATCACAAAACTGAGGATGAAACTCCAAAAGTAACCGGAATTGGCGGAATTTTCTTTTTCACAGAAAATCCAAAAGAAACCAGAGAATGGTATGCTAAAAACTTAGGACTTGATGTCAATGAATGGGGCTCAACTTTTGAATCCAGAGATATAGAAAATCCTGATAAGATCAATCAACTTCAATGGTCTCCTTTTAAAGATGGCAGCGAATATTTTGCACTTTCAAAAAAAGAATTTATGATTAATTACAGAGTTCAGAATATGGAAGCACTTGTAGAAAAATTGAGAGAAAATGGTGTTACCATTGTAGACGAAATCCAAAACTATGAATATGGAAAATTCATTCATATTATGGATGCTGATGGAAATAAACTAGAGCTTTGGGAACCCAGTTAAATTCAGATAAGATTTAGAATTTTTAAATTTTTGAATATTAAATATAAAAGAATGCATTTTTGCGTTCTTTTTTTGTGAATTATTGAAATCAGATTCAAAAATTTCTATCTTTAAGCAATACAATTAATAATTAAAAACCAAATGACGAAACATCAGCAACGTGTGAGTGAAGTATATCACTTTTTCGACAACAAAGACACTGTTCTTGGTTTTCGGAAATTGCTCGATTGTGCAATGGATACCCAAAATATGGAAATCTATAAAAAAACCATCGCATTAACCGACTGGAAAGAGCAATATCCAACCTACACAGATGAGCTTATTGAAAGATCAAAAAATCTTCTTCAGGAAATTGAAAAAATTCCGGTGAAAGAACAATCACTGGAAAAATCCGTGTTGAGAGCAAGAAATATTTTGAAATCTTATGGAAGCAATCGGTTTTCTTTAGGTCCAGTTTCTTTGGAAATCAATAAAGGGCAGGTTTACGGATTGGTGGGAGAGAACGGAAACGGAAAAACCACACTTTTAAGAATTTTAGCAAAAGAAATTTCTTTTAATGAAGGTGAGCTTCATTATTCATTCGATATTGAACCGAAAAATGAATTTGATCTCCGCACAAAATTGGTCTACATTCCGCAAAGAACGGCAAAATGGTACGGAAGTCTGAAAGATAATCTAAAATTTGTACTTTCCAATTACGGAATACATCCTGATGAAAACGAAACACGAACACTGATGATGATTGCACGTCTTGGTCTTTGGAATTATAAGCATCTGAAATGGAGCGAACTTTCTTCCGGATACAAAATGCGTTTTGAACTAGCCCGAACTCTTCTTCGAAAACCTGAAATTCTGCTTTTGGATGAGCCTTTAGCAAATCTTGACGTTCTTGCACAACAGGTCATTTTGGAAGATTTAAAATCAATAGCTAATTCTGTGAATCACCCAATTGCGTTGATTTTAAGTTCTCAACAATTGTATGAAGTAGAAAAAGTTTCAGATAAGGTAATTTTCCTGAAAAACGGTCAATACAAAGACAATTCCGAATTGAAAAATAATGAAAGTGATAGTTTGATTATTGAAATTGATACTCCAAATTCAAGAGAAGATTTATTGGAAATTTTCAAAAATTTCAGCCTTGAAAAACTTAATTTCAATGGAGGAGTGTATGTAGCGTATTTTTCTCCTGAAACCGATTTTTCTACTATAATGGTAGCTTTGGGAAATGCCAAAATCGAAATTATTTATATCCGCAATATTTCTTCTTCTACGAGAAGATTTTTTGTAAACTAATTTTCAATCGATCACAAATGAAAAAAATTAATACAATCAATCAATACCTTCTGGAAAACTATCCTACAACATGGAATACAAAAATAGTATGGATGCTTCTGGTGAGCTTAGTTATTCATATTATCTTTTTTACTGTTGGCTATTTTTCTCATTATAATCCTGTTTCGCTTCACTATTCTAATGCTATTTTCGATTATTTCGAAAATGGGATTGTTTTCATTCACCTTATTATTTCACTTTTACTGATTGTGATTTGGCTGGTAACGATGTTCAGGAATAATGCATTCAAGAATTTTTATCCTTCATCAAGATGGAAACTTTTTTCCCAATTTTTTCAATATTTTGTCATTGTTTTTGCGTGTACCACATTTTATTTTTCCTATATGTTTGGTTTCAGGCTTTTTATTTTCCAGAAATATGATGATGAAACAATGAAGAAAAATGTAGAAATTATCAATAGAGTACAACCTTTCTTGTCTCAGGATTTAGAAAATTATACTTTGGAAAACAGGCTGTATCCCAATGTTTTTTACAATTTATATTGCGAAAGAGATATTAGTAAGATAGATCGCACCAAAAAATATTTTGTTTTCAGTAATAGAGTTTATCAGTTTTATTCTCTTTATTCCAAAACGGTTTATAGTAAGGAAGGTTATAGAGATTTTGAAATTCCGCAACCGGAGAAAAGCAACGGAATAGAAGAAGTTTTTAGGGATGATAAAGGCAATTTATGTACATATTATTTTAAAAAAGAAGTAGTAGATGTTTCTCCGTACATTAAAACAACAGGCTTAAGCTATTATAATTTTTCTAATGTCTTTTATCAAATTGATAAAACACCCAGATCTTTCTTTACTATTGATCGCTACTATACTGAAAATTATGAGCAGAGATCAATTGTGGACAATGTTTATAAAAGAGAAAGTTATAGAATTAATAAGGAAACGACAGAACTCTTGAATCGGAAAAATCCTGCAGAAATTGAAAAACTATTTTCAGACTTTTTAAAAATTTCAAAAGAGTATCAGATAAGAAATAATCTGGATGCAAAAGCATGGGCGAAAATGGTGAATCATCCGGAAAATTTTGAAGTGCGTCATTTCATAATGAAATATAAAGCTCAAAATGAAGAAAGCTATAATCCTAATGGATATTACGAAGAAAATTATCCTGATTATCAAGCAGCAGCTCCTGTACAAGATGATTCCATAAATGTGAAAGATTTTAATCCGGATGTAGATAGCCAGCTATCGCCGGAAAATTATTTTAAGGAAAATCTTACAGCTTACTATTATTATTCAAAGGATTTGAAAGAGGTTTTAGCAAATGTGGATACCATTAAGAATACCGATTTTGTTTCGGAAAACATTCATATTTATTTATGGTTGGCTTTTTTGTTTTCTGCGTTGGTGTTTAGTTTCAGGATAACAGGTTTGAGATCATTATTATTCAGTGTTGTTTCCGCTGGGATTTTGACTTTGATTATCACTTTGATTTCAGTTCTGTATTCTGTATCTGTAGGAAGTAACGAAGAGTTTTTTATAACCTATCTGCTTTTATTTGTGGGTAGTGTTATACTTTCTGTTCCGGTATTTATGATAAAAAGTGTCCGAAAATTTGTGCTTTCTATTTTTGTAAATATCAGTATGAACGGATTTGTATTTTTTGTTTTTCTTCTTTTCGGAATTATATCGATCCACCAGAAAGAATATTGTGATAGAGCAATTAATGTTCATTGTCCTCAAAATATTATTGAATATCTTGGATTTAATTTGAGTTACATTATTTTGGTTTGTGGTTTTTTGTTTATGTATTTTTACACGGCTGTTCTTCAGAAATGGAAAGCATTACCACAATAATTTTTAACCTATAATTTATTCAAATGAAAAAGCTAATATTTACTGTATTTTTATCTGCTTCTGTTTTTGCTTATTCTCAGGAATTTGCTTTGTCACCGGCAAGTCCGAGACAAAAAGTAGAGCAACAGTTTTCAATAACGAAAATTTCAATTGATTATGGAAGACCAAGAGTAAAAGGAAGAAAAATTTTCGGAGATTTGGTTCCTTATGGAAAAGTTTGGAGAGCCGGAGCTAATTCTAGTACTAAAATTTCGTTTGGTCAGTCTTTAAATTTTGGAGGGAAATATGTTCCTTCCGGAACGTATGCATTATTTGTGATTCCTACCGAAAAAGAGTGGAAAGTGATTCTGAACAAAGATTCCCAACAATGGGGCGCTTTTGATTATAATGAAAAACTGAACGTTTTGGAAATTACAGTTCCTGTACAAAAGTTGAATGAAAAGCAGGAATGGTTCGAAATAGCTCTGGATCCAATTGATGAACGTTCTGCTAATCTTGTTTTCACTTGGGATACTACAAAAGTAGTTGTACCGGTAAAAGAAGGAAAACCGGAAGTGGTAACAAAAATTATAGAAAAATTGAAAGATATAAAGCAGATAGAAAGAGATGCTGCGAAAACAAAAGAATAACAACATTTTTATCTATTGAGTAAATAAAAAAACCGGAAATTTCCGGTTTTATTTTTATTCTGGTTTTTCGTTTTCGGCTTGCGTAATTCTGAATTTTTTAGACGTGATCATAATGACAAATCCGGCAATGATGAATGGAATAGAAAGAATTTGTCCCGTATTCAATCCGGCAAAGCTGATGAATTCGTCGCCTTGAGGTTCTTTTAAAAATTCTACAAAAAAACGTATTGCCCAAAGAATGATAAAAAATAATCCGAAAAGCCATCCTTGCTGATATTTTTTATCCGTTTTTTTATAAAGAAACCAAAGCAAAATAAACAATAGAAAATATCCGGCTGCTTCAAAAAGCTGAGTAGGATAACGTGGAACGGTCACTCCGTATTCATCACTCATTTGTGGAAAAAGAAAAGCAAATGGAGATGTTTCGGCAACAGGTTTTCCAATGATTTCGGAATTGAAAAAATTTCCCATTCTCACAAAAGCACCGCCTAAAGCGACTACAATTCCCAATCTGTCATAAACCCAAAAAGGATTTTTCTTAATAATTTTAATGGAATAATAAAGAGTGGTGAAAATCAGTGCGATTGTAGCTCCATGACTTGCCAATCCGGCAAATCCTGTGAATTTGAATTCAGGTTTTGTCTGAATCGGAAGAAAAACGCTCCAAAAATCCTGCTTGAAAAGTTCCGGTTGATAAAATATTACGTGTCCTAATCTTGCTCCGAGAATGGTTCCGATCAAAGTCCATGTAAAAAGAGGATCAAGATATTTTATGTTTACATTATCAATTTTGAAAATTTTGGTCATCAAAACATAGCCTAATCCGAAAGCAAAAATAAACATCAGACTATAAAAATGCAGCGTGATTGGTCCTAATTTAATGCCTTTTGATGGATCCCAGATTTTATATTCGGTTTCCAAATCTACTTTGTCGGTAGTCGTTATTTTTTTATCGCTTTTTAATAAATATTTTACTGTAGAAATATTTTCTGGTGCAGAAGGTTTGAAGTTTTCATCTAAAAATTGATAGCCATCTTTCTGATATTTTGCAATCGTATTTTTATTATATTCATTTTTAGCCTCATCTCCCGGTTCGAAATTGATTTCATTTACAATTACCAATGAGTTATTCAGATTTTTTTCAGAAAAATCCCGAAAAGTCGAAAAATCAGTGGAAGAAAAAACCTTCACCGGAATTTTTTCTGAATTTATCTGAAGCGTCGCATCGGAAAGTCCATCAGGATAAACCTGTGCAATAAAACTCTGAACAGAAAAGGATAAAATAATGATCCAAAGTTTCAAAAAGATAGTATTCATGTTTTTTAGTAAAAATTTAAAATTAATGATTGTGTTTTGGAGGGACAGGATCATATCCGCTTCCGCCCCATGGATGACATCTTCCGATTCTCTTCAGTCCCAGCCAAAATCCTTTAAAAATTCCATGAACGTGCAATGCTTCCACCATATAATGGGAACAAGTAGGTTCGTAGCGGCAATTTTTCGGAAGTAGGGGCGAAATGAACCATTGGTAAATTTTGATGAAAACTACCAGAGGAAAAGTAATGATTTTATTGAATGTCAGTTTCAAAACAATGCAAAAATAGGCTAAAATTTTTTAAAATTAATGTAAATTTGTTTGAAATACTGTTGCTTCACCCATCAGTTAGTAACTCATTTTGAAAAATGTTACACCTCATTTTAAAATAATTAGTAGCAAAATTCAGATTTTAGATATTCGCTTTAAAATCAAGTGCTTTAAAATTTTAATTATTTCGGGTATCTATTTTTCGGATGTCAGAACTTTTAACAATAAACTTTAAATTTTGAACTCTAATATTCCTCTTGCTGAAAAACTACGCCCGAAAACACTTGATGAAGTTCTCGGACAGGAACACCTTACCGGAAAAAGCGGAACAATCCGTAAAATGCTGGAAAATGATACTCTGAATTCCCTTATTTTCTGGGGACCACCCGGAACCGGAAAAACCACTCTTGCAGAAATTATTTCTGAAAAATCCGGTAGAAAATTTTTCAAGCTTTCAGCCGTTTCTTCAGGAGTAAAAGACGTTCGTGATGTGATTGAAGAGGCAAAAAAACAAAACCTTTTTTCAGGAAAATCTCCGATTTTGTTTATTGATGAAATTCACCGCTTTAATAAATCTCAGCAGGATTCTTTGCTTCATGCCGTGGAAAAAGGTTGGATCATATTGATTGGTGCTACTACCGAAAATCCAAGTTTTGAGGTGGTTTCCGCTTTGCTTTCACGCTCACAAGTTTATGTTCTGAAATCGTTGAGCTATGAAAAATTAGAAGAACTTGTGGAGATTGCATTAGAGAAATTCAATGAAGAAGAAGGAGCAAATTTTAAAATCAAGGACAAGGAAGCATTTATCCAATATTCCGGAGGTGATGCCAGAAAATTGATTAATTCTGTGGAATTGGTTCTGAATCAGTTCAAAAATTCTAAAAATAAAGAAATTTCCAATGATGATGTAATGGGTGTTTTGCAAGAAACAATGGCACTTTACGACAAAAATGGAGAGCAGCATTACGATATTATTTCGGCTTTTATAAAATCCATGCGTGGAAGTGATCCGAATGGTGCTGTTTATTGGTTAGCCAGAATGATTGCAGGTGGCGAAGATATTAAATTTATAGCACGAAGAATGTTGATTCTTGCAGCAGAAGATATCGGTTTGGCAAATCCGAATGCTTTGGTGATTGCCAATAATTGTTTTCAGGCAATAAATGTAATCGGAAATCCGGAAGCCAGAATTATTTTGAGTGAATGTGCGGTTTATCTTGCGGTTTCACCAAAGAGTAATTCTACATATTTAGCCATAAATGAAGCATTGGATTTTGTAAAAAAAACAGGAAATCTAGCTGTTCCGCTTCATTTGCGGAATGCACCTACCAAACTAATGAAAGATTTGGATTATGGAAAAAATTATGATTATGCCCATTCTCATGAAGGGAATTTTGTGGATTTAGAGTTTTTGCCAAACGAAATTTCCGGAACTAAATTTTACGAACCGGGAAATAATTCTACAGAGAAAAAAATTAAGGAAGAACTTGAGAAGAAATGGAAAGGAAAGTATAAATAAATTACGAATTACGGTTGATTTTGCTTTGCCGTAATTCGTAATTATTACTTTTGAATTGTAAATCTATTTCTCAAAAAAAGCGGTAGTTCCGCCAATCCAGATTGCATCTTTTTTATTGAAATCTACATTTACCATTGCCACTTTTGTCATTCTTACTAAATGTTCCATTAGTTTTGGACGGTCTTCATCTTCTTTCCAAATATATAGCAATCGAATTTCTGCTTTTGAAAATTCTCCGTTCGGATCTTTGAAAAGTGGAGCATAAGAAACTTTTCGCTGCATGATATAATTTTCCTTATCAGAAATTTCATTAATAACTTCCTGAGTTGGATTGAGATTTACACCACTTCCTGCAAAAGAAAATAGAGGTTTTAAAACAAAATCGGAAAGATTTTCATTTTCAGGGAACTCATTCAGGAAATAACTTTTCGGAACATAAGTATGCTCTAATTTTGGAAGAAGAAATTTTGAGATCTTGAAAAACCAATTCGGATGCGTTATCCATTTTACATCCACATCTTCACGGAAATCGAAATCGGTTTTCAAATCGGGAATATTGTCCAGTTCATCAAAAATCACACGATTGTAGATTCTTTTAATTTCAATATTTTTTCCGTCTTTTTCGTAATACAGTTTTCTGCCGTCTTTTTTTACTTCGGTAAGACAAACAGGTCTGATTCCTAATTTATTTTCGGTAAGATAGAAATCAATATTGGTTTTCTGCTTGTGAGGGTATATTTCGAGAAGAATTACATTTTCAGGATTTTCATCACCGATTAAAAGTTCTTTTAATTCCTGATAATATTCTTCATCATTCATCTCCGGCTTCAGTTCATTAATAAAAGGATACACTTCGCAAAGAGCGTTCTGAAGTTCTTTTTGAAAAGCGTATAAAGTAGGGAATGCTTGAAGTTCAATCAGTTGCGGAATTACTTCTCCTTTTTCATTTTCACAAATTCCAAAATCTATAGTGAAAAAATGAGGCTGTTTTGTATCATTCGGAACATTACAGTTTTCAGGAATGGCTTTCTGCAGTTCTTCATCACCCATGTTTTTAATTTGAGTAATAATGCTTTCACAGGCATCATTCAGTTTTTCTTTAAAATCTTTTGTCATGAAAACCGGACTTTCAGAAACACGGAAAAGAGGTCTTATTCTGCCTTTTTCTTTAAGTTTGTCAAGAACTTCGTTATATTTTTCCGGAGTAAACTCACTGTTGAATTGCTCTCTGTATTTTGGAATCATAGTTGGTAATTGGTTTCAATAAAGATTTAAAATTGACAAAAATAAGACCACAAAAGGCACAAAAGTTTTATACACTTAAGTTAAATTTAAAACTATTAAAAAGCTCATTAAAGAACATTTAAGTTTTGAAAATCAAAGATTTTCTTATGCGAACTTTTGTCTTCAAAGTTTTTAAACTTAACAAAATTTTTGTGTCTTTTGTGGTTTTAAATAAGGATTATATAATTCAAACAGCTTCTAAAATGATCTAACAAATACTGCATTCTTTCTGCAAAATTTGCTCAGTAGCATCTTGCAAAAAGCGAGGTAGGATTTGTGCTTGTGTTAAAAGAATTTTATCAGGATCATCCATTCTGTCGATAGTTTCCAGATATTTTTCCATTCCGTAATTATCAATCATGGCTTGCTTGTTTTTTTCGTCTTCCAGATTTTTCAAAAAACCGTCAGGATTAGCTTCCGGATGGAATTGTGTTCCGAAAATTTCGTCGGAAAAACGAATAGCCATCACTGCTCTTTCCAGATTAATGTGTGGACGAATTTTTTCGAGAGCCACGATTTTCATACCCATTTCTTCAAAACGGTCTTCGTTTGGTTCTATAAATTGATATGCTCTAGAATCTACTGCATAGAAAGGATCAGGAAGATTTTTGAAAAGGAAATCTTCTTTTCCTTCTTCCGTTTTATGAATAGGCATTACACCAAAAGAATAGGATTTTCTTTTACAAATATTTCCCAATTTCCAATGGATACTTGCCAATTGGAAAGAATGGCAAATCAGAAACAAATATTTTTTGTTTTCGTTGTTTTTATTGTGAGTCCAGATTTCATCAAGAAAATCGGCAAATTTTTGTTCCCATTCATAACCTTCGCGATGAGGATTTCCAGGACCTCCTGATGAAATGAAAATATCAAAATCTGCTACATTGGGAATTTCATTTTTGTAGCGTACATCAAAAATTTCAATTTCTATATCTTCTTCGGAGTTTTCCTTGAAAGACTGAGAAATTTCCCTGATATTGCGCATACCCTGATTGACAGTATTGTTATTCATGTCCAAAAGCGCAAGTTTTATCTTCTTCATTATTTTTAAATATAATTTAATTCTGGTGCAAAATTAATAAAAATGAATTTAAAATTCTAATGATGTGTAATTCCGTATTCTGTTTCAGAAATCATATAATCAACAACACTTTTCAAATCTCCGGTTTCTTCAAAAACTTTTAGTTGTCTGTCTGCCCCAGTTCCACGCTTCATAATTTCCCATGCATATTCTACTTCTTTTCTGCATCCTAAATCATCTACTACATCATCTATAAATTCCAGAAGTTCTTGCAAAAGACTTTCATAAGGTACACTTTCTTCTTTTCCGAAGTCAATTAGATGTGCATGGATTCCGTCTTTGGAAGCACGCCATTTATTTTCATTCAGAAGAAGTCTTCTGTACGGGCGGAATGTAAGGTTTTGCTGATGAAGTTTGTAGATTTTTGCAGTAAGAGCCTGCATAATTGCAGCAAGACAAACGGTTTCATCTACACGTAAAGGCATATCGCAAATTCTGAATTCTATAGTAGGATAGAAGGGATGAACTCTTAAATCCCACCATATTTTTTTAGCATTGTCGATGGTTCCGGTTTTGATCATCAAATTTACATAAGCATCAAATTCTGCAACACTGGCAAAATAGCTTGGAATTCCCGTTCTTGGAAATTTTGCAAAAACTTCCTGACGATAGGATTTGAATCCGGTTTGTCTTCCCAACCAAAAAGGAGAGTTGGTAGAAAGTGTATAAACGTGGGGTAGAAAATACCGCATCACATTCTGGATTCTTACTCCTTCTTCACGATCCGGAATCCCTATATGGACGTGTAATCCAAAAATTAGATTTGACCTTGCTACGTCTCCGAGATCATTCACAATTTTGTCGTAACGATCATGTTTTGTAATGGTCATATCCTGCCATCTGGAAAATGGGTGAGTTCCGCCTCCGGAAACACGCAGATTTTGATCATGAGCAGTTTTGATAAGTCTTCTTCTCAAGGAATACAGCTCGTCTCTTGCCTGCTGGATATTCTCACAAATTCCTGTTTCCATTTCTACAACGGATTCATGCATTTCGTGTTTGAGGTGTTCGCTCAAGGTTGCTTTTCCGCCTTCGATTATTTTGGAAACGTGCGAAACCAAATCCCTAGATTCTGCATCAATGATCTGATATTCTTCTTCTACGCCTATTGTGAATGTGTGCATAATATTTGTGTTCTTTACAATTATTGATATATCAAAACCAGAATATTTTTACTTAACGGAATCTTTTACAAAATTACCCCATGAAATATTCGGTTTTCCCGGAACATATTCTTTTGCTTTTTCTACAGCTAATTTTGCAGCATGTTCTACAATCCATGCAAAATTTTCTTCGCCTACAGAATTTCTGTCTGCATCAGGAGCTGGGTTGCAAAAATCAATTGCATAAGGAACTCCATCTCTTACCGCAAATTCTACTGTATTGAAATCATAACCCAATGCTTCATTCATTTTGATCGTTAAATCATGGATTTCTTTTAACAGTTTTTCTCTTGCTTCACCTTCTGTTTTATGGGTGGTTGCATATCTTAAATGATGCGGATTTCTTGGTTCATAAGGCATAATGTGGACGTATTTTTTGCCAAGACAATATACTCTATAATAATCTTCAAAAATTATTTCTTCCTGAACCATCATTACCAATTGTTCCGTTTCGCCCAATTTATTCCACATATCTTCAGGATTTTCAACTCTGTAAACATTTCTCCAGCCACCTCCGTCATGAGGTTTCATATAAGCCGGGAAGCCAACATAATTGAAAATATAATCCCAATCATGAGGGAATTTCAAATTTCTGAAAGAAGTTTCCGTAGTATTAGTCGGTCTTTCGTGTGAAGGAAGCAGAACTGTTTTCGGAAGCGGAACTCCAAGTTTTGTCATCAAAGCATTATTAAAAAATTTTTCGTCTGCACTCCACCAAAAAGGATTGTTGATAACGTAAGTTCCATTCAATGCAGCATTTTTCAAATATGCTCTGTAAAAAGGAACGTCTTGCGAAATTCTGTCGATGATTACAGCATAACCATAATCTGCTCCTTGTTCCAATTTATCAATAGAAACAGGTTCTGCAACAATCTCGCCGTTTCCGAGTTCATTTACTTTATCAATGAAAGCCCACGGAAATGTGTCTTCCATACCGAATAAAATTCCTACTTTTTTTGCCATAGTTATTATTTAAAGATTTTATTTTTTTAATTTAAATTTCATCGCTTTTACCCAAAAAAGCGACCAATAAACATTGGGAAAACCATTCTCCAAAGTGGCCAGTCATGGTTGATCCATTTTCGTTCATCATACCAATTGTTGATTCCTTTGGAATTTAAAAGTCCCGCCATTTCACGAGTTGGTTCCAAGCAAATGTCTTCATCGGAAGTACTTAGAACAATGTGCATGTGTTTGTATTTCCAGGCTTCGTCATTTTTTACGAATTCTCTTGGGCAGTTGAAGTAAACATAATCACCGGAATATCCATCCATAAAATTCCTTATCGAAAATGCACCGGAAAGACAAAAAAGATGCGAAACCAGATCCGGAAAACGAAATGCTAAGTTGGCAGCGTGATAACCACCAAAACTTGCTCCGGCTAATGCAACTCTATGTGTCTGATGAACTTTCTGAATATAAGGAATAAATTCCTGATGCATGAATTGTACCCATAATTCATAATTTCGGATTCTGTCATGAGGATGAATTCCTTTATCATAAAAACTTAAGCCATCTATTGTCTGTACATTGTATAATTTTACAATTCCCTGATCTACAAACCAATTGATGCTGTCATTAAGATGAAAATCGTGATTTTGTGTATAAGAACCTTGCGAAGTGGGAAACATTATAATCGGATATCCATAATGTCCGGTTACTTCCACTTTCAGACTCATTCCTAAAATGTGCGAATAATAATCGGTGTGCTCTATTCTCGGCATTTTTTACTTTTTAAAATTTATTTTCTAATTTCTATTTTTATGAGGTTGGTTTATCCTTCGGAGGAAGAATGTTTAGAATTTTTTCGGTGATTTTTGCAGTAGCTTCATCCAATTTTTCCTGAATTTTTTCTTCACTGTCAGATTTGTAAACAATACCGATATGGTAATCTATTGGAAGAAACTGATATATTTCCTCGCATTCAAACTCGGAAGTATCAGGATGTAGTTCTTTTGCCAAAGCTACAATTAGACCTGCAAAAAAACCGGTTGGTTTGCCTACTTCATATTTTTGGCTTCTCAAAAGGGCATTTTCTAAAATTGCCCATTCTCTCCAAATATTGATTCCCGTTGCAGCTTCCACTAGATCAGGAATGTGTGCACCACCAACTCTGGAAGAAGTTTCCAGAAAATAATATTTTCCGTCTTCTCCTTTTATGAATTCGCTGTGAGTAGCACCGTTTACCAAACCAAATTTTGTAAGAACAGCAGTATTGATTTCATTCAAAGATTTGAATTCTTCCGAATAACGATTCAATGTTTTGGTTCTGAAAACACCGCCTTCATGCGAAACTTTCATTGGTGTTGCAAGATATTTTGAACAACAGGTAAAAACAATTTCCTTATTGTAAACCAAACTATCAACATGATATACATCTCCCGGTTTAAAACTTTCCAAAAGGAAAAGATGACGCTCTTCTCCCAATGTATCAATAACAGCCCAAAGTTCTTCGGCAGAATTCAGTTTTTTGATTCCGCTTGCTGAAGCCTCGGAACGAGGTTTTAAAACCCAAGGAGCCGGAACTTTTTGCGTAAATTCGTGAACGACATCGTTGTTAAATATGGAAGTGAATTCGGGAACGCTGATTCCTGTATCTTTTGCCTGTTGTCGCATTGCCAGTTTATCACGGAAATATCGATGTGTTGTTTGTCCCATTCCCGGAATTCTGAAAGTTTCCCGAACGAGAGCCGCTTTTTCTACATCATAATCATCTAAAGCAACAATAGCATCAATCTTTCTGGTGGTCATCAGATGAGAAAATCCCTGAACCAAGTGTTCCAAATTCCAGACAGAAGGCGAAATTTCGGGCATATAAAAAACTTCGTCTATTGCATGCCAAGGCCAGTTTTTTTCACGTAAATTTTCTGATGTAATAAGGATTATTTTATTTCCGAGTTTTTTCATCTCATCCATAAAATCATATCCTTTGTAATAACAAGAAATGCAAACAATTGTTTTCTCCTCCATATACTTTTTTTAAAGAATTAATGAATTTTCAAAAAAGAAATATTTTTTTTATTAAATAATCAATATTGATTTTTCAAAAAACCTTCAGATTTGAAAATCTCCTTTCAATTATACAGAGAATTTTTTTAATACCCTAATTTTTAGCGTAAATTTTCTATGAAATTTACCAAAAGTTGAACTCCATATCCTGTTGCCGCCTTTTCTTTGGCGTAATTTACGTTTCCAAAAGCTACACCTGCAATATCAAGATGTGCCCAGTTCGGATGATTTTCAATAAATTGTTCTAAAAATTTGGCTGCAATAATGCAATCACCAATTGGTTTCATTGAAATATTTTTAAAATCTGCTACATCCGATTTGAAATCTTCTTTCCATATTTCCCAAAGCGGAAGATTCCATAATCTTTGATTGGTTTTATCAGCAGATTCTATCAAAGAACTTTTCAGGTTTTCATTGTTAGAAAATAAAGCTCCGCAAGTATCTCCGAACATTCGTACTGCGCTTCCCGTCAATGTGGCTAAATCAATAAGTACATCGGTCTTGTAATTTTTGGAAATATAGGAGAGTCCATCTGCAAGTGTCATTCTTCCTTCTGCATCAGTATTCAGAACTTCAATGGTTTTTCCGTTGTAAGCTGTAATAACATCGCTTGGAAGATAGGATTTTTCGGAAACTGCATTATCTGTAATTGGCAAAATGGCAATTATATTAACAGGGAGTTTCATTTCAGCAGCAGCAATTAATGTCCCGATTACTGCGGTTGCACCTCCCATATCCGATTTCATGTAATGCATATTATCGGAAGGTTTTATAGAAATTCCTCCCGTATCGAATAAAACGCATTTTCCTACAAGCCCGATTGTTTTTGCATTTTTTGCTGAAGATTTATATTCGATAATCGTGAAAGCACAATCCATTGAACTTCCCTGATTGACGGAAAGAAAAGCACCTAAACCTAATTTTTTGGATTCTTTTCTATCAAATGCAGTGTATTTGAATTTATATTTTTTGGAAATATCTTTCAAAAAAGCAGAAACATCATCTGTTTTTTTGAAGTTTGCCGGTTTGTTCAGCCAATCCATACACGCAAATTGCCCATTGCAAATTGCTAATGTATTTTTTGAAATTTCGTCCAGTTTTTTTTGATCTGAATTTTCAAAATGAATTTCAAATTTTTCATTCCAAAATGGGTGTTCCGGTTGGAAAGGGTATTGATACGTTCCTAAAAACAATCCTTTTATAACTTCTTGAAATTGGTTTTCATCCAAATCTTCAGCCTCAATTTTTGTAGAAACAGATTGGAGGTTTTTTTTATTTTTTTGTGAAAAATCGTTTGCAACTTTCTGGATTTCAAAATTTTGAAAATCACTTCCCAAACCAATCAGATAGTTTGCCGATTTTTCAGTGATGATAATGAACGTTTCACTCTTTTTTCCGGAGAAAAAATGTTCTGTATTTTTCGGGTAATTTTTCTTTGCTTTTTTCCATGTTTTTTCAGTGAAAAAAGAAAAAATCTGATTGTAATTTTTTTGAGATTTTGAGGAAAGAGATAGTTTCATTTTTGATTTTTAATGTGTGAACAGTTTTTGAAAGAGGCTTCGACTTCGCTCAGCCTGACAAACTAAATTTTATATAAACTTTTTCATAGTTTCAAATTTTGAAAGGGTTGATGTTTTAATCATCCGCTTCATATTGCATATTTTGCTTCGGAGTAACTTCTACAGGATTTTCCGTATTGTCGTAAAATAGCCATTCTATTGCTCTTGGAAATTCCTGAGACCAATAAAATTCGTTGTGTGTTCCTTCCGGATTGATATTGGTGCGGATTTCAAAATCGAAAAGATTTTTTTCTTCCCAAAAATGAAGGCTTTCTTCAAAAATATGAATCCGTTTTACCATTTTAGAGCCTTCCAGTTCGCCTCCATAAAGATATACTTTGGTTTTGAAAGGTTTTCGGAAACTGAGCATCGGAAAATTATTGTGAGGCTCTACCCAAAGTGACGGCGAAAAAATTAAAAGTTTGGAATAGACTTCAGGATACAGAAAACCACTATAAATACTAATCAATCCACCTAAAGAACTTCCGCCAATTCCGGTGAATTCGCGTTCCTTCTTTGTTCGATATTTTTGATCTACATAAGGTTTTAGAGTATCGGTAATGAAACGGATGTATTTTTTGCCTTCCGAACCTTTGGAAACGGTATCGTTGTCAAAAATATATTCACTGATTCGGGATTCTTTTCCATGATCGATTGCTATTACAATAACATCGCCTCTTCCATATTCAGCTAAAAGCGAAAGTTTTTTGTCAATTTCCCAATTTCCGTATTCGCTACCTTCGTTAAAAAGATTTTGAGCATCCTGAAGATATAAAACAGGATAAGATTTTTCAGAAGTGTAATAATCATAAGGAAGCAAAGCCCAAACTTTTCTGTATCGATCCAATTGCGGAATGTAAAATTCTTCCGAAATGACTTCTACAATCGGGAAAAACTCCTGTTTAAAAGGTCCCCAGTTCAAACGCCATTTTTTGACTTTATCTTTTGTTTCCTTTAGTTTTTTCTCAGTTTTCCGGTTAGGTGTAATATTTCCGTGTAGGTCGAGTTCTACATTTTCCCAACCTCCTTTTGTGAATTTATATTCTATTTTTTCGGCAAGACGTTCATCAGCAATATCAATATAAAAATTGTTGTTGTCTTTTTTTGTAAGTTTAAAGTTTGGGTCTTTTGGATTCCAAGAGTTGAAATTTCCAGTAATGTATATATCTCTTGCATCCAAATCATCCGTAAAAAGATTAAATCTCATTCCCCTGTTTTCTGTATTTAAGGGGTAAAATTAGAAAATATTTTTGGCAGGTAAAAATTCTAATCGTCATATCAAGATTTTTTATCTAAATTGATGGAATTAATTGTTTCTGAAAAGTATATTTTTTAATATTGAAGTTAGAAAATAAATTTTTAAACAAAATCTTTTCTAATAGATAAAAATATAGTCTTAATTAAGGGTTATTTTATTTAACTTTAGAGCATAAATATTTTTTAAAAACTTTTTATTGATGAATTCTGTCCGCCCCGCAACACGTTTTACAGAACAAGATGTTTATCTTTTTCGTGAAGGAAAGCACTTCAGGCTTTATGAAAAATTTGGTTCTCACTCAATGGAACAAGAAGGTCAGTCCGGAGTATACTTTGCAGTTTGGGCTCCCAATGCTACAGAAGTTTCGGTAATCGGAAATTTTAACCGATGGCATTCCGAAACGCACAAACTTTTTCCAAGATGGGATCAGTCCGGAATCTGGGAAGGCTTTATTCCTGGTTTAACTTGGGGAACATTGTACAAATATGCCATCCGAAGCTATAAAGGCGAACTTCTGGAAAAAAGCGATCCTTATGCTTTGAGTTGGGAACAAAATTTACAGGCAGCTTCTTTAGTTTCTACCAATTGGTATGAATGGACAGATGAAAACTGGATGAAAGAACGCCACAAAAAAAATAATCTTAAAGCTCCTATTTCTGTTTACGAAATGCATCTTGGTTCGTGGATGCGCGGAACGGATGATCCAAAACGGTTTTTTAATTATCGGGAAATAGCAGAACGTCTGATTCCTTATTTAAAAGAAATGGAATTCACTCATGTAGAATTCATGCCGGTAATGGAACATCCTTATGAACCAAGTTGGGGATATCAGGTTACGGGATTTTATGCTGCAAATTCGAGATTTGGTTCTCCACAGGATTTGATGTTTTTAATTGATGAACTTCACAAAAATGATATCGGAGTAATTCTGGACTGGGTTCCGTCCCATTTTCCGGGAGATGCAAACGGATTGCATTATTTCGACGGAACTTTCCTTTACGAGCATGAAGATCCGAGAAAAGGATTTCATCCGCAATGGAATTCACATTTATTCAATTACGGAAGACCGGAAGTAAAATCATTCTTAATTTCAAATGCATTATTTTGGTTGGATCGTTATCATGCAGACGGACTTCGTGTGGATGCAGTAACTTCTATGCTATATTTGGATTATGCACGAAATGAAGGAGAGTGGGAACCGAATATGTTTGGAGGAAATGTGAATCTTGAAGCGAAAGATTTTCTTCAGGAGTTTAATATCAATGTATATAAAAATTATCCTGATGTAATGACGATTGCCGAAGAAAGTTCGGATTTTCCGATGCTTACAACTCCCGTTCATGATGGAGGAATTGGTTTCGGAATGAAATGGATGATGGGATGGATGCATGATACATTAAAATATTTTAAAGAAGATCCTATCAACAGAAAATATCATCACAATAAGCTCACTTTTGCTTCCATGTATATGTATAATGAAAATTATATGATGCCGCTTTCTCATGACGAAGTGGTGCATGGAAAAGCAAGTATGATCTATAAAATGACTGGAGACGAATGGCAAAAATTTGCAAATCTTCGTGCACTTTATACTTATATGTTTACGCATCCCGGCGCAAAATTGCTATTTATGGGAAATGAATTCGGGCAAACTAATGAATGGTATTTTGGAGCTTCTTTGGATTGGCATTTGTTGGAACATACGGTTCATAAAGGTTTGCAGCGATTTGTAAAAGATTTGAATCATCTTTATCAGACGGAGACTTCGCTTTACGAAAACCAGTTCAATTCAAAAGGTTTTGAATGGATCGAAGCCAATGACGGACTGAATTCTATTTACGTCTATTTAAGAAAAGGAAAACATGAAGATGATGTAACGATGACGGTGCTAAATCTTACACCAAGAGTTTTCGATTATAAAATTGGAGTAGATGAAGGTACCAATTGGGACGTTATTTTAAATTCTGATGATGAAAAATATGGAGGAAGTGGAGTAGCAGCCGAAATTGTAGATGAAGAAGATGATGAATGGATGTTCCGTCCGAATAATATCGTTCTGAAACTTCCACCACTTGCAGGAATTGTTTTGAAACAAAAAAAAATTAAGAAAGCTAAAGTTTCTAAAAAGCATTTAGAAATTACCAAACCTACTATTGATGGGGAAATTGCTGCAAAAGAAACGAAAACTAAGGCCGTAAAAAATGCTTCTTTAGAGAAAACAACTGCGGAAAAACCGTTAAAACCAGCAAGTAAAAAAACTACAAAAGCCGATAAAACGGAAACTCCGAAACCCAAAAAGACTCCTGTTGAAAAAGCCAAAGCTACTCCGGAGAAAAAAACTTCTGTAGTAAAAGCTCCTAAAATTTCCGAAAAATCTACTTCTTCACCGAAAGAAGAAGTAAAACCGAAAACTTCTCGTGTAAAAAAAGCTGACGGTGAAGTAAAAAAGAAAAATCCATAATTTCTTTGTGAAAAATGATCGTAAAAACCAAACATGACAAGGAAGTAAGAATTCGTAGACTAACGGATCATGATTATCATAAATTGTGCAATTATTTGGATCAGTTGAGTCATCAAACAAAAAGTAGATTCGAGCCGCATCGTTTTGATTGGCATGCTGTTGCTGATTTTTACAATGACCCAAATCATTTAGGATATATTGCTGAAGATTTGGAAACATCGGATTTTGTGGCATATTCCATTATTCGAAAAGGATTTTTAGAGCATGATAGTTTTCGACTTCAATCTTACGGTTTGAGTTTGGATCACCAAAAAGATGCAACTTTTGCTCCTTCTGTTGCCGATTCATGGCAAAGTCAGAATTTGGGAAATACGATGTTTCATTTTATTTTATCGGATTTAGAAAATTTGGAAGTAGACCGAATTATTCTTTGGGGTGGAGTTCAGGCAGACAATGATAAGGCGGTTAAATTTTATCAAAAAAATGGATTTTATACTCTCGGTGAGTTTTTGTACAATGGAAAAAACTACGATATGATGTATGATATTTATAAAAACAAAGAACATAAAAATCAGTAATGATGAGTTTTACTGAATTCAGAATAAAAAAATAATCAAAACCAGAAATTAAATTATAAAGTATAGCATGACGATCTACCATTTAAGCATGGAATGTTATCCTGTTGCAAAAGTCGGCGGTTTGGCAGATGTAGTAGGAGCATTACCAAAATATCAGAATAAAATAAAAGGAATTAATGCCAAAGTTGTAATGCCTTGGTATAATAAACCTTTTATTCATGATCAAAAATTTGAAATTGTTTTTGATGGATTTATTCATCAGAAAGATCAGATGTTTCAGGTTCAGGTGATGAAGGAACGATCGGCAGTTTTGGGTTTTGACTTGTTTTTAGTGAAAATTCCGGGACTTCTTGATCGGGAAAATCCTTACGGATATTGGGATGAAAGCCAGCAGTTTCTCGCATTTCAGCATGCAGTTTTGCATTGGCTTTCGGCGATGAAGATTCGTCCTGATGTTTTGCATTGTCATGATTATCACACCGGTTTAGTTCCCTTTTTAATAGAACACAGTCCTGAATTTGAATTTTTGAAAGGAGTAAAAACCATCGGAACCATTCATAACGGAGAATATCAGGGACAGATGCGTTGGGAAATGCTGGAATATTTTCCATGGATAGACGGAGCTGCCAATCTGGGACTTTTGGATTGGGCAGGTTGGATCAATCCATTAGCTGCAATGATTAAATGTTGTCATGCTTTCAATGCGGTTTCCGAAGGATATATGGAAGAATTGTATTACAGTTTCAAAGGTTTGGAGAATTTGGTTCGGCAAGAACATGCAAAAGCCTATGGAATAATAAACGGAATAGATACCGAAGTATGGAATCCTAAAACTGACGATTTTCTTGATTTTCATTACAATCAGGAAAATGTACTGGAAGGAAAATGGAAAAATAAAAATGAACTTTGTAAAGAATATGGCCTTAATCCTGATTTACCATTATTTGCGTTTATCGGGAGATTTGCCGGAGAAAAAGGAGCTGATCTGCTTCCTGATATTGTTTGGAAAAGTATCCAGCAAAGTCAGGGAAATATCAATATAATGATTTTGGGTTCTGGAGAAAAAGGAGTCGAAAATCGTTTGAAAGAAATGGATCATAGTTTTTCAAATTTTGCTCTGGATTTAGGATATAAAGAATATCTTTCCCATAAAATCTATGCTTCCGCAGATTTTCTTCTCATGCCTTCAAGAGTAGAACCTTGTGGTCTGAACCAAATGTATGCAATGCGTTATGGTACTATTCCTGTTGTTCGTTATATTGGTGGTTTGCGAGATACAGTTCAGGATATTTCTTTAGGAGGAGCAGGTATTAATTTTGTAAATGCAGGTTCTGATGATGCTGTTCATGCCATTCATCGTGCGCTAAGTATTTATCATAGTAAAGGTTTAATGGAACAACTGGTTCATGCTAATATGAATGCAGATTTTTCTTGGGAAAAATCGGCGGAAAATTATTTGAACTTATACAAAAAGTAGATTTTTGTCAATGATTTTACAAAATATTCATCATATTTTATAAAGTTATTAAATAGTCTATATACTTGATAATAAAGGTATAATATATGCAGTGATGTAATTGATAACTTTAAATATTATTATCATGAGAAATATTTTATGGTTAGTTGCAGTCATTTGTATTGTTGTTTGGCTTTTAGGAATGTTAGGTATTGTACCGGGAATTAGCACAGGTTATTTAATTCATATTTTGTTGGTTATTGCAATTATTGTAATTCTTTATAATCTTATTTCGGGAAGGAGACCAATTGATTGAATTTTTCAAAAAAGACTAAAAATGCATTTTAAATAAAGGTAGCTTAATGGTTACCTTTTTTTGTTCATAGTAATTACCCGTTTTTAGGCTAAAAAATATTTTAGTCTGGTAGATGATAGATGGAAAATAGTAAGTGATACTTATTGATATTGAAGTATCTAAATGTTATCCTAAGTTTGAAATAAAAAAGATGCTAAATACATTCTTACTTCGTTTTGGTTTGGCTGTGATTATGGTGATGCACTCTGTTCCATCTATTATTTCAGGAAATGTAATTGTTTTTGGAAATGAATATCTGGCGCAGGAAGGCTTTGGAATTTTTGGATTGCCTCTGGCTTTTTTAGTAAAAGGAATTCATCTGATAAGCATTCCTTTACTTATAATGAATAAATACCTGAAGATTATCTCCATTTTAAATATTGCCATTTTTGTTTCCGGTATTTTAATGATACATGGAGCGGAAGGTTGGTACGTTGTAGGTGCAGGAAGAAATGGTATTGAGTTTAATTTTCTTCTGATTTTTTGTTTTTTATCTTTTATTTTTCCAAAAGGACTTTATAAGGATTTGTAATTTTCATGTAGTTTGTAGACTTCAAAATCATTTTGATAGACTGATATTGGCAAAATGAAAACTTTGTAAAGAAATTTGTATGTTTATTTTCTTAATTAAAGATTTGTTTTATTTTGAAACTTACACAAAAAATCAGATATCATTTTTATTTTTGGCTGGCATATTTTCTATTTGAAATCAATGCGGAATTCATGTTTTTGCGTGAATTATACAAGCAGTTTTCTTGGCTGAAAATATTATATTTTTCCATCATTTCAGAATTTACATTTTTGTTTGCTGAAATTCCTGCATTTTATTTGATATTGGCAATTGCTGACGGAAAATTTTTTACTTCTAAATTTGGCAAGACTATAGCTGTTTTGTTCGTTTTTGTTCTTTTTGTGATACTTTTTAGAGTTTTGTGCCATGATTGGGTCTATCCCTACTACTACCATATTCCAGAAGACATTTCCAGATTTTCACAATATGGCATTATGAATTCTATTATGAATGTAGCGTTTGCAGTAGCTTTGGCGTTTGGTTTTGAAAAATTTATTCAGCAAAATGAATCTCAAAAGAAAATAGCTGAATTTTTTAAAGAAAAATCAGACACGGAGCTTAAGTTTCTCAAAAGCCAGATCAATCCGCATTTTCTTTTTAATACTCTTAATAATATTTACGGACTTGCCATGAAAAAATCGGAAGATACTCCGGAAATTATTCTTAAGCTATCCAAGATTATGCGTTACAATATTTATGATTCTGCAAACACGAAGGTGACTTTAGAAAAAGAAATAGAAAATATACATGATTTTATTGATATTCAGAAAATCAGACATTCAAAACTGGAAATCTTATTTGAAAGTGATATAGATAATCCGTTTCAGGAAATCTCGCCACTTATTTTATTACACTTTATCGAAAATGCTTTTAAACACGGCGCTTCCGAAAGTTTTAATGATTCTTACATCCACGTTAATCTTGTATTGAAAAACAAGTTATTGGAATTTGAAGTAGAAAATTCCAAAGAAAAAATTAGCAAAAAAGACTCTACCCAAATCGGTTTTAAAAATATTATGAGGCAATTGGATATTCTGTATCCGGAACACAATCTATACATTGAAGATACGGATGATAAATATAAAATTATATTGAAAATAAACTTTAGCCATGAATAATCAAAACAAAAAATACAAATGCATTATTGTAGAAGATGAACCTCTTGCCGCAGAAATTATAGAAAATTTTGTTTCTAAAGATCCTGAATTACAGTTAGTAGGCAAATGTTCTGATGCAGTTTACGCATCCAGTTTGCTAAATATTTATGATGTAGACTTGATGTTTCTGGACTTGCATTTGCCCGTTCTGAAAGGATTTGATTTTCTTAAAAAATTGAAAAATCCACCATTTGTGATTGTAACAACAGCATACCACGAATATGCTTTGGAAGGTTATGAATTGGATATTGTAGATTATCTTCTAAAGCCAATTCCGTACAGCAGATTTTTAACATCTACAGATAGATTCAAACATCTGATGCAGGCAGAAGAAGCAATTGCGGAACTTGCAGATAGAGACTACATCTATATCCATATTGGCAAAAAGCAAATCAAAATATTTCTACAAGACATCTATTATATCGAAAGCCTGAGAGAATACATCAAAATACATGTAAAAAATGAAACACATGTAGTAAAAATGCCCATAAGTAAAATTGAAGAAGTGTTAGACAAAAATTTGTTTATCAGAATTCATAAATCTTATATTATTTCAAAATCTAAAATTGATATAAAATCTGCCAATGAAATACAAGTAAATGGGAAAAAACTTCCAATTGGCAGAACCTATAAAAATTCAATAGAGTTTTAAGAATTTACAGTCAAATTTCTAAAGCGTTATTTTATTAAGTTTCTTTTTTAATAGACCAGCAATAGTTGTTTATAGATAAGTTTTCCTGCTGTATTAGTAATTAGTGAATTTTGTTTTAATAATAAATTTTTTCTCATTCTATGGTTTTATAATCCGCTCTGTAAAGCGGATTTTTTGTATTCTAAGATTTTTTCAAAAATGATAAGCAAGGCAAGAGTAACATAATTCATTTTTGGACTACCAATAGTTTAAAACCAGTTTAATCATCTCAAAAATAAGATATGAAACATTACAAAATCTACATTGTCGCATTTGGAGCTGTACTTCTTCAGAGTTGTGCTGCAAATCTTGGGTTGGGAGGAAAGGCTTTCCAACAATCGTATACTACCATTAAAGCTGATGATCTAAAAAAACATCTTTACACCATTGCTTCCGATGAAATGCAGGGAAGAGATACCGGTAGTCCCGGACAAAAAAAAGCAGGAGAATATATCGTTAATTTTTACAAAAATTTGGGAATCGGACATCCTGCTTCCATGGATTCGTATTTTCAGAAAGTTCCGGCAGATTTTATGAATAGCAATGGATGGGGCGAAGAACTTCCGGATTCAGAAAATATTCTTGCCTTTATTCCCGGAAGTGAAAAACCGGATGAGATTATTGTAATTTCTGCACATTACGACCATGTTGGAACAAAAAACGGAGTAGTATACAATGGTGCAGATGATGATGGAAGTGGAACAGTTGGAGTAATGGAAATTGCAGAAGCTTTCCAAACTGCAAAAAAAGCAGGTCACGGACCAAAACGGTCGATCTTATTTTTGCATGTGACGGGTGAAGAACATGGGCTTTTTGGTTCGGAATGGTATTCTGAAAACCCTATTTTCCCGATAGAAAAAACAGTAGTAGATTTAAATATTGATATGATCGGAAGAGACGATGCTGAAAATAGAGGAAAGCAATATGTGTATGTAATCGGATCGGAAATGCTGAGTTCAGAACTAAAAAAGATTAATGAAAATGCAAATAATAGTACGGTAAAACTGGAGTTGAATTATAAATATGATGATCCGAAAGACCCTGAAAGATTGTATTACAGATCCGATCATTATAATTTTGCAAAACACGGAATTCCTGTAGCATTTTTCTTTGATGGCATTCATGAAGATTATCATAAACCAACAGATGATCCTGAGAAAATAGACTATCCACTCTTATCAAAGCGAGCTCAACTTGTTTTTTCTACTGCTTGGGAATTGGCCAATAGAGAGGCCAGAATAGTTGTGGACAAGAAATAGAATTAAATTTCTATATTTTAAAATAATATGACCTATAAGATTTTCTTGTAGGTTTTTTTATTGGAAAATTTGAATATATTTACGGATTATGAAAATCCGAGAAGCCAAAATTGATGATATTTCACAAATTCAGTTAGTACGAAATTCTGTAAAAGAAAATATTTTATCAAATCCTGAACTTGTCACCGATAAAGATTGTGAAGAATACATTACCAAAAGAGGAAAAGGCTGGGTTTGTGAAATAAACGATAGAATTGTAGGATTTGCCATCGCAGATTTGCAGGAGAAAAATATCTGGGCTTTGTTTGTGCATCCGGAATTTGAAAATCAGGGAATTGGAAGGCAATTGCATGATACGATGTTAGACTGGTATTTTCAAAAAACCAAAGAAGATCTGTGGCTCGGAACATCACCAGAGACAAGAGCGGAAATATTTTATAGAAAATCCGGATGGAGGGAAACAGGCATTCATGGAAAAAATGAAATCAAATTCGAAATGAGCTATGAAAGCTGGAAGAATTTAAAAAAAATAATAAAATGAACCAAAACATTAAATCCATACGTCCATTTATAGGTGCAAAAAATTTTGAAATAAGCCGAAATTTTTACAAAGATATTGGTTTTGAAGAAGTGGTTTTAGATCACAATTTTTCTTTATTCAAAAAGGAGAATTTTGGATTTTATCTTCAGAACGCGTATGTAAAAGATTGGATAGATAATACAATGATTTTTGTGGAAATAGAAGATACAGAAGAATATTGGAAAGAACTGTTAGCTTTGGATCTTACTGAAAAATACGAAAATGTAAAACTCACGCCAATTAAAACATTGCATTGGGGAAAAGAGTGTTTTGTACATGATCCTTCAGGAATTTTGTGGCATTTTGGAGAATTTTTTTAGGAAATAGTAAAGGTTTTTATAAGGTTTTAATTGGATTTTATTCAGGGAAAATTTAGCTAAAAATAAAATTTTCGACCAAAAATATTATTTTTATAAGATCCTTATTATTAGGCTAAAAAGATAATTTGATAATATTTTAATTTTTTGAATATCAATGTGTTATTTTATTTTTAATGATTGAGTTTGAATTAAAGCAAAATACGATAGACTGAAAATTTCATTAAAAAGAACAAATAAGTCAAATAAAAATAGGTAACAAGAAAAAAAATATTATCTTTATTTGAGAAATTAATATCAAACAAAAATTATAGATGAGTATGAAACCCAACGTCATTTCAATCGTATTAGGTGGTGGTAGAGGAACAAGGCTTTTTCCATTGACATATTCCCGTTCCAAGCCTGCAGTTCCCATTGCCGGAAAATACAGATTAGTGGATATCCCAATATCCAACTGCCTGAATTCAGGATATAATAAAATTTTAGTTTTAACACAGTTTAATTCCGCTTCACTTAATTCACACATCAAAAATTCGTATCATTTTGATATTTTCAGCAAAGGTTTTGTAGATATTCTCGCAGCCGAACAAAATGTGGAAAACGATCAGTGGTATCAGGGAACTGCAGATGCTGTTCGCCAATCCATGAAACATATGGATAAGTATGAGTATGAGTATATTCTTATACTTTCCGGTGATCAACTTTATCAGATGGATTTTCGTAAAATGATCGATTTTCATTGTGAAAACGGTGGAGATATTACCATTGCTACAATTCCTGTAAATGCGAAAGATGCTTCCGGTTTTGGAATTTTGAAGTCTGACGAGGCAGGAAACATCACCTCATTTATAGAAAAACCGAAAGCGGAACTTTTAGATGATTGGAAATCCGAAACTTCGGAAAAAAGCAAAGCAGAAGGGAAAGTATATTTAGCTTCTATGGGAATTTATGTATTCAGCAAAGAAGTTTTGAAAAAAATGTTTGAAGAAGATCCGGGTGACGATTTTGGTGGTGAACTTATCCCGAATGGAATCGGAAAATATAAAACATTAAGCTATCAATATGATGGATACTGGACAGATATAGGAACAATTGATTCCTTTTTTGATGCCAATTTAGATTTGTGTCAGGATTTCCCGAAATTCAATCTTTTCAGTTCATCTCCGGTATATACAAGAGCAAGGATGCTTCCACCTTCTAAAATTTTAAGTTCTTATGTAAACAGGGCAATTTTTGCAGATGGATGTATTGTGATGGCGGATAAAATAGAAAACTCCATTATAGGAAACAGAACAAGAATTGATAAAGGAAGCACAATTGTGAGTTCTTATATTATGGGAGCCGATTTTTATCAGGATACCAAAGATATTATTGCCAATGATGAGATTGGTGCACCCAATTTAGGAGTAGGAAAATACTGCTATATAGAAAAAGCTATTCTTGATAAGAATTGTAGTATAGGTAATAATGTTCGTATTATTGGTGGAAAACACCTTCCTGATGGCGATTTTGATACCCATTCCATCAAAGACGGAATTGTGGTAGTAAAGAAAAATGCTGTAATCAAACCAGGAACACAGATCGGATAAATTTTTATTTTTTTTAAATATAAAGAGCATTCAAAATTAATTGTCTGCTCTTTATTTTTATTATAATTTTGCCAGATGCGCTTGATAAAAATAGTTTTTGCCATTGTTGCCATTTTATTTGCAATTTATTCTGCTGTGATGTATTTTTTTGCTGAAGAAAGTAAAAGTTTCACAGTGGTTAAAGAGATCAATTATCCGATAGAAAAAGTTTTTCCACAATTCAATAATCTCCAGAATTTCACACGATGGAACAATTATTTTTCCGGTTCCAAAACTTTAAATGTAGATTATTACCAACCTTATGAAGGACAAGGAAGTGGTATGAGTTTTTTTGATGAAAAATCTGGAAGAAGTGGAGAAATGATTATTCGTTATGAAAATAAGAACAGTACTTTAAAATATCAGTTGTTTGAAGGTAAAAATAGTAATCCTTCTCAAGTTAATATAAAATTTAAACAAATTTCGCCACAAAAAACCAGAATCACATGGTTTGTACATACTCCGAAACAGCCATTGCTTAAACGTGCAGTCAATTTCTGGACAGAAGATGTCTTTGTAGATAACCTTGACAAAAGTATGATAGACCTCCAAAATTTACTCGGAAATAAAGTGGAAAGAGATAGCGAAATGGCGGAAATAAAATACGACAGCCTTATGGTGGAAAATCAGGAAGGAGCTTTACTTTTAGGAGTAAATGTGAGTACTTCCAATAAGAAAGATGCACTTTTTAAAAATATTGTGATCAATCATAATAAGGTTTATAATTTTGTAACGACAGACTTAGGTAAAAGTGATGACGAATTTGGATTTCCTGTTCTTATTACTGAACCGTCTAATTATAAGGACAAAGAAGTTTCTTATTTCTACGGTATTCCGCTTTCTAAAAGAGAAGGGATTTCGGATAACAATTTCAGCTTTAGAACAATGAATGCTTCGCAAACTTATGTCATTTATTATAAAGGAAATTATGCCAAAAGAATAGGCAGTATTCAGAAACTTTTACAGAAAGCAAAAAAAGACAATATGCGAAACGGAGATATGATGCAGACTTTTTTGGAAGCACCACAAGAAGGAAAAGATGTGATGATGAAGATTTCACTTCCGGTTTTTCATTAAGAAAAGCTATTTTTGGATACTTTATTTAATCGCAAAAAATTCTTACTTTTGTAGTTCATACTATTATTAATAAAAACCACAGTCAAAACTGTATATAATGGATAGATTTTCATTTCTAAATGCAGCACATTCTCAGCTTATAGAGGATTTATACCAACAATATTTAAAATATCCGGATTCTTTAGAACCATCATGGAAAGCCTTTTTTCAAGGGTTCGATTTCGCACTGGAAAATTATAGCGATGATCAGGATTACGCAGTAGAAAAGGTTTCGCAATACGCTCAGAATTCTGTAGCAAACGGAGCTATTTCTGAAGATATCCAAAAAGAATTTAAAGTAGTAAACCTCATTGAAGCGTATAGACAAAGAGGACATTTATTTACAAAAACCAATCCTGTTCGTGAAAGAAGACATCATGCTCCAACTTTGGATTTAAGCAATTTTGGACTTTCTGATGCAGATTTGGATAAAAAATTCAATTGTGCGGTAGAAACGGGAATGTCCGGAGCTGCAACATTGAGAGATATTCTCAAGCATCTTCAGAATATTTACTGCGATTCTATCGGTGTAGAGTATTATCATATTCAGAATGTGGAAGAAAAGCAGTTTATCAAAAACTGGGTGCATGTCAATGAAAATCATCCTGTGCTTTCTGCTGCTGAAAAAACAGAAATTCTTCACAAACTGAATCAGGCAGTTGCATTTGAAAATTATCTTCATACCAAATTTGTGGGACAAAAACGTTTTTCACTGGAAGGTGGAGAGTCATTGATTCCGGCTTTGGATCAGTTAATTTCAAAATCTTCCCAATTAGGAGTGGATGAAGTGGTTTTGGGAATGGCTCACAGAGGAAGATTAAATGTTTTGACCAATATTTTCGGAAAATCCTATAAACAAATCTTCTCAGAATTTGAAGGAAAAGAATTTGAAGAAGATGTATTTTCCGGTGATGTGAAATATCATTTAGGATCTACAAAAACTATAGAAACAGCTTCTGGCGAAAAGGTAAAAATCAACCTTACTCCGAATCCTTCACATTTGGAAACGGTTGCTGCTTTGGTGGAAGGTATTTGCCGTGCAAAAGTAGACAACGAATATCATGATTATAAAAAAGTTCTTCCGATTGTTATCCATGGAGATGGTGCAATTGCCGGACAAGGAATTGTGTACGAAGTGGCACAAATGATGACTTTAGACGGCTATAAAACGGGAGGTACGGTTCATATTGTGGTGAACAATCAGGTTTCTTTTACTACTAATTATTTGGATGCGCGTTCTTCATTATATTGTACAGATATTGCAAAAGTTACGGATTCTCCTGTAATGCACGTAAATGCAGATGATGTAGAAGCTGTGGTTCATGCAATAAGATTTGCTGCAGAATTCAGAGCAAAATTTGGAAAAGATGTCTATATAGATCTATTAGGATATAGAAAATATGGGCATAATGAAGGGGATGAACCAAGATTTACTCAACCGAATTTATATAAAACTATTGCTAAACACCCGAATCCGAGAGAAATTTATAAGCAAAAACTGATTCAGGAAAACATTGTTTCGGATGAGGTTTTGAAAAAAATGGAGGCGGATTTTAAAGCACTTTTGGATATTGATTTTGATGCTTCAAAAGAAATTGAAAAAAATGCAATGGCCATCTTCATGGAAGAAGCCTGGAAAAATTATCCGATTGCTGTAAAAGGTAGTGTTTATAATACTTATGACACAAAATTTGATCTGGAAAAGCTAAAAGAATTAGCGGTTAAAATTTCTACACTTCCTGCCGATAAAAAATTCATTAGCAAGATCACAAGATTATTTGAAAGTCGCCTGAAAATGGTAGAAAATAATTCTTTGGATTGGGCAATGGGAGAATTGCTTGCTTATGCAACTTTATTAAATGAAGGTTCAAATATTAGAATTTCCGGTGAAGACGTAGAAAGAGGAACTTTCTCTCATCGTCACGCTGTGATCAAAACGGAAGATAATGAAGAAGAATATGTTCCTCTAAAACATGTAAACGAAAATCAGTATTTTGATATTTACAACTCCCATCTTTCTGAATACGGAGTTTTAGGATTCGATTATGGCTATGCAATGGCTGCTCCGAATACTTTAACTATTTGGGAAGCACAATTTGGAGATTTTACCAATGGAGCTCAAATTATTGTAGACCAATATTTGGTAGCTGCGGAAGATAAATGGAAAATCCAGAACGGAATGGTAATGCTTCTTCCTCACGGTTCTGAAGGACAAGGAGCTGAACACTCTTCTGCAAGATTGGAAAGATTTTTAACACTTTGTGCCAACGAAAATATTTTTGTGGCGAATGTGACCAATCCTGCCAATTATTTCCATTTGTTGAGAAGACAGATGAAATTCCCTTTCAGAAAACCTTTGGTAGTGATGACGCCAAAATCTTTATTGAGACATCCGAAAGTAGTTTCAAAATTAGAAGATATGGCAAATGGAGAATTCCAGCCTGTTTTAGACGATCCTACTGCAAATCCTGAAAAAATAGAAAGATTGGTACTTTGCTCAGGAAAATTGTATTTCGATTTACTGGTGAAGAAAGAAGAAAACAACGACGAGACTATTGCAATTGTAAGATTTGAGCAATTGTATCCACTTCAGATGGATAAAATAAACGAAATTTTTGCAAAATACAATAAGAGAAAAGATTTGATTTGGGCTCAGGAAGAACCGGAAAATATGGGAGCTTGGTCATATATTTTAAGAAATTTCAGAGATACGGGAATTCAGGTAATCGCGCCGATTGCAAGCGGAACTCCGGCTCCTGGAAATCATAAAATGTTTGAAAAAATACAGACGGGCATCATCAATAAAGTTTTCAATTGTAATGATGTTCCTGTAAGCAGACCTGTAACAGCCTAATCATCCAATGAAAAAATTCATAATTACTCTGTTTTTGTTTTTATCTCTTTTCGGATTTTCCCAAGATTATTCGAAGGATATAGAAATGCAGTTTCGGGACTATACTCGGCTGATTATGGATAAAAATTTTGAAAAAGCGTTGGATGTGTATGCTAATGAAGATTTCTTAAAACTTGTTTCAAAAGAGCAAATGTTGCAAACGATGAATCAGGTTTTCAACTCAAAAGAAATGGAATTCAAAACGTACGATCCTGAAAATTTTATAGCTGAAAACAGTACACTGAAATCACGCAATAAAACGTACGTCAAACTGAATTACGATCAAAGAATTGATTTGAAATTCAATAGCAAAGACCTTCCCAAAGATCAACTGTTTGCAGCTTTGCAAAGAGAATTTGGATCGAATAATGTGAAGTTTAACGATCAGACTAAATTTTATGAAATCCATACTCATAAAAATGCTATTGCCAGTTCTACTGATCTGAAAAACTGGAAATTTACAGTTTTGGAAAAAAATCAGTTTCAGCTTCTTTCCCAGTTTATGCCGAAAGAACTGCTTACCAATATGAATTAACAATAAAAAATATAATGTACAAATGGCAATATTAGAAATGAAAGTTCCTTCGCCGGGAGAATCGATCACAGAAGTAGAAATTGCAACGTGGTTAGTAAAAGACGGCGATTATGTGGAAAAAGACCAGCCAATTGCAGAGGTAGACTCAGATAAAGCAACATTGGAACTTCCTGCGGAACAAAGCGGTGTAATCACTCTGAAAGCAGAAGAAGGAGAAGTAGTGCAGGTTGGGCAAGTAGTTTGTCTTATCGATATGGATGCTGCAAAACCTGAAGGTGCTTCCGAAGCTCCAAAAGCGGAAACTAAAGAAGCTCCGAAAACAGAAGCTCCAAAACAAGAACCAGCAAAAGTAGAAGAGAAGCCGGCTGCATCTGCAACGTATGCAACAGGAACGCCTTCTCCTGCCGCTAAAAAAATTCTTGATGAAAAAGGTATTTCTGCTTCATCAGTACAAGGTTCAGGAAGAGACGGAAGAATTACCAAAGAAGATGCTCAATCTGCAACTGGAGTGCCTTCAATGGGAGCAATTTCATCTACTAATGGAAACAGAGGAACTACCACTACAAAACTTTCAGTTCTAAGAAGAAAATTATCTGCCAGATTAGTTTCTGTAAAGAATGAAACAGCGATGCTCACTACTTTCAATGAAGTAGATATGTCGGAAATTTTCAGACTTAGAAAGCAATATAAAGATGAATTTGCTCAAAAACACGGAATTGGTCTTGGATTCATGTCTTTCTTTACAAAAGCAGTAACAAGAGCACTTCAGATGTATCCTGATGTAAATGCTTCTATTGATGGAGATTTTAAAATAAATTATGATTTCTGTGATATTTCAATTGCTGTTTCCGGTCCTAAAGGTTTGATGGTTCCTGTTTTGAGAAATGCAGAAAATATGACTTTCAGAGGAGTGGAAGCGAATATTAAAAATCTTGCTGACAAAGTAAGAGATGGAAGAATTACAGTGGATGAAATGACAGGAGGAACTTTTACCATTACCAATGGAGGAGTTTTCGGATCTATGCTTTCTACACCAATTATCAATCCGCCACAATCCGCAATTTTAGGAATGCATAATATTATCCAGAGACCAGTTGCGATCAACGGACAAGTGGAAATAAGACCAATGATGTATGTTGCCATGTCTTACGATCACCGAATTATTGATGGTAGAGAATCAGTAGGATTTTTGGTAGCAGTGAAAGAAGGAATAGACAACCCGGTAGAAATTTTGATGGGTGGAGATGAAAGAAAAGCACTTGAACTTTAATACTTTAAAAATCCTGTTACAAAACAGGATTTTTTATTTAACATAAATTTAATACGTTTGATAAAAAAGGCGAGATATTTGTATTTATCTTTCCGTAATAAAAATCTATAGTTATGGTTTCCAAAATAACTGATTCCGTAAAGGTGACAGTAGTAACAGAATATGATGCTAAAAATAGTTATCCCTCAGAAAACCGTTTTGTATTTCGTTATCATATAACTATTGAAAATCAAAGAAAAGAAACAATCAGACTATTGAAAAGAAGATGGACGATTTATGATGTAGGCTATGGTTTTACTGAAGTTTCAGGAGATGGCGTTATTGGTTTGACTCCTGAAATTCGCTCGGGAGAAATATTCAGCTATTTTTCTAATGTTGTTCTGCGTTCCGGAGTGGGAAATATGGATGGTACTTATCTTTTGAATAATGCACTTACCGAGAAAAATTTTGAAGTGGAAATTCCAAAATTCAGTTTGATGGCTGAAGTTTTAAGCAATTAAAATTCATTTTGATGGCTGAAGTTTTAAGCAATTAAAATTCATTTTTACAATTGCAATATTTGCTTTATTAGGAATGATCGGCCAAATCCAATAATGTTTTACTTTCCAGAATTTGAAGTGAAGCATCTCGAACTTCGATAAGTACATCATGAAGTCCGCAATGATCTTCATTGCAATTATCACATTTTTCGTAGAAATTAAGGCTTACACATGGTAATAAAGCAATGGGTCCGTTCACTAATCGGATAATTTTTGCAAGAGAAACGGTTTCAGGATTTTGTTTCAGAAAATAGCCTCCTCCTTTTCCTTTTTTACTATCAAGAATATCCGCTTTTTTTAGATGGAGAAGTATATTCTCTAAAAATTTCAGCGGAATTTTTTTCATTTCCGAAATATCGGAAATCAATAATGGCCCTTTATCTCTGTTTTCCACAAGATAAGAAAGAGCTTTGAATGCGTATTGAGATTTTTTGGAAAGCATTTCACAAAAATAATAAAGTTTTTATAATTTGTATGTAAGGACTTTATAAGTCTTTTTTTATTTTTGAAAGCCATCTATTTTGATTTGAATTTCAGAAGTTTTATTTTTATCTTTTTACCTATTATAAAATGTTCAGTAAACAGGAAGCCCAACAATTAAAAAAAGAATTCTGGATTGCTTTCGGGAAAAGTTTTCCGAGAAAATGGATTTTGTATGATACCAAAATTAAAGATTTTTCATTTAAGTTTTTGGTAGATAGCAAAAAAGCAGAAGTTTCTTTAGATATAGAAATGAAAGAAGAGCTTTTCAGGAATGCTTATTTTGAAAAAATTTGGTCTTTAGAAAATATTTTGGAAGAGTACATTGGAGAGTTTTATAAAGAAGAGTTTTATGAATTGGAAAATGGAAAAATTATTTCCAGAATCTGGGTAGAAAAGCATGGAGTTTCAGTTTTTAATAAAAACAGTTGGCAGGAGATTTTCGAGTTTTTCGTTAAAAAAATGAAAGGCTTTGAAGAATTTTATTACGAATATGAAGATTTTATCAAAGACATTTAATTTTCAGCCCTATAATTTGGATAAGAAGACGGCTGTCACTTTACAATTTCGTAAATTTGCAAAGTAATTTTACAATCAAATAATATATAGAATGTCAAAAAAAGCAATACTTGCCATTTTAGATGGTTGGGGTTTGGGTGCAGATCCAAAAGTTTCAGCAATTGATCAAGCGAATACACCATTTATGGATTCATGTTTTCAAAAATTTCCACACACCACATTAGAAGCAAGTGGTCTTGCAGTTGGGCTTCCTATAGGACAAATGGGAAATTCTGAAGTAGGACACATGAATCTTGGAGCAGGAAGAGTGGTTTATCAAAATTTAGTAAAACTGAATATGGCAGTAGATAATGCCACTCTTGGAAAAGAAAAGGTAATTACCCAGGCTTTTGAATATGCATTAAGCAATAATAAAAACTTACATTTCATCGGACTTTGTTCAGATGGAGGTGTACATTCACATATCAATCACTTGAAAGGCTTGCTTACAGCGGCAAAAGAATTCGGATTTGAGGATAAAGTGTATGTTCATGCTTTTACAGATGGAAGAGATTGCGATCCTCATTCAGGAAAAGGCTTCATCGAAAATTTATTGGATCACATGCATGAAACTGTTGGAAAACTGGCAACAGTTGTAGGAAGATATTATGCAATGGACAGAGATAAAAGATGGGAGCGTGTAAAATTGGCTTATGATGCTTTAACGAAAGGAGTGGGAGAACAGTCTCATAATATTTTGGTATCTATTCAAGAATCGTATGATAATAGCGTATCAGATGAATTTATCAAACCAATAGTTTGTTTAAAAGAAGATAATCTTCCGACTGCAAAAATTGAAAATGGCGATGTAGTTTTCTGTTTCAATTTCAGGACAGACAGAGGAAGAGAAATAACGGAAGTTCTTTCTCAGCAAAACTTTCCGGATTATGATATGCATCATTTGGATCTTTATTATGTTACAATGACCAATTATGATAAGGATTTTAAAAATGTAAAAGTGGTTTTTGATGAAGAAGTTTTGGATAATACTTTAGGCGAAGTTTTGGAAAGAAATGGAAAAACACAGATCAGAGTTGCAGAAACGGAAAAATATCCTCACGTTACATTTTTCTTTTCCGGAGGAAGAGAAGAACCTTTCAAAGGTGAAAAAAGAATTCTTTGCCCAAGTCCGAAAGATGTTCCTACATATGATTTGAAACCGGAAATGTCAGCTTTTGATATTACAAAAAATATTCTTCCGGAAATTGAAAATGAAACTTCGGATTTTATTTGTCTGAATTTTGCCAATACAGATATGGTAGGACACACCGGAGTTTTTTCAGCGGCAGTGAAAGCAGCAGAAACAGTAGATAAATGTATAGAACAAGTTGCAACAGCAGGCTACAATCACGGATATACGGTTTTCATTCTTGCAGATCATGGGAATTCTGATGTAATGATTAATCCTGATGGAAGTCCGAATACGCAACATTCCACAAATCTTGTTCCGTTAATTGTAATGGATAAAGAAAAAACCTGGAGTCTGAAACCCGGAAAATTAGGTGATGTTGCACCTTCCATACTGAAAGTAATGGATATTGATATTCCTGAAAAAATGACAGGAGATGTTATTGTTTCTTAAATAATATTAAAAAAATTGCCGGAATATTTTGTTCCGGTTTTTTTAATTCAAAAAAATATTATGCATTAAATAATATTTACATACATTTGCCAATTAAATTTTATAATGAAAGAACTTCTTACAAAAATAGATGTAATGAACACTATTGGGAAAAAGATGGACAGTTTTATAAACAGCTATCTTACACCCATCGAAAAAATATGGCAGCCTTCGGATTTTCTTCCTGATAGCTCTAAAGATAATTTCAAGGATGAAATAGATGAGCTTCGGGAGTTTGCACATGAAATGCCTTATGATTTATTTGTTACATTAATTGGTGACTGTATTACAGAAGAAGCACTTCCCACTTACGAATCTTGGATCATGTCGATTGATGGTGTAAACCAAATAGAAAAAGATAATGGATGGACAAAATGGACAAGAGCATGGACTGCCGAAGAAAACAGGCACGGAGATCTTTTGGGGAAATATCTGTATCTCTGTGGAAGAGTGAATATGCGTGAAATGGAGATCACTACACATTATTTAATCAATGATGGATTTGATATTGATACAGGAACTGATCCTTATAAAAATTTTGTATATACTAGTTTTCAGGAAACGGCTACTAATATTTCGCACCGGAGAGTAGGAAGTATGGCAAAGCAAAGCGGAAATAAAAAGCTGGCTCAAATGTGCGGCATGATTGCGGCAGATGAAGCCCGACATGCAAAAGCCTATAAAAATTTTGTTTCAGAAATTTTTGAAATGGATCCTTCTGAAATGATGATGGCCTTCGAAAAAATGATGAAAAGCAAAATTATAATGCCTGCACATCTTATGCGTGAGTCTGGCCAGAAAGTAGGAGAGCTTTGGCAACATTTTTCTGATGCAGCTCAACGTTGTACTGTATATACAGCTCAAGATTATATCAATATTTTAAAAGATTTATTGGTAGAATGGAAGATCGAGACAATTACAGGTCTTAATGATTCTGCGGATAGAGCCAGAGATTATCTTCTAAAACTTCCTGAACGTCTTCAGAAAATTACAGACAGAATCCAAACACCCGAATTACCATATAGCTTTAAATGGGTGAAATCTTAATCTATAAAATAAATGACTGATGAATTTTCAGTCATTTTTATTTTACAAATTAATTATCTTTGCAAAATCTAATTTTTGAACAAATGATAAAAAGTAACAAAAAACTAGCTATTGATTTTGACGGAACTGTTGTAGATGACGCTTATCCGGGAATTGGAAAACCTAAAACTTTTGCTTTTGAAACTTTAAAAAAGCTCCAGTCTGAAGGTTACAGACTTATATTATGGACTTACAGACATGGCAAAACTTTGGATGAAGCTATTGAATTTTGTAGAAAAAACGGAATTGAATTCTATGCTGTAAATTCCAGTTTTGAAGGGGAAGTTTTTGATTCAGAAACTCAATCCAGAAAAATTGATGCTGATCTTTTTATTGATGACAGAAATTTAGGTGGCTTTCCGGGATGGGGCGAAATCTATAATATCATTAATGAAAAAATAGAATTTCGTGTAAATGGCGGAGAAGTTTTGGCTTACTCAAAAATCAAAAAAGAAAAGAAAAAAGGATTATTCTGGTAAATTAATTAGAAATTAGGATTTAGGAATTAAAGTTTGCTTGTGATAGTGCAATATTTAATAACTATATTCTAATTCCTAAATCCTAATTAAGATTAAATGATACAATTAAAATCTCTCGAAGAACTTTATCTTATGCGTGAATCTGCCCAATTGGTTTCTAAAACATTGGGAATGATTGCCAAAGAGATAAAGCCCGGAATCACTACTAAATATTTAGATAAACTTGCTTACGATTTTATCAAGGATCATGGAGCCGAACCTGCATTTTTAGGTTATGGCGGTTTCCCAAATTCTTTATGTATGTCACCAAATGAACAGGTTGTTCACGGATTTCCTACTGATGAACCTTTGAAAGACGGCGACATTATTTCTGTAGATTGTGGCACATATATGAATGGTTTTGTGGGAGATCATGCTTATACTTTTGAAGTGGGAGAAGTTGCTCCGGAAACCAAAAAACTTCTGAAAATTACCAAAGAATCTCTTTATAAAGGTATTGAACAATGCATTCGCGGAAAAAGAGTAGGTGATATTTCTAATGCCATCCAAACCTATTGTGAAAAAGAAGGTTATGGAGTTGTGCGCGAATTGGTGGGGCATGGATTGGGAAGAGTAATGCATGAAGATCCACAAGTTCCAAATTATGGGAGAAAAGGTAGTGGTAAAGTTTTGAAAGACGGAATCGTTCTTGCCATTGAACCGATGATAAATCTCGGAACTGAAAAGGTAAAATTTCATAATGATGGTTGGACAGTTACTACTTTGGACAAAAAACCGTCTGCACATTTTGAGCATGATGTAACCATTATCAATGGAAAACCGGTTTTGCTTTCCACTTTTAAATATATTTATGAAGCATTGGGAATTAAAAGCAATGAAGAAGATGCTTTTCAGTATGATTGGTAATTTTTTTGAAATAAATTGATTTGAAAAAAACGACCAAATTTTTATTGAATAAAATTCCGCGTCCGTTGCTCATTAAAATGAGTATTTGGGCTCGTCCGTTGATTTACCAATTTTACAAAGGAAATAATTTTACGGATCCGATTGACGGAAGATCGTATCGCAAATTTCTTCCTTACGGTTATGGAAAACAAAGAGAAAATGCACTTTCTCCCGGTACACTTTCTTTGGAAAGACACCGCCAAATGTGGTTGTATCTAAAAAACGAAACCGATTTTTTTACAAAAAAATTAAAAGTTCTCCATATCGCTCCGGAACAGGAATTTCTTCGGAAATTCAAAAAAATGAAAAATCTGGATTATATTTCTGCCGATCTATTTTCACCGATTGTCGATGTGAAAGCGGATATTTTGGATTTGCCTTTTGAAAATGAAAGTTTTGATGTCGTTTTTTGCAATCATGTTTTGGAACATATAGAAGACGATCGAAAAGCGATGTCAGAATTATTCCGTGTGATGAAAAAAGGTGGTTGGGGAATTTTTCAGGTTCCGATGAAGAATTCGCTCGAAAAAACGTATGAAGATTTTAGTATCAAAGACCCAAAAGAACGTCAGAAACATTTTGGACAGTACGATCATGTTCGTTGGTACGGAATGGATTATTTCGATCGATTGAAAAATGTAGGCTTTGAGACAGAAATCAATTTCTATTCTCAAAAATTTTCGGATGAAGAAATTAGAAAATTCGGTTTAAACAGAAACGAAATACTGCCTGTTGTATTCAAAAAATAAATCTTGAAATCTTTAAAATAAATATGATAAAAATCTTCTTTTAAGCAGGTTGCAGATTTAAGAAGATTCATTATATTTGCATCACGAAAAAATTTAGCAATGGCAAACCAAATAAAAGGAAAAATTTCACAAATTATCGGTCCGGTTATCGACGTTGTATTTACTGAAATAGAGGAGCTTCCAAAAATTTATGATGCTCTTGAATTAACTAAAGATAACGGGGAAAAAGTAGTTCTTGAAGTGGAACAACACATCGGTGAAGACACTGTAAGATGTATTTCTATGGACGCTACTGATGGTCTTAAAAGAGGTCAGGAAGTTTCAGGACAAGGAAGACAAATTACTATGCCGATTGGTGAAGGCGTAAATGGAAGATTGTTCAATGTAGTAGGAGATGCAATTGATGGACTTCAAAATTTATCTAAAGAAGGCGGTTTGCCAATCCACAGAGAAGCTCCGAAATTTGACCAACTTTCTACTTCTGCTGAGGTTTTATATACAGGAATTAAAGTAATTGACCTTATTGAGCCGTATGCAAAAGGAGGAAAAATCGGATTGTTTGGTGGTGCTGGTGTAGGAAAAACGGTATTGATTCAGGAATTAATTAACAATATTGCAAAAGGACACGGTGGTCTTTCTGTTTTTGCCGGTGTTGGTGAAAGAACAAGAGAAGGAAACGACCTTTTGAGAGAAATGTTGGAATCCGGAATTATTAAATATGGAGATGATTTCATGCACTCTATGGAAAATGGAGGTTGGGATCTTTCCAAAGTAGATACGGAACTAATGAAAGAGTCTAAAGCTGCTTTCGTTTTTGGACAAATGAATGAACCTCCAGGTGCAAGAGCAAGAGTTGCACTTTCCGGTCTTACATTAGCTGAATATTATAGAGATGGAGATGGACAAGGACAGGGAAGAGATGTACTTTTCTTCGTAGATAATATTTTCCGTTTTACACAGGCTGGTTCTGAGGTTTCTGCACTTTTGGGACGTATGCCTTCTGCAGTAGGTTACCAACCGACACTTGCTTCCGAAATGGGTGCAATGCAGGAAAGAATTACTTCTACAAAAAATGGTTCCATTACTTCTGTTCAGGCTATCTATGTTCCTGCGGATGACTTAACTGACCCTGCTCCTGCAACTACATTTGCTCACTTGGATGCAACTACGGTATTGGATAGAAAAATTGCTTCATTAGGAATTTATCCGGCGGTAGATCCATTGGCTTCTACTTCCAGAATCCTTACTCCTGAAATTTTAGGAAATGATCATTATGATACTGCACAAAGAGTAAAAGAAATTCTACAGAGATATAAAGCGCTTCAGGATATTATTGCCATTCTTGGTATGGAAGAACTTTCTGAAGAAGATAAATTGGTTGTATATCGTGCAAGAAAAGTTCAGAGATTCTTGTCTCAGCCTTTCCACGTAGCAGAACAATTTACAGGTCTAAAAGGAGCTTTGGTTGATATCAAAGATACTATTAAAGGATTCAACATGATTATTGATGGTGAACTAGACCAATATCCAGAAGCAGCATTCAACCTTAAAGGAACAATTGAAGAAGCTATCGAAGCTGGAGAAAAAATGTTAGCTGAAAACGCATAATTTATATTGCTTTATGCCTAAAGCTTAAAGCCTAAAGCTAAAAAATATGAACATAAAAATTTTAACTCCGGAATCTGTAATTTTTGATGGTGAAGTAGATTCAGTTTTACTTCCCGGGAAAAACGGAGATTTCCAGATTATGAAAGATCACGTAGCTATTGTATCATCTTTGGTGGGAGGAAGAGTAAAGCTATATACCAACCAGATTTCAGGTGAATTTGCTAAATTTTTTACTAAAGAGAATGAGGCTAAAAGCGTATTTTCTTTTCCAATCAAAAGTGGCGTGATTGAATTTAACAATAATAAAGGAATTGTTCTTGCAGAATAATTCATTTATAAGAACTCGATAGTTTAGTTTACGTTCAAAATTTAGACAAAACTAAAACAAAATATTTCAAAAAAATTCCGGTTATTATTAACCGGGATTTTTTATTAATAGATTGATTTTAAATTTTTAATAATTCTATTGTTCTTTCAGGATTTTCACTGGCAAAAACTGCATTTCCGGCTACTAAAACATCAGCACCTGCTTCAAAAAGTTTAGATGCATTATCCAAATTTACACCACCATCTACTTCTATTAAAGCAGTAGAATTATTAGATAAGATTAGATCTTTTGTTTCTGCAATTTTTTTGTAAGTATTTTCGATGAATTTTTGTCCTCCAAATCCAGGATTTACGCTCATCAATAAAACAAGATCTACTTCAGAAATAATGTCTTCCAACAAAAGAACCGGAGTTGCCGGATTCAGAACTACTCCTGCTTTTGCACCTTTATCCTGAATGAAATTAATAGTTCTGTGAAGATGTGTACATGCTTCATAATGAACAGAAACAAGATCTGCTCCCTGATTGATAAATTCATCCACATATTTCTCCGGCTCTACAATCATCAAATGGACATCTACAAATTTTTTAGCGTGTTGCTGTATGGTTTTCATTACGGGAAATCCGAACGAAATATTCGGAACAAAACGTCCATCCATTACATCCACATGAAACCAATCTGCTTGTGAATGATTAAGCATTTCAATGTCACGTTGCAAGTTTCCAAAATCTGCGGATAATAGGGAAGGAGCGATGATTTTTGTTTTCATTTTTACTTTTTATACTTAATATTAGATTTTAGAATAAAGAGAAAAGAATAAAGATAAATAACATAAATTTAAAATTGTAATTTAAGTCTTACTTCTTTTCTCATTACTCTTTTAATGATATTTTAGTTTCATATCGGGTTTTATTTTCAGAAGAGTTTCATAAATAAGTTTAATTACATTTCCTACATCTTCTTTTGAAACCATTTCTACAGTAGTGTGCATATATCTCAAAGGTAAGGAAATTAATGCACTCGGAACACCTCCATTTGAGTGTGCAAATGCATCAGTATCAGTTCCGGTAGCTCTGCTTGCTGCTGCTCTTTGAAATGGAATTTTTTTAGATTTTGCCGTATCAATAATCAATTCACGAATTGTGTGATGGATACTTGGTGCAAAGAAAACAACTGGCCCGTCTCCACATTTTTGATCTCCCTCTTTTTTCTTCTCGATCATTGGAGTTGTAGTATCATGTGTTACATCTGTTACAATTGCAATATTGGGTTTTATGGTATCAGCAATCATATCAGCTCCATAAAGCCCGACTTCTTCCTGCACAGAATTGGTAATATATAATCCGAAAGGAATTTTCTTTTTGTTTTCCTTTAATAATCTTGCAACTTCTGCAATCATAAATCCGCCAATCCTGTTATCCAAAGCTCGACATACAAAATAACGGTCGTTCATTTCAAAAAATTCGTCTGGATAGGTAATCATGCACCCTACAAAAATTCCAAGATCTTCCACCTCTTTTTTAGAGGTTGCACCACAATCAATAAAAATATTTTCAATTTTCGGAGTTGGTTCATTCTGATTGGTTCTTGTATGAATAGCCGGCCAACCGAAAACACCCTTTACAACTCCTTTTTCACCATGAATGTGTACCACTTTGGAGGGAGCAATAGTTTGATCCGAACCACCATTTCGGATTACATAAATCAAACCATCATCTGTAATATAATTAACATACCACGAAATTTCATCAGCGTGAGCTTCGATCACTACTTTAAATTCAGCTTCAGGATTGATAATTCCGTAGCATGTTCCGTAGTTATCGACTTCGATTTTGTCTACATAAGGTTGGATATAATTCATCCATATTTTTTGACCTTCATGTTCGTAGCCGGTTGGAGATGAGATATTTAGATATTCTTCTAAAAATTTTAAGGATTTCTTTTCAAATTTCATAAAAAAGGAATAGTTTTTGAGGTAAAATAGAGTTGAAATAATGACGTCAAAAATAATGAATTTCAGTAAAATTATATATATCCCTTTTTTGTTTTTAGGTTTCTTTTCTTTTGCACAGCAAGATTCTATAATCGCAAAACCACTAAGTCAATATTCCGAAAGTGATTTGAAAACGGACGAATTTGGTCAAAAATATTATTATGATCAAAAGCAGAAAGCAAAAATTTATGATATTAATGGTGAAACAGTAGTAGTAATGGATGAGTTGGTACTATTACAAAAGCCTAAGTTCAATAACGAGCTAGATAGAAACTACTATTATTTTATAAACAAAAAACTTTACAGAGTTTACCCGCTTTTTCTGGAAGCATTAGATCAATACAGAGATATCCAGAAAGATATGCAAGGATTGAATGGTGATGTAAAAAGAAAATTTGTAAAACAAAAGCAAGATGCTCTAGCCGATCAATATGAATCTCAACTTCGAGACCTTACTACAACGGAAGGAAGGGTTTTTGCAAAATTAATGAATCGTGCAACCGGAAAAACGGTATACGAAATCATCAAAGAATTGAGAGGTGGATGGAGCGCTTTTTGGTGGAATGTAAAAGGAAATATGGCAGATATTAGCCTGAAAGAGCCTTATGATCCACACAAAAACAGAACAGACGAATATTTAGAATCTCTTCTTCAATCTAATTGGAATGCAGGATATCTTCAGCCTTATGAAGGATATCTGGATTTTAAAGTTCAGAAGTAATTCAATCTGAAAAATTTATTTTCATAAAAAAATCCGCTACAAAATTTTTGTAGCGGATCTCGTAAAATTAATCCTGATATGAAAAAACTATTTTTTTAGAAATTAAAAGTCTAAAGTAATAGATGCTCTCGCCATTGCGCCTAATATGGATCTACCATAAACAACGCTTCCGCTTGGTTTAGCATCCCATCCATCTTCGCCTTCTGTAATACCTATAGTATTAGTAAGGTTGGTTCCATCAATTGCAAATCTTACATTTTTCCACTGATATGAAGCTCCTGCATCTATCGTTGTAAAATTAGGTAATGTAGAAGTATTTCCTTCGTCATTGAATTTTTTACCAAAATGAGCCAGTTTTACGTATACATTAAAATCTTTAGTGATATCAAAATCTGGTCTAACGGTGAAATAGAATTTAGGTATCCTTCTTGCTTCGTTTCCAATAAATGTGGTATTTGCATCAAATTTTGTATACTCAGGATTTTGATAAGTAGCATTAACATTAATATGCAATTTGTTAAAGAATTTCATCTGAGATTCAAATTCAATTCCATAATTCTCTACATCTGAAGTTAATGCTTCTGATTTACCTCCAGTTTTAATATCTCCGTAGAAAATATCTCTAAGCTTCATTCTAAATAAGGTCGCATATACTGCTACATTTGGATTTAGCTGACCCGTGAAACCTACTTCTGTTTGATCAATTTTAGTAGGATTTACGCGAGATAAATCGTTGGCATAAGTATAAAAAGCTTCTTCGATAGGAGCTCTGAAACCATGAGATTGACGTACATATACTGCTGTTTTATTATTGATTTTATAATTTAAAGCACCAGTGTAAGAAAATTCATGCACTAAATATTTCCAATGAGTATAAGGATTAGCATTGATAGAAGTTGTGGCGTCATCTGCAGTACTGTTAGCTAAAACTCCTACATTGTAACTTTGCCATTTTCCATTATCACCAGCATTATCACGGAAACCTTGATATTTGCTGAAATCATATCTACCTCCTAAATTAGCGGTAAATTTATCATTGATTTTCCAATCTGCATTTGCAAAAACAGCATTGATGTTTCCTTTCAATTGTGCATCTCTTTCTAACCAAGTGATTTGTGAAATACCATTGTAGGTATGATTCATTCCAGCAGTATTCTGAATATTAACTAGCTTTGGTCTATCAGATGCTGTTACTAAAAAAGAATTCCAATTCCAGTATTGACGATCAGAAAAATCAGAATAATAATGTCCAATATTCAATTTTACAGGGCTTAAATCAATATTAAAATTTAAATTATTAGCAAAATTGCTCATCTGCTTGTTGATGTACCAAAGGTCTGCTCTTTTTAATTTCACATCAGAAGCCAAAGTTCCTCCTCCATTTACATATGTAAAAGTAGAATTACTAGGATTGAAACCTGCATAAGTTTCTACCCAGTTTCCTTGGTTATCTTTATGCATTAAATAATTATATTGATCTACTATCCCACCCATCCAAGAAGGTGCAAAAATGGCGTTGTAATTTTCATCAATACTGGTTACTTTAAAATTATTGCTGAATTTTACTTTATCTGAAATTTCATATTGGAATTCTGCTCCTACAGCGTGAGAAATAGGATGAACACCATCTTCTAAATTTGCTTCAAAAAAACCGCCTCCATATTGTGGTACTCTGATGTGAGCCATTTCTGCGGAAGCAAAAGTACCATAGTTAGGATCAAAACCTGGATATCCTTTTATCTTATCCCCATCTTTTACGAATGGTGTTGCTTGATAAAAAATATTTCTGTCATTCAAGTACTTATAATAAACTCTGGCAAAACCTTTATCGAATTTATACGTTAAATTCATTTTAAATTGCCCACCTTTATTGGCTTTGTAATCTGCCCATCTTACACCATCATCCATTCTGTAAAAACCACCAACATTGAAAAATAATTTATCCTCAATAATAGCACCTCCCATATTAAAATCGGTACGGAACATATTAGTGGTACCAGTAGTTAATTTAAAAATACCTTTAAATTTATTCTGTCCGGTATTAGAAATAAAGTTGATGATACCTCCAGGTGCTCCTGAAGCAAATACAGCAGCAGTACCTCCTCTTACAGCTTCTACATTTTTTAATGTAAGATCTATTCTTTGGAAGTTATCAATGTTAGCAAATTGCAATGCTCCATCTTCAAAAATTGGTAATCCATCTTCCTGAATCTGTACATATTCATAAGCACCAGCAGAAGGAATACCTCTTGAGAATAAGTTGTTACCAACTTCACCACCCGAAGATTCTGCTACAAATCCGGGAACATACTGTAATAGATCTGCTGTACTTTGAGGTGCACGTTCTTGAATTTCAGCAGCTTTCATGGTTGTAATAGCAATACTGGATTCGATTTTTTTCTTCGGATTTGCACTACCAGTAACAACAACTTCTTCTACAGTATTAGTTCTTAAAGTATCAGCTGCATTTGTTTCCTGTGCGTAAATGCCCTGAAAGTAAAAAGTGGCAATTCCTGCCATCAAAAAAATTGACTTTTTGTTCATAACATGTTTATTTAGGGTTTAATACTTTTCTTTAAGTTGAAGATAAACTGCATTGGTCCACCCAAATCCATCCTGATTTGGATATTCTCCCCCTCCTGCAATACTTTGTGTATCTATTGCATTATATTTTTCCATCAATTTTCCTGTATTTTTGTATATCCTTTCTACATTTTCGCACCAGTTTTTTGCAATTTTTTCTGCGATATCGTTTTGCAGATAATTTTTTGCGGAAACATATCCCATCCATTGATATGGAGCCCAAGCATTAGGATAATCCCATTGCTGACCAGAATCCTTGGTTGTCGTTACAATACCACCCGTTTTCAAAAATTTTGAAGAAATATTTTGAAGAACCTTTAAAGATTTTTCTTCATCTGAAATTTTAAGAAATACGGGATACAATGTACCTATATGTTCAGAGGAAGTTCTTTTTTGATTAGCAAAATCATAATCCTTGAATAATCCGGATTCTTCATCCCAAAAATATTGTAGAATGGCCGTTTTTCTTTTTTCGGATTTTAGATGATAATAGGTTTCTTTTTCTTTATCATTTTTTATTCCGGCAGCTTTAGAAAGAGTTTTTTCTAAGTGCCATAAAAGACAATTGAGATCTACCGTAGCCAAATCCAGAATTCTAATACTTTCAATATTTTCTAAATCTGAAAACCATCTGCTGGAAAAATCCCAACCTGATTCACATGCAGCACGAATATGTCTGTAAAATTCTTTTGAATTAGCATTATCAAAATCTTTTCTATCAATTGAATAGCTTTCCGGTCTTGGCTCGTTCAAGTCATCATAGTGGCGGTTTAATATCGTATCATTTGAGATTTTCACCACTCTTTTGTAAGGTTCATTTTCTTTCAGGCTTTCAGAACCTTCCATCCAGAATTGATATTCTTTTTCCAGAATGTCGAAATATTGTGCATACATACTTTCCTCATTTGTAGTATCCACCAATAAATCAAGCATTAAAGAAAAATAAGGAGGCTGTGATCGACTTAAAAAATAAGTTCTGTTCGCATTTGGAACAAATCCGATATTGCGGATAAGATAGGCACAGTTTTCCACAATATTTTTCATCATTTCTATCCTTCCGGAAACCTGCAAACCAAGCATTATGTAAAAACTATCCCAATAAAAGAACTCATCAAATCTTCCACCCGGAACAACATACGGTTTAGGAATTTCCATAAGAGTTCCTTTGTTGTTTGGAGAAGATCTTTCTAACTCATTCCAGAGTTTTTCGATATGTTCTTTTATAGAAAGATTTTCTGAAGATATTTTGTTTGAGCTATTTTTTGTTGGAAGATCAAAATTTTCTAGAACAAAGGTTTTAATATCAAAATCCGGTGAATTTTTTTGTTCAGAATATTTTCTATTAATTTCTTCAGTCGGAAATTTTGGCAACACATCGGTCATCGTTTTTTGATCTTCAAAAACCTCTAACTCCTGAACTTTTTCAAATATTTCTTTTATATCTTCTATGTAAAGTTGATCGTTCATTATTTTTCTGCGTTTATTTTTATTTTATTCATTGATATCACTGCTACAAACAATAATGAGAGTGGTAATAATGAAAAATAGAATGCATTCTGTCCACTAAATTCCTGAAATACAAATCCTGTAATGATAGAACCAATTGTTCCTCCAATTGCAGAAAATACCACAATTAGTCCGGACATTGCACTGTGAAGATATTTAGGAATAGAAGCAAGAATAACAGAATTGATACTTGGGTAGACTGGTGCAAGAAAGATTCCCATCAATGGAAAAATATATGCAACTAAAGGTGCATTCAACCAGTTGGTGTTTTCGGAAATACGGATGTTGTGAGTAAGCGGAAGTACTAAAAGAATGCTTACAGCAAAACCAATAATACAGAACGAAACTACATATATCCATTTAAATTTTCTTGAAAAAAAACCGGATAGAAATCTTCCTATTGCAAAAGCTCCTGCCAAAACAGCCCCTGCTTGTACTCCCATACTTGTAGGAACTTTTAGTATTTCTTTATAAAAAGTGGGAGTCCATGTTTGAAAACTTTGTTCTACCAAAACAAAAAGAAAAGCACAAGATAGAAATAATAATACTTTTTTGTAACTGAACAAACTTGCACTATTTTTAAGATCTCCTAATAAATTGGACTGATTGTTTTTAGCCTCACTTTCATCCAATTTTGTAAATAATAAAAATAGAAATGCAATTAATGTCATTGCTCCAAGAATCCAGTATACAGTTAGCCAGGATTTGGATTTTGGCATTTTATCGTCTATAAACCAACTGAAAAGCAAATTTCCGAACAAAACTCCTACCATAAAAAAACCTTCCAAAAATCCCATAATACTGGAATGCTCTTTTTCAGAATTAGTAACCAAACCAATAGAAGTAAAAACGGAAATTTTAATTAATGCAAATGAAATCCCAACTCCTGCAAAAAGCATTTTGAAAAACCAAAATTCATTCGCAAAAGGCATTGTAAAACATAAACAGGTTACAATTGCAAGAGCAATAAGCATAGAATTTCTGATTCCTATTTTTGGAAGAAAAGACGCAAGAAGGAAAGAGCAGATAGCAATCGGCAAATCTTTAAAACCTTCCAAGACGCTCGCCTGAGATTTGGTGATATCAAAATTCTGCTGAACTTTCAAAATTACGGTTCCGACAGAATTCAGTAAGATTGCAAATACAAAATAGTTTAAAAATAAAACCAGTTTAATTCTAAAGAGATTCATGTTTTAAAATTTATGGTGCAAGATAAAACCAATCTGTTAACAGTAATTTAACCTAATAAATCAATATTTGAACTATATTAACATAAATTGTATATATTTGCTAAATAACATATTAATTCAATGAAAGTCAGTTTTGAAAATATTTTTCCGGATAAAAACAGCTCTTTTCGTACTCTGCATATTAATATTCCGACTTCAGAATTGAGATGGGAATATCATTATCATCCTGAAGTAGAATTGATCTGTGTAACTTCCGGAAGCGGAACTCGCCATGTTGGTTATCATAAAAGTAATTTTATCAATGGCGATCTTGTTTTGATAGGATCAAATGTTCCGCATTCAGGTTTCGGATTAAATTCTATTGATCCGCATGAAGAAATTGTATTACAATTCAAGGAAGAAATCATAAAATTTCCGGATGATGTGGAAGAAGCGTCTGCATTGAAAAAAATGATTGACCAATCCAAACTTGGCATAATGTTTCATCCAAATGTGAAAGACAATCTCTTGCCTAAATTTTACCAGATTTTGGCAGCAGAAAATTCTAAACGATATTTTCTTTTATTGGAAATACTTTTCCAACTTTCAGAGACGAAGGATTATACATTACTGAATAAGGAAGTGATGCCCTATACAATTATTTCAAAGAATAAGGAAAGGCTTCAGACTATTTTTACATACGTGGAAAAAAAATATGATACTGAAATAAGTATTGATGATATGGCGGAAATGGTAAATCTAACACTTCCTGCTTTTTGCAATTTTTTTAAGAAAGCCACACGGATCACGTTTACAGAATTTGTGAATCAATATCGCGTGAATAAGGCTTGCTTCTTATTGCTACAAGGTAAAAGTATTTCGGAATGTTGTTATAGTTGTGGTTTTAATAACGTTTCTTATTTCAATCGGATTTTTAAAAAATATGTTAAGAAAACACCATCGGAGTTTATAAAAGAATTGAATTATTGATTTTCATAAAAATCGTTCTTTTAGTTTTTCAAAAACGATTTTGTCGATAGGAAGAGGGAATGGATTTTCCGGCTGATCAATAGAGATCCAGTCAATTTTTTCGATGCAGGGATCAAGAATCAGAAATTCATTTTCATCTATTATTTCCACAAGATAGTAAATGCTGAGAAGCTGTTCGTTCTCACGGAAACGTGAAACCAAAAAATCTTCCTGAGTATAAAGATGTTCAATAATTCGGATTTTTACATTTAGTTCTTCTTCGAATTCACGATGCAAGCAATCCAGAATTCCTTCTCCTAATTCCAACCCGCCTCCAGGAAGTTTCATCAGATGATCACCGGCATATTCCTCAAAAAGAGCCAGAACTTTTTTTTCCTTTACTACGGCTGCATATACCCGAATATTAATTTTATCAATCATAAAAATATTTTGTAAAGCTAAAATAGCGAATTTTTGTTTACAGTTTTATAGCATTTATCATTTCTCTTTTTCCGGAAGGTCCTTGTTTTTTTTCTACTTTAAAGCCAAGTTCCTGCAATATTCTTCTTACACTTCCTTTAGAAGAATAGGTAGTCAGTAAGCCACCGGTTTTCATTTTGTCGGTAACGATTTCGAAAAGCGGTTTTTCCCAAAGATCAGGCTGTACACGCGCACCAAAACAATCATAATATACAAGATTAATTTTTGGAAGCTCTTCATTTTTAAGATCAAAAAAATCGGATTTTATTTTTTTTAGATAAAAATTAGGATATATTTCTGTGAGTTGATTCCATTCTGCTGCATGACTTTTATAGTAAATATCCTCAATAATTTCATTATCGAACAAATTAAAATATTTTAATTCTTTGATTTCAGTTTCAGAAATGGGATATTTTTCGACAGTAAAATAATGAATGATATGATTTTTGTCATTTTTTAAAAATTCATTAAATGTTACTAAAAGGTTAAGACCAGTGCCAAAACCAAGTTCTAAAATATTAATTTCGCAATGATTTATCAAATTCATTCCATTTTTGATAAATACATGATTGGCTTCGTTTAAGGCTCCATGTTGGGAGTGGTAAGATTCATTTAAGTTACTGATATATAATGTTTTACTTCCGTCTGAAGTGGTTTTTATTTCTCTTTCCATTGTTATTTTTTTCAAATTTAAGTTAAAATTTCTTTATTTGAAAAATTATATTATATTTGTAGAACATCAATAAAAATTTAAAAAATGATAATTCAAAAATCTTCTAACCCCAGAATTTCTACATTTGATCCTAATAATTTCTCTTTCGGAAATACTTTTATTGATCACATGGTGATTTGTGAGTACGAAAACGGGAAATGGGGAGATGTGAGATTGATGCCTTATGGTCCGCTTCCTTTTTCACCAGCAATGATGGGAGTGAACTACGGACAAGCGTGCTTTGAAGGAATGAAAGCATATAAGGATAAAGAAGGACAGGTATTTCTTTTCAGACCGGAAAGAAATTTTGAAAGAATCAATAGATCTGCAAAAAGACTTGCTATACCTGAGATAACGGAAGAAATGTTTATTGATGGATTAAAAGCATTGATGGATATTGACAGAGATTGGGTTCCTTATGGAGAAGGAATGTCTTTGTATATCAGACCTTTAATTTTCGCCACAGAAGAAGCTCTGAAAGCCAGAATTGCTAATAAATATATGTTTGCCATTGTTGCGACTCCTGCTAAAAATTATTATACTGAACCTGTTTCCGTCAAAATTTCCGATTACTATTCCAGAGCTGCAAGTGGAGGAGTAGGTTCGGCAAAAGCGGCTGGAAATTATGCGGCTTCTTTCTATCCTACAAAATTGGCAAATGACGAAGGATATGAACAAGTAATTTGGACGGATGATGCTACTCACGAATTTTTTGAAGAAAGCGGAACTATGAATGTTTTTGTAAGAATCAATGACGTTATTTATACACCTCCTACTTCTGAAAAAATCCTTGATGGTGTTACCAGAGACAGCTTTATTCAATTGGCGAAAAGAAGGGGAATAGAAGTAAGAATAGAACCTATTTCTGTAAAAAAAGTTTTGGATGCTTATGAAAATAATGAACTGAAAGAAGTTTGGGGAGTAGGAACAGCAGTTGTTACCAGTGTTTTCCAATCTCTTGGTTATAAGGATAAAAAATATGTATTACCACAATTGAAGCATGAGGAAAGTTATGCTCTCACTCTTCAAAAAGACTTGGTTGATATCCAAACCAATAAAGCTGAAGATCCTTTCGGATGGAGAGTTTTGGTAGAAAAACATATATTGGAAACGGTATAAAAAATTCAATTTTTTTAGATATTAGATATAAGTCAGGATTTTTCTTCCTGACTTTTTGTTTTTAAAATTTTGAAAATGCGTATTTTCGCAAAAGTTTTTATGAAGAGAATAATTGTGGCTTCAGTTGCACTCATTTTGGCAGCCTGCAATAAGCAGCAGGTTCATCCTCCTATTGGAGGAATTTTGAGTGAGAAAGACATAGAAGTTTCTAAAAATCGGGCAAAGAGCCTTAATGAGATGGAGCGTGCTCAGATTCAGGATTGGATCAATGGGCAGGATGAAAAATTTTATCCGATGAAAATGAATTATTGGATTAATATTCCCGATTTAGATAAAAATAATAAAAAGAAAGACGGTGAATTTGTATCCTATCAATATGATATTTATGATTTTGATAAAGTGAAACTTTATAATGAACCGAAAGTAATGAAGAATGTGCAGTTTGGAAAATTTGAGGAACTGAAAGCTGTGGAAGATGCATTACGATATATGGAAAAAAATCAGGAGGCTACTTTACTTATTCCATCTGTTTTGGCTTTCGGAACTTATGGGGATAATAAAAAGATATCAAATGATATGCCTGTAATTATAAAGATTAAAACTGTATAATTTTTAAAATAATGATAAAGAAATTAATGATAGCAGCAGTAGCTGTTTCTTTAACAAGTTGTACCCCAATTTATAAAAAAATGAACGTAGACAAAGAAACTTATGAAAGCCTGAAAGATGGGCTTTACGCAAATCTTCAGACTTCCAAAGGGAATATGATTGTGAAGTTTGAAGATGAAAAATCTCCGGTAACAGTGGCTAATTTCGTTGGTCTTGCTGAAGGAAAACTTGATAATAAGGCTAAAGCGAAAAGCGTTCCTTATTATGATGGTACTATTTTTCATAGAGTAATCAAAGATTTTATGATTCAAGGAGGTGATCCGCAAGGAACAGGAATGGGAGATCCCGGCTACAAATTTGATGATGAAAAAAATGATTTGAAACACACAGGAAAAGGTATTTTATCAATGGCTAATTCTGGACCTAATACAAATGGTTCTCAGTTTTTTATTACTGAAGTTGCCACTCCTTGGTTAGATGGTAGACATACTGTTTTTGGTGCAGTAGTGAAAGGACAAGAAGTAATTGATGCTATTGCTAATGTGGAAAAAGGTGCGCAAGATAAGCCAAAAACGGATGTTGTTTTGCAAAAAGTAAACATATTCAGCAAAGGAGATGAATATAAAAATTATGATCCTGTAAAAATCTTTACTGAAGGAAAAGATAAAATTCAGGAAAAAAATAAAGTATATCTGGCAAAAGAAGAAGCTGAAAAAAAGAAGAAAGAAGAAGAATTCAAAGCTAATCAGGAAAAAATGGTTGAGGATTTAAAAGCGGGAATGCAAAAAACAGAATCAGGTTTATATTATAAAATTACAAAAGCAACCAGCGGAAAAGCACCAAAAGCAGGTGATAATGTATCCGTACATTACGCTGGAAAATTAGTAGACGGAACTGAGTTCGATTCTTCTTTCAAAAGAAATGAGCCTATTGATATTCCAATCGGAGTAGGAAGAGTAATTAGAGGATGGGATGAAGGAATTTTATTATTGAAAGAAGGTGAAGCTGCTACTTTACTGATTCCGCCTGCAATGGGTTATGGTGAAAGAGGAGCAGGTGGTGTAATTCCTCCAAATGCGTGGTTAGTATTTGATGTGGAACTTGTGAAAATAGCAGGTGGTAGTACATCAGATGTAAAATAAAATTTAGAAATAAATTTTAATCATAAAAAGAGGCATTCTATAAAACGATGCCTCTTTTTTTGGCTGTAATTTTCTTTTTCACCTTTTTTAATTACGCATTTAGATTGTTCTCGAAATAATTCCTTATTTTGTACTTTGATTTTTTAATTTAAAATTCAGATGAAAATAAGGGAGGCAGTAAAAAAAATGGATGAAATTTTCAAGCTCAGCCAAGCGGAAGATTTTGATAATGTAGGCTTGTTATGTGGTAATCCGGAACGTGATATTTCAGGTATCCTGATTTGCCATGATGCTTTGGAAAATGTTGTAGAGGAAGCAATTACTAAAAATTTAAATCTTATTGTAGTTTTTCATCCTATTATTTTTTCCGGACTAAAATCCATAACAGGCAAAAATTATGTAGAAAGATCCGTTTTGAAAGCAATTGAAAATAAAATTGCCATTTATGCCATTCATACTGCTTTCGATAACGATGTTTTTGGAGTAAATCATGGAATTTGCAAAGCATTGAATTTAAACAATCAAAAAATATTAATGCCAAAATCTTCCAATTTAAAGCAGCTTTCTGTTTATGTACCACACGATTATTCCGAAACAGTGAAAGAAGCCCTATTTGAAGCAGGTGCAGGAAATATTGGGTTTTATGATGAATGCAGTTTTAGTGTTTCAGGAAATGGAACATTCCGTCCAATTGAAGGTTCCAAGCCATTTTCAGGAACGCAAAATATTCGTGAAAATGCTGATGAAATAATGATTTCTGTTATTTTTGAAAATTATAAGCAAAATCAGATTCTTTCAGCCATGAGATCTGCGCATCCTTATGAAGAAGTGGCTTATCAGATTTTTCGGTTGGAAAATGAAAATCAGTATTCAGGTTTGGGAATGTATGGTGATTTGGAAGATGAAATGGATGAGCATGATTTTTTACATTTTGTAAAAGAAAAATTTAATTTGAAAATTATTAGACATTCTTCTTTTAATGAAAAGAAAATCAAAAGAGTAGGAGTTTTGGGCGGAAGTGGAGCGAGTGGAATTCGGGCTGCAATTTCGGCAAAATGCGATGTCTATCTTACAGGAGATGTTAAATATCATGATTTTTTTCAGGCCGAAAACAAAATGCTGATTTGTGATATTGGTCATTTCGAATCAGAACAATTTGTAACTCAACAATTATTTGAAATATTATCGGAAAATTTTCCTAAATTTGCAATCTCAAAATCAAGTAAGAATACCAATCCTGTAAATTATTTTTTATAAATATGACTAAAAAAACAAACGAAATCTCTGTTGAAGAAAAACTAAGAGCACTTTATGATCTTCAGATTATTGATTCCAGATTGGACGAAATTCGTAATACAAGAGGAGAATTGCCTATAGAAGTAGAAGATCTTGAAGTAGAAATTGCTGGTCTTGAAAAAAGAGCAGAAAAATTTCAACAGGAAATCAAGGAACAGAATGATGAAATTAATACTAAAAATGAAGTAATCAATCATTCTAAATCTTTGATCGAAAAATATAAATCTCAACAAGACAACGTAAGAAATAATAAAGAATTTGAAACTCTTGGAAAAGAAATTGAATACCAAGAACTTGAAATTCAGTTGGCTGAAAAGAGAATTAAAGAATTCGGAGCAAAAATTTCTCATAAAAACGAAACACTTAATGATCTGAATACAAAAATTGAAGAGCTGAAGAATCATTTGAAATTCAAGAGAGAAGAGTTGGACGGTTTAGTAGCAGAAACTCAAAAAGAAGAAGAATATCTTTTGGAAAAATCTAAAGAATTCTCTGAAAAAATTGATGAGAGACTTTTGGGATCTTACACCAGAATCAGAACTAATTCTATAAATGGTCTTGCTGTTGTAGGTTTGGAAAGAGGTGCAGCAAAAGGATCTTTTTTCACTATTCCGCCACAAAAGCAAATGGAAATTGCTCAAAGAAAGAAAATTATCATTGATGAGCATTCCGGAAAAATCTTGGTAGATGAAGAATTGGTAAATGAAGAGAATGAAAGAATGAAAGAAGTGATTAAATTTTAATAAACACTTTTATGTGAAAATATAAAACCGCGAAATTTTTCGCGGTTTTTTTCATTACTAATCATTACTTATTTTCTAAGAATGTCCATACATTTTGTTGTACAGATCAATGTATTTGTCCTTAATAATTTTTCTTTTTAATTTAAGAGTTGGCGTAAGTTCGCCTCCTTCGATAGACCAAACATTCGGAGAAAGTTCAATTCTCTTGATTTGTTCCCAGTTTCCAAGCCCTTTATTTATTTCTTCGATTTCTTTTTCTATTCTGTCTTTCAATTCTTTGCTTTGAGACATTTCTGCTGGAGTACTGCCGATATTTATTTTATGAAGATCTGCCCAGTTTTTTGCAAAAGCATAATCTGGTTGTACAATTGCGCATGGCATTTTTTCGCCATCACCAACTACCATAATCTGTTCTATAAATTTTGAAGCCTTTGCTAAATTTTCAATAATTTGCGGAGCAACATATTTTCCACCGGAAGTTTTGAACATTTCTTTTTTACGATCTGTAATTTTCAAAAATCCTTCTTCATCAATATGCCCGATATCACCGGTTTTAAAATAGCCGTCACTTGTAAAAGCTTCTTTGGTCATTTCTTCATTTTTATAATAGCCTAAGAAAACATTTGGACCTTTTACCGTGATTTCTCCATCCTCCTGAATTTTTACTTTCACATTTTTTAAAGGAATTCCAACGGTTCCCACTTTCAGATGATTAAAAGAATTTACCGAAATTACAGGAGAAGTTTCAGTAAGACCATAACCTTCCAAAACTGGAATTCCTGCATTTTGAAAAATTCTGTTCAATCTTTCGGATAAAGCAGCAGAACCGGAAACCAGGGTTGTCAATTCGCCACCCAAACCTTCTCTCCATTTTGAGAAAACCAATTTATCTGCAATAATTTCTTTTAGACCACTTGGTTTGGAGATTTTCTTTTTAGACTCGTTTATTTTTAAAGCCCATAGAAAAATTTTAGCTTTCAAACCTCCGGATGAAACACCTTTATCATAAATTTTATCATATACTTTTTCCAAAAGTCTCGGAACCACAGTCATATAATGAGGTTTTACTTCTTTTATATTTTCACCCATTTTCTCTACACTTTCTGCAAAATAAATGGAAATACCTTTAGTCTGATAAAGATAAAAAAGCATTCTCTCAAAAATGTGACAAATAGGTAAAAAGCTTAATGCTTTTGCAGTTTTGAAATCGAAATCATTTTTTAGCGGAATTCTTTCATCGGAAGCCTTGATGTTGGAAACAATATTGTCATGGCTTAGCATTACACCTTTAGGTTTGCCTGTTGTTCCGGATGTATAGATAATCGTAGCAAGATCAGTGGGATTGATAGAAGCAGAGATATCTTCCACTTCAGTTTGTGAAGCGTCATCTTCTCCTGCATCCAGTATTTCTTTCCAATTTGGTACACCTTCGATGGAATCAAAAGAGAAAATACCTTTAAGACTTGGAATATTTTCTTTAATTTCAATTACTTTATCATAAAGTTCTCTGTCCGAAACAAAGCAAAATTTTACTTCTGCATTATTAAAAATAAATTCATAATCGGATGATGAGATAGTAGGATAGACAGGAACGGAAATAGCACCTATCTGTAAAATTCCAAGATCACATATAGCCCATTCGGTACGGGAGTTAGAGGTAATCAGCGCAATTTTGTCTCCAGGTTTTATACCAAGTTTCAGAAGTCCTCTCGAAAATTGGTTTCCTGAATAAATATATTCCTGAGAGGAAGTTTTCTTCCATTCTCCATGATATTTGGTGGCAAACATATCAGCTTTTGGGAAATTTTTTGCCGCAAAATGTGCTATATCAAATAGTCTTGTAAAAGTCATATTGTTCAAAAATCTTTAATTGTAAATATAATTTATTTTTTAAAATTACCCAAAAAAATATATTTTTAAGATTTTCCCAAAAATTGTATTTTTACGAACAACAACTTTAAGAATATTATGAATTTTAATCTATCAGAAGAGCAGTTGATGATTCAGCAAGCTGCAAGAGATTTTGCTCAAAATGAGCTTTTACCCGGAGTTATAGAAAGAGACAGAGATCAGAAATTTCCACATGAACAGGTAAAGAAAATGGCAGAATTGGGTTTTCTGGGAATGATGGTAGATCCCAAATATGGAGGAGCAGGTCTGGATGCAGTTTCATATGTAGTGGCGATGGAAGAAATAGCAAAAGTAGATGCTTCTGCTGCCGTTATCATGTCTGTTAATAATTCATTGGTTTGTGCCGGAATTGAAAAATATGCAAGTGAAGAACAAAAAATGAAATATCTTGTTCCTCTTGCAAGTGGGGAAGTAATTGGAGCTTTCGCGCTTTCTGAGCCTGAAGCTGGATCGGATGCTACTTCCCAAAAAACAACAGCTGAAGATAAAGGAGATCATTATCTCTTAAACGGTATCAAAAATTGGATTACCAATGGTGGTACTGCACAATATTATGTAGTAATTGCACAAACCGATCCGGAAAAAAAGCATAAAGGAATCAATGCATTTATAGTTGAAAAAGGTTGGGAAGGTTTTGAGATTGGCCTTAAGGAAGATAAATTAGGAATCAGAGGAAGCGATACTCATTCTTTGATTTTCAATAATGTGAAAGTTCCGAAAGAAAATAGAATTGGTGAAGACGGTTTTGGATTTAATTTTGCGATGGCGGTTCTAAATGGAGGAAGAATCGGAATTGCTTCACAAGCTTTGGGAATTGCAAGCGGAGCGTATGAATTGGCTCTAAAATATGCGAAAACCAGAAAAGCATTTGGTACGGAAATTATAAACCATCAAGCAATTGCTTTCAAACTTGCTGATATGCATGTGAATATTATGGCTGCAAGAATGTTAGTGTATAAAGCTGCTTCCGAAAAAGATGAAGGTAAAGATATTTCCGAAAGCGGAGCAATGGCAAAATTATATGCGTCTCAGGTTGCAATGGATACTACTGTGGAAGCGGTTCAGATTCATGGAGGTTATGGATATGTGAAGGAATATCATGTGGAACGTATGATGCGTGATGCAAAAATTACCCAAATTTATGAAGGAACTTCTGAAATTCAGAAAATTGTGATTTCAAGAGCGATTTCCAAAAAATAATTTCATAAGTTTGATTGAAAATTAAAAACACTTTGCCATGAAATATGTATGGATCGTTCTAGCGGCTATTTTTCTTTTTTTAGGAGGATATGTTTGGTATAAATATTTTTTTGTATTTGGTGAGGGTGTGAAATCCGGCTATCTGAATTATGCAGTTTACAAAGGAAATATTTTCAAAACGTATGAAGGGAAATTGATTCAGCAAGGTTTTGGAGGAAATCCGAAAACAGGAAATCTTACTAGCTATGAATTTGAATTTTCTATCGAAGACGAAACGATTTTCAAACAATTGGAAAATAACAGTGGGAAATATTTCGACCTACATTATAAAGAATATCACGGAATAATTCCTTGGCGTGGAAATACAAAATATGTAGTAGACAAAGTGGTTAATATGAAATAAAATATTGAGATTCAAAGTAAAATGTAAGAAAACTCTATGGAGTTTTATCTGTGTAGAAAACGTATTAGGAAGAAGCTCAGCGTTCCATAGGAACGCTAAATTTGGAACATCTGTTAGATTCCGATACCAATCTACGGATTTATGGATGTATTCTTATTTCTACACAAATTTTGCTCCTAAAGGAGCAAAATTCTTTTTACTTAAAAAAATCGTATTAAAAAAGCAAAAATGAAAACTAGATTATTAATTATTTCTGCTCTTATTTTTAATTTACTATGTTTTGCTCAGCAAGAACAGATGACGGGTTTTTTGGAAAACGCACTAAAAGCTGCTAATTCAGGTGATGAAAAACAATTGTTGTCCAACCTTAGCTATTTTTCAACAGCTATTGAAGATGAAAATATTACACCGGAAAAGCTTACTGAGAAAAATCTAAATCTTTATACAAGCGTATTGTATACAGCTGCTTGGAAAAAACTTAAAATACCAGAAAATATTATAAAAAAATCCTTTGTTTTTCTAAATTATAAAGTAAATGAAAAACCACATAATATGTTAGCCTTAGGATATTTATATTATATGGGAATTGGTGTTGAAAAAAATTATGAAAAAGCGAAATATTGGTTTAAAAAAGCAGCTGAAAAGGAAATAGTTGCTGCAATGACAAATCTAGGTTCACTTTATTACAATGACGAAGACTATTCAAATGCAAGATATTGGTACGAAATGGCCGCAATAAACGATGATTTTGATGCTATGGATATCGTTGGATGGCAATATTTCACCGGAAAAGGGGTGCCTCAGAATTACGAAAAAGCAAAATATTGGTACGAAAAATCTGCAAATAATGGCAAATCAAATTCAATGTATAATTTAGGGAATATGTATTTCACGGGGACAGGTACAATACAAGATTATGAAAAAGCGAAATACTGGTACGAAAAGGCAATAGATAAAAATAATGATAATGCAATGTTAAAACTGGGTCATATGTATTATTTTGGACATGGAGTTTCACAAGACTATGCAATGGCTAAATATTGGTACGAAAGAGCTACATATTATGACAATTCTGAAGCAATGTTCTCTTTGGGCACAATATTTTTTAATGGAAATGATGTTCCACAAGACTATGAACAGGCAAGAATTTGGTACGAGAAAGCTGCAAATAAAGGTAATTCAGATGCAATGATAAATTTGGGCTGGATATATTATAAAGGATTATTGGTAGAAGAAAATATAAGCAAAGCAAAATATTGGTACAAAAAAGCCTGTGAAAATAATAACAAGAAAGCCTGTGAAGATTATGAAATAATTAAGGACAAATAATAAAAAACCTTTCAGAATTTTCTGGAAGGTTTTTTATTTTTCTAGTTTTTAAATTTCTCTTTCCCGATCAGCAATTCAAAAAACAAGCGGAAATCTGAAATTAATGACCAAAGCGGATATTTGAAGGTAGCGGGTTTATTCTTTTCAATAAAAGCATGAGAAATCCATGCAAATCCATATCCGAGAATCGGTATATACCAAAGAAATCGTTCCTTCCCGGAATAAATGACATATCCTATCACGAAAAACACTAAAAACGTTCCAATAAAATGGAAGATCCGTGTTCCCGTTTTGCTGTGTTCCGTGAGATAAAAAGGATAGAATTCACGGAAAGATTTTATTTTGTCAGACATTGTTATTTTAAATTTCCAATAAATTTACGATTTTCTAAGTTTACTATTTCTATACCCATAAAAGAAATAAATCACCAATCCTATCGCAAACCAAAGCCCGAACCAAAACCAATTATTATGGCTCATTCCTGTTAAAAGGTATAAGCAAGAACTTAGACCGATTAGTGGAATTAAAGATAGATTTTTCCAGAAAGTTAAAATGCACAATATCAGGTTGATAATAATAAAAAAGAAGATTGAAATCCTGAATTCTCCTTCTTCAGGATCGCTCCAGTTCATTAAATTTTGAAAAAATTCAGGTTGCCAGAAATAAAAACCAACCAAACCACCGATAAATAAAACAGGAAAAATTAGTTTTCCATTTACATAAGGAAGATGAAATCTGCCTTTCAGTTTTTCTTTTGCAGGAAGCAATAAAACTCCACCACAAACGAGCACAAATGCGAAAATAGTTCCGATACTTGTAAAATCAAGAATAAAACTTTTATCCGTAAATAAAATAGGAACACCTACCACAATTCCGGTAACAATTGTAGCAAAAGAAGGCGTTTTATATTTAGGATGGATTTCCATGAATTTTTGAGGCATTAGTCCGTCTCTGCTCATCGCATACCAAATTCTCGGCTGTCCCATTTGGAAAACCAAAAGAACCGTAGTAATCGCTACAATTGCTACAAAAGAAACAATAAGTTCCATCCATGCAACATTCGCATTTCCTTTTTCAAAAATATAAGAAAGTGGATCTCCAACTCCGTCGAATTTTCGGTAATCTACCATTCCGGTAAGCACGAGTGTTAAAGCAATATAAATGACAGTACACAAAACCAGTGAAATAATCATTCCACGAGGAAGATTTTTTTGTGGATCTTTAGTTTCTTCTGAAAGTACGCTCAACGCATCAAAACCAATATAAGCAAAGAAAACTCCGGAAACGGCACTCATAACTCCTGCAAAACCATTCGGCATGAACGATTGTACTCCTGTTTCAGGATTTAAGGGTGTCCAATTATCAGTACTTACATACGCAACTCCAACTAAAATTACCAAAATAATTACAGCTAATTTCAAGATAACCAATGCATTATTGAAATTTTTACTTTCACGAACTCCAATATAACACAACCACGTTATCAATCCGTTAATCACCAATGCAGGAATATCTACAATAAATTTCAGGCTTCCAATTAAAGGAGCTGTATTCCATGCACTGATTAGTTCTTTATTTTCAGAATGGTTTAAAAATGCTTTTTTGGCTTCCGTATAGCTACACGTTAAATAATCGGGAATATGATAGCCTAAACGTCCCAGAAAACTCGTAAAATAATCCGACCATGAAAAAGCAACATAAATATTCCCGAAAGAATATTCCATAATAAGAGCCCAACCAATAATCCAAGCCATAATTTCCCCAAAACTTGCGTATGCATAAGTGTATGCAGAACCGGCAGTTGGAATTCGGCTTGCAAATTCTGCATAGCAAAGCGCCGTAAAAGCACACGCAAAACCACAGATCATATACAAAAGAATAACACCGGGACCACCCTTGAAAACCGCTTCTCCCAAACTACTGAAACTTCCTGCTCCAATAATAGCGGCAATTCCGAAAAATACAATGTCCCAAACACCAAGTACTCTCAAAAGTCCGGAAGGATGGTCGCTTTCACTATACAATTTACGCTTGAAAAGTTGATTCATGTAATGCTTAATTTTGAGTTTTCAACAAATGTAATAATTTCAGTGATATAATTTTTTATTCTTTAACATTTCAATACAATTAGTTTAGCAAAACAAACAAGTTTTATCCACAAATTCACATTATGTGGAAAAGTGTTGTTTATACAATATCTTTTCTATATTTTCGTTGCAGTATTGTGGATAACTTTTTCTTTTTTTGAAATAAAATTTATCCTGATTTAAAATGACTAACCGTTGTTATTTAAACATGACGTTAATGAATTCAAAAAAAATCTTACTGGCTACAGCTGTTTTTTATTTCGGACTTTCTGAAGCACAGCAGTCTCAATATTTCAGCGATCGTGATAATTACAAATTCAATCTCGCAGAAAATCTTTACCAAACAAAAGTGTACAACGCTTCTCAATATGAATATGCCCAACAGTATTTTTATAACGAAATGCTTTCAAAATCGAAGAAAGAAGCAACACAATTTTTTGATAACGTGGTTGGAGTGATTCTTCAGAAAAATCATGCGGAACAGGGTTTGGAAGCATTTATGAAAGAATATCCGAATTCTGCCTATTTCGCACAAGCGAATCTTCCTTTGGCAGATTATTATCTTACTCAGAAAGATTTTGAGAAAGCGCTGGAAACATTGCAAAAAGTAAATCAATACCAACTTTCTAAAGAAGAGAATACGCAATATATCCTTAAAATTGGATATGCGAAATTCATGACAGGAGATTCCAAAGGCGCAATTGAAGCGTTGGAAGAAGCATATAAAAATATAGATGAATCTGAAAAGGGAGATGTTGCGTATATGCTTGGACATTTGTATTACCAAGATGGGCAGAATGAAAAGGCTTTTCAATATTTTGATCAGATCAAAGAGAATGAAAAATATGCACAATTAGTGCGTCCGTATTATGTTCAACTATACTACAACCAGAAAGATTACGAAAAAGCAATTTCTGAAGGAAATCAACTTTTGAATTATGATATTTCACCTGATTATAAAGCTGAAGTTCATAAAATAATAGGAGAGAGCTATTTCCGACTTGGAGAATATGATGAAGCCTATCCGCATTTAAAAAATTATTTGGAAACCCAAAACAATCCTTCCGAAAGTGATCTTTACGAAATGGGTTTTGTTACGTCCAAATTAGGAAAATATGACGAAGCGGTATCATACTACAACCGTTTAATCAATAATAATTCTGAACTTTCGCAAAATGCTTATTATCAATTAGGTAACGCATATTTGCAGACCAAGAAAAAACAGGAAGCGCTTTCTGCTTTTCGTTCAGCTTATCAGATGAATTATGATAAAAAAGTTCAGCAATTGGCTCACGAACAGTATGCAAAACTGAGTTATGACATCGGAAATCCTTTTGAAGCTGCTCCTAAAGTAATTCAGGAATATATCAATACATATCCTTTAAGTCCGAAAACTTCAGAAATGAAATCGCTTTTGGTGAAATCCTATCTGTATTCCGGAAATTATAAAGAAACGCTTGCCGCAATTGATAAGCTCCCGAATTCTTCACCGGAAACCAATAAAATTGATCAGGAAGTTTCCTTTTTATTAGGAACGGAAGAATTCAACAAAGGAAATTATGACGAAGCAGAAAAATATTTGATGCGAAGTCTTGAATTAAATGAAAATAAAGAAATTACACCAAGAGCAATATATTGGCTTGCACAAACGTACTATCAGAAAGGAAACTATCCTTCTGCAATTGTTCGTTATGAAAAATTAGCAAATGAAGCATTCCCTGAAAAACAACAGTTGAATTACGATTTGGGATATGCATATTTCAAATCGAAAAAATTCGATCAGGCGAAAAATTATTTTAAAAAATATCTTGAAGATCCAAAACCGGAATTTAAAAACGATGCAGAACTTCGTTTAGCCGATACATATTATGCTAATAATGAACTGAATGAAGCAATTGCTATTTATGATAAAACCGATAATGCAGACGATTATACTTTGTTCCAAAAAGGAATGGCTTTAGGTTTTAAAGGCGATACAGAATCAAAAATTACAAACCTGAAATCCCTGCTTTCCAAATATCCGAATTCCGAATATACAGATGATGCGCAATACGAAATCGGGACAGCTTATGCAGCTCAGGATGATTATACTAATTCCAACGATTATTTTTCAAAAGTGATAAAATCCAGCTCTGATAAAGATTTGGTTGCCAATTCGCAGATTTATAGAGCGCAAAATTATATTGACCAAAATCAGGATGATAAAGCTCTTGCAGAATTGCGATCTCTCGGAAATCAGTACAAAAATACTGCGTATGCTTCAAAAATTGTTCAGGCTGCACGTCCTGCATTTATCAAGAAAAATGATGTTTCAGGTTACCAGAATTTTGCCAATAGTTTAGGGGTAAAAATAGACGCATCGGAAATTGACGAAATCAACCTTACAACCGCAAAAAATCTGTATGCGAAAAAAGAATATCAGAATGCAATTCCATATTATGAAAAATATCTTTCTCAAAATCCAACCGGAGATGGTTTCTATCAGGCTCAATATGAATTGGGAGAAAGTTATTATCAAACCAAAAATTCTGCAAAAGCACTCTTGATTTTAAAGGAAGTTGCCGATGTTCAAAATGATTATCAGGAAGATGCAGCAACCAGAGTAGCTCAAATTTATCTTAATCAAAATAATACTTCTGAAGCAAAACGGTATTTACAAAATCTTGCCAATTCTGCAAATGCCAATATTAAGAATTTCGCAAGTGTAGAGCTGATGAAAATTTTTGCTGACGAGAAAAATTTCAAAGAAGCGGAGAAATATGCAGATGCAGTTTTGTCCAATTCCAAAAATTCTGCAACTGTACTGGAAAGTGCTAAAGTAATAAAAGCCAGAAGTTTGATGAACAACGGAAAAGATAGAGATGCTCAAAATGCTTATGCTGCTCTTGAAAAATCTGCAAATACAGAAGTGGCTGCCGAAGCATTGTATGCAAAAGCTTTTTATCAAAATAAAGCAAAAGCATTCAAATCTTCTAATGAAACGATTTTCAAATTGGCAAACAATTATGCTTCGGAAGAATATTGGGGCGCAAAAGCTCTGGTAGTAATGGCTAAAAATTATTTGGGTTTGAAAGATAATTATCAGGCAAGTTATACTTGTGATCAAATTATTGTCAATTACGGTGATTTTCCTGAAATTGTAACGGAAGCAAAAGAAGTGAAGAAACAAATAAAATAAATGTAGGAACACGCCAAAAAGGCGTGTTCAGAATAAAGAAAATTCGTAGAACTACAATTAATTGATTATCAGAATTGTACAAAACAATATAGGAATTCAATTTTTTGATGTGTTCCAAAAAAAGCGAAATATGAAATATACCTTGTTTCAAGAAGAAACAGATAGATTAAGATTCAGAGAATTAGAGGAAAGTGATTTTGCCAATTGGAAAACGATATTTGATGACAGGCAAGTAGTGAAAATGTTCGGTATGGAAGAATATAAAACTTCTGAAGAATGTTGTGAAAAATGGTTTGAATGGACTTTTAACCGATATAAAAATAACTTAGGAGGCCATAATGTTTTAGTGGACAGAATCACTAATAAAATGGTTGGAAACGCTGGATTATTGATAAGAGAAATTGAAGGGAATTTTGAGATAGAAGTAGCATATTCTATTCTTCCAAATTTTAGAAAACAAGGATATGCAAAGGAAGTTGCCAGAAAATGTATAGATTTTGCCTTCGAAAACAATTTTCATCAACGGTTAATTTCTCTTATCCATGAAGAAAATACTAACAGTCAAAATGTAGTAGGGAAATTAGGAATGGATTATGAAAAAGACGTTATCTATAAAGGAAAAAAATTCAGATTATATCAAATTAATAAAGAAAATATTATAACTCAAAACAAAAATGAGCAATACATATAAAGCAATTTTTTTATTGTTTTTCGGATTTTCAACCGTAGCATTCTCCCAAATAAAAGAAGAAAAACTGGTTTTGAATCGTAAACGCGAGCCGGAAGTAAAAAAAATTGAGAAGAAAAAAACTTCTGTGGAAACCATTAAAAATTATCCGCCGAAAGAAAAGAAGACTCAGGATTCTATCAATTTGAAATATGATATTACCGATGTTCCGGCAGTTTCGGATTTTAAAACGTCTACCATTCAGGGATCGGATATTTCGCCAAAATTTGATAATGATTATCAGAACAATTATTTCCAGCTCGGAATGGGAAATTATGGAAAAATACTTGCCGATGGAAATATTTCCACTATGCTTGAAAACAAAATGGAATTGGGTGCCGATGTTCATTTTCTTTCTACCAATGGTTTGAAAAAAGATTACGATTGGAAATCCAAGCAAAGTTCTGCTGATATTGGAGTTTTTCTTAATAATTATGGGGAAAAAGGAAAGTTCAATCTTAATGCGGAATATTCTCTGAATGATTATAATTATTACGGAATCTATGCTTTTAAACCAGGTTCTGATATTGATATTCAGCAGAAAACCAATCAGATCAAAGTAAACGGATATTACGATTTTTATTCTAACAATATTTTGAATGATGTTACTGTAAAATCCTCGTTTTTAAGCGATACCTTTGATGCAAAAGAGAATAGTGTAGATTTGGGCGTGAATCTTTCTAAACACGCATTAGCTGTAACGGATCAGATTTCTTTTAATGGAGATTTAAGTTTGGGATTGAATACGCAAAGCACAGATTTCAGTATTTTGAATAAGAATACTTCCAGTTTTTTTAATGGAATTGCTTCTCCAAAACTTACCTTTTTTAAAGGAAATTCATACTTGATGATCGGTTCGGATTTTTCTTTTCTGAATTCAAAAAATAATAATTTGCTGCTTGCGGAACAGGAAAAAGTTTCCAAAATGTATTGGTTTCCAAGAGCAGAACTGCAATTTGCAGCAGCAGACGAATTTAAATTTTATGCCGGAGTTGATGGAGGTCTGAAACTGAATTCTTATGTAGAAATGCTTCAGGAAAATCCGTATCTGGTTTCTGATCAAACCATAAAACCAACCGAAACAAAATATCATTTTTATGTGGGACTTCGTGGAGATATTGACCAAAATTTGAAGTATGATTTTTCGGCGGGTTTTGCGAAAGCCAACAATATTCTTTTCTTCCGTGGAAATTCTTACTTTGATGAAAATGCTACGACAAATCGCTCTGCTTATGATTTTGCCAATACTTTTTCTGCAACGTATGATAATGGGACAATTAGCGAAGTGAAGGGTAGTGTTCAGTATTTTCCTTTGGAAAATTTGGTTTTAGACGGAGAGCTGAATTTCAAAAAATACGATCTTGACAATTACGAAAATATATACAACAAACCTCTATTAAAAGCAACTTTAGGCGCAAAATATTCGATGTTGGATAAAAAGCTGAATCTTGGTTTCAAAGGAATTTTTATGAGCGACAGAACTACCAATAGTTTTGATATTTCAAATAATGGAGTAAATCCTAATGTTTTAGTTTCTTCAGAAAAAACCAATGAAAAAGTAGGAGGATTTGCGGATCTAAACCTTTCTGCGGAGTATAAAGTTCACAAAAATTTCAGTATTTTTGCGCTCGGAAATAACCTTCTGAATACTAAGTATCAGACTTTCAATGGATACAAAGTTTTAGGAGCTCAGATTTTGGGAGGAGTAAAGATCACTTTTTAATCATTTTCCCAATTTCTAAATTCTAATTTCTTATTTAGAAATGGCCCTATAGTTTAATGGATAGAATTAAAGATTCCGGTTCTTTAGGTTGAGGTTCGATTCCTCATGGGGCTACAATTATATGTAAAGCATTTGTATTTTTTGCAAATGCTTTTTTTTGTGTGGAAAATTCTGGTAGAAATTATATAAACTCTTGGTTCAATTTCAAAAATTGATCGGGTAATTATGGCAGAAATATTGATTCCTCAAAAAAATAAATACCTGTCTATTATGGATATAATTGATTTGAGAATTAACAATTATGTGTTTTTTCGGGATGAAATAGTGAAGATTAAAGAAATTTTTTGTGATGCTGCCGGAAATTATCTGGTGAAACTTGATAACAATGCAAAAGTAAGTTTCCACACTATCAAGCCTATAAAAATTAGTGAGAAGTGGCTACAAAAATTAGGATTTCAAGAAACATATCGATCTAAAGAAAGGGTTCGGTTTGAAAGACCTGAAAAATTTTTGAAGTACGATTTTGATCTTTGTTTTCAGAAAATTCTAGAAGGATTAATGGTTTATGGCAATTATATTGATTGTCAATATGTGCATCAATTGCAGAATCTCTACCACTGTCTTACAGGAAAAGAGATGGCAAATCCTGATGATACAAAGGTCAATAAAATCATAGTATAGAATCTTCCAAAATTTTGGAAGATTCTTTTTATAAGATCATGGTCAGTTGGATTCTTTTTCTTTGCTCATCTATTTCCAGAACTTTTACCTGAACATGTTGGTGAAGTTTTACGACTTCATTTACATCCGAAACAAAACCGTCTTTCAGTTGGGAAATATGAACCAGTCCGCTTTCTTTAATTCCTAAATCTACAAAGCACCCAAAAGCTGTAATATTATTCACGATTCCGGGAAGAATCATTCCGGTTCTTAAGTCTTTTATAGATTTTACATTCGGGTCAAACTCAAAAATTTTGGCAGCTTTTCTAGGATCAAGTCCGGGTTTTTCAAGCTCTTTTAGAATATCTTTAATTCCTAAAATTCCGATTTCGGTTGTAATATATTTTTCTGGATTAATTGCTGAAATTTTCTCTTTATTTCCGATCAATTCTTCGGTTTTCAATCCGGAATCTTTTGCAATTTTTTCTACTAATTTGTACGCTTCCGGATGAACGGCAGAATTGTCCAAAGGATTTTTAGCATTTTTGATTCTCACGAATGCAGCTGCCTGTTGAAAGACTTTTTCACCCAATCTCGGCACTTTTTTCAGTTGGCTTCTTTCGGTGAATGCTCCGTTTTCACTTCTGTAATTCACAATATTTTCTGCCATTTTTTCACCAATTCCCGAAACGTAACTTAGTAAAGATTTACTTGCCGTATTCAAATTAATTCCTACGGAATTTACGCATCGTATCACTGTGGAATCCAATTGTTCCTTCAAAAGAGCTTGATCTACATCATGCTGATATTGTCCGACTCCGATTGATTTAGGATCAATTTTTACCAATTCTGCCAAAGGATCGGCTAATCTTCTTCCAATGGAAACCGCACCACGAACCGTAACATCATAACTCGGAAATTCGTCTCTTGCGATTTTGCTTGCAGAATATACGGAAGCACCGGCTTCAGAAACCACAAAAACCTGAATCGGTTTGTCGAAAGCAATTTTTTTGATAAAAAATTCAGTTTCCCGACTTGCCGTTCCGTTTCCGATGGAAATAGCTTCAATAGTATACGCATTCACCATAGAACGAATTTTTTTCATTGCCATTCCGCTCTCGTTTTGCGGAGCATGAGGATAAATGGTTTCGTTGTGCAGCAAATCTCCTTTTTCATCCAGACAGACGATTTTACAACCCGTTCTGTAACCGGGATCAATCGCCAAAATTCTTTTTTCGCCCAAAGGTGAAGCCAATAAAAGTTGCTGTAGATTTTCAGCGAAAACGTCAATTGCTTTGATGTCTGCTTTTTGTTTCGCTTCTTGCAAAATTTCATTGGAAATGGCAGGTTCTAATAATCTTTTGTAGCTTTCGGTAATGGCAATTTCAATTTGTTTTCCGGAAGCATTGCTGTTTTTTATAACCGCTTTTTCCATTATTTCCAATGCTTCTTCCTTATCTATATTTACAGAAATTTTTACAAAACCTTCGTTTTCCGCACGAAGCATTGCCAACAAACGGTGGGAAGGAATTCGATTCAAAGGTTCTTCCCATTCAAAATATTGGGAAAATTTCTGAGCTTCTTCTTCCTCTTTTTTTGTTTTTACTGCTTTAGAAGAAATAACCGCTTTCCGTTGGAATAATCGTCTCAGATTTTTTCGGATGTATAGATTTTCATTCAGCCATTCTGCAATAATATCTCTTGCTCCTTGCAGAGCTTCGTCTTCATCAGCAACCAGATCATTCACATATTTTGAAGCCAAATATTCCACATCGTCGGATTTTTGAGACATGATGATTTTAGCCAGAGGTTCTAATCCTTTTTCCCTTGCTGCATCGGCTTTGGTTTTCTTACGTTTTTTGTAGGGAAGGTAAAGATCTTCCAATTCCTGCAAATCAAAACTTTGCTCTATTTTTTGCTGAAGTTCTGCGGTTAAAGCATTTTGTTCTTCAATGGATTTTAGGATGCTTTCTTTTCTTTTAAGGATTTCCTCAAATTGTTTATTGAGTTTCGCAATTTGCTCAATTGCTACTTCGTCCAGATTTTCGGTTTTGTCTTTTCTATAACGTGCAATAAACGGAATAGTGCAGTCTTCGGATAATAGCTGAAGCGTGTTTTCTATGCTTTTGGAAGATATATTGAGCTGTTTTTGTATAAATTCTGAAGAAGTCATTTTTAGATTTTGAAAAAGCGAAAATAGTATTTTGAAATGAAAAAGGCGAGTTGCCCCGCCTTAAATGTTTTCACAACGGAATAATCCTTATTGTGAATTGCTTTAAAATTTCTAATTTCAAATATACACTTTTTTTATAATTAATTATTTACGGAAACCCATAAATAATTATAAATTAATTTCTTTAAATTCGTAAAACACCTTGAACATTGTTCAAGGTGTAGAAAATAAAGCAATCCACAACACTTATCAACTTATAGAAAATAAATGTTAGGAAAAAATAAGTATTTAACCTTGGGAGCTAAATAAATTTGGGTTGGACTACAAATAAAACGTTCTCGTCAGAATGAATCTTATTTTATGACAAAGATAATATTTTTTATATTTAGTTGATAAGTTAAGGTTAAATATTTGTATATTTGTTGAAAATAAAATATAATTATCTAATAATCAATGCATTTTATTTATGAAAAAAATAATTTTAGGTTTGGATGTTGGAGTTTCTTCTATAGGAGTTTCTGTGATAGAGGAGATTGATGGAATAAAAAGCATTAAAGAAATGGCAGTGAGAATAGTTCCCGAAGATCCAAATTTTCAGGGAAAATTCTATTCAGGAAATACAGCAAGCAAAAATCTGCCAAGAACAATATCAAGAGGAATCCGGAGAGGCTATCAAAGAACCAAAATAAGAAAAAGCAGACTTTACAATTTTCTGAAACATTTAAATATGTTTCCTACTGGAGATTTAATGAAAATAGATGCATTAAGTTTGTATAAACTTAGAAATGATGCAGTATCTGAAAAAATTACACTTCAGGAATTGGGGAGAGTTTTAATTCATTTGAATCAACGGAGAGGTTTTCTAAGCAACAGAAAATCAAATTCAGAAGAAGAGAATTCAACCGAATATAAAAAGAGAATTGCCGAATTGGAAAGTAAATTAGAAAACAAAACAATTGGGCAAGAGTTATATGCAGAACTAAATGAAGCAAATGTTTTAAACAATATTGTTTTAAGAAAACGAACGTATTTAAGGAAATCATATATCAGAGAATTTGATAAAATATGGAATTTTCAAAAAAAATTCTATCCTGATGTTTTAACTGGTGATGAAAATAGCAAGGATAAAAATACGACGTATCATAAAATTAAAAATGAAATTCTATTTTATCAACGTCCGCTAAAAAGCCAGAAAGGTTTGGTTTCAGATTGTTCTTTTGAAAAACATCATAAATCTATAAGTAAATCTTCACCCTATTTTGAGCTTTTCAGAATTTGGCAAAAAGTAAATGATCTGGAAGTTACATTTGAAGACGGAACTAAATATAAGCCAACTCTGGAACAAAAAAAACTATTGGCAAAAAACCTTTTTGAAGGAATCGGATTGAATTCCAAATTCAAAATGACATCGACAGAAATTAAGAAAAATTTGTCGTTTAAAGGAAAAAATGTGTATCTGAATTTTCCTGAACTTGATGGAAGTAGAACATATTCTGTTATTAGAAATGTACTTATTAAAGCTGAAATAAACGATTACGAAAAATTTTTGTCATTTGACCCTTTTGTAAATGATGAAAAAGGTGGGCTGTTTGAATTATGGCATATTACCTATTCTCTACCACAAGAAGATGAAATTATAAATACATTGTCTAAAAGATTTGGTTTTACTATTGAGCAATCAAAAATTTTGTCGAATGAAATAGCTTATCCTTCAGATTATGGGAATCTGTCTACAAGAGCTATAAAAAAATTATTGCCTTATCTTCAGGAAGGATTTGGATATAGCGAAGCTTGTGATAAAGTAGGATATGATCACAGTGGATTTAAAACAAAACCCCAAATCGTTGAAAAATTATTACCAATTCCTAAGAATTCTCTGAGAAATCCTGTTGTGGAACAGATATTAAATCAGGTAGTAAATATCATTAATCTTATCATAGAAAAATATGGAAGAATTGACGAAATTAGAGTTGAATTAGCCAGAGAGTTAAGAAATAGTGCTAAACAAAGAAAAAGGATAAGTCTTAATAATTCGAAAAGTAAAAAAGAGAATGATAAAATAAGAGAACTTCTCCTTAATGAGTATCAGTATAAAATTGTGAATGGAAGAGATATCCAAAGATATAGACTTTGGCAAGAAACTGACAGACAATGCTTGTATTGTAATAAAGAAATCACAATGACAGATTTTATTACAAGTCAGGCAGATTTGGAACATATTCTTCCAAAATCCCGTTCATTTACAAACAATACAAACAATTATATTTTGGCTCATAAAAAATGTAATTCCAATAAAAATCAATTTACAGCTTATGATTTTATGAGTTCCAAAAAAGACGGAATTTTTGATCAGTATCTTGAAAAAGTTAATGAATTATATAATGACGGAAAGGGTAAAATCTCTAAAGCAAAATTTGATAATTTAATGTGTAAAGGAGAAGATATTCCTTCTGATTTTGTAGAAAGAATGAAAAAAGATTCACAATATATCTCAAAAGAAACAGTAAAACTGCTGAAAAATATTTGTGAAAATGTATATACTACAACTGGTCAGGTTACAGATTTTCTCAGAGATAAATGGGGTTTAAGGGAACTTTTGCAAGAAATAAATTTTGAAAAATATGAAGCACTCGGACAAGTAGGTACAAAGGAAATTAAAGACAAAATCAATCAGACTAAAGAGATAAAAATAATAAAAGACTGGTCAAAAAGAGACGATCACAGACATCATGCAATAGATGCTCTCATTTGTGCATTAACAGATCAAAAAATTATTTTCAAACTCAACAATCTGAATAAACTTTTTCAATATGAAAAAGGAAATTTAACAAAAGAACAAATTGTTGAAATTGAAAAATTCCTAGAAACAGAAAAATTTGATTTGAAAGCTTTTGCAGATCAATTTAATGATTGGTCTAAAACGCCAATTCCTAATCTACGAGAAGAAACAAAGAAACATTTGGATAGTATTTTTATTTCCATTAAAAAATCTTCAAAAGTTCTAAGCAAGAATATTAATAAACCTAAAAACGCTCCTGAACAAATAACCTGGACACCAAGAGGAAGAATACATGAAGAAACAGTAATGGGATGCATTAAAAGAATCTCAGATAAAAAGAGAAAACTTAATGAAAAATTTGATGAAATTGATTTTATAATAAACCCTCGAATAAAAGAATTTCTTCAGAACAGAATTCAAAAGTATGGAAATGCAAAAGAAGCCTTTAGTTCCAAAAATTTAAAATCAGATCCGATAATTTTTAAAAATGAAGAACTAAAAGAAATATCAGTTTATGAATATGTTTGTACCAAAAGAATTCAGTTAAACGAAAATGTAACTACAGCCCAGATTGATAAGATTGTAGATAAGAGAATACGGGAAGAAATCATAAAGCCAAGAATTAAAGAGAAAGGTAATATTAAAAATGCTTTTTCTAATTTAGAAGAAGATCCGATTTGGCTGGATAAAGAAAAAAATATTTCTATAAAAGCTGTCACAGTTTATGAAGAAAGCAAAGTTGAAAATATCAGAAATGGTTATGTGAAAACTGGTGGAAATCATCACGCACTTATATATTTTGATGAAAAAGGAAAGTACAATGAGAAAGTTATTTCTTTTTGGGAAGCTGTTGAAATAGGTAAATTAAACATTAAGCAAATAGGAAAACCATATCCCATAATAAATCGTAATGATGATTCTGTTTTAGGAAAATTTAATTTTTCGATGCAGATTAATGATTTGTTTGTTATGGATTTAAAACATTCTAAAAACCCATTACAAGAAAATGAATTTGATTTTTTTGACGAAAAGAACAGGCATATTATCAGTAAAAAATTATTCAGAGTTCAGAAGATGAGCAAAAAATCAAATGGTACATTTGAGATACATTTTCGGCATCATTTAGAATCTACAATTGAAAGGAATAATAATAAACTAAGAGGTATAACATGGGAAATATTTACTTCAAATGTAAATCTTAAAAGACTTGAAAAAATTAAAATAAATCATTTAGGAGAAATTATAAAGATTGGAGAATGATTACCAGAAGTATTTACATTGGTAATCCCGCTTATCTCAAACTCAAAGATGAGCAGATGAAAATTCTCTGTCCGGAAACTAAAGCGGAAAAGGGGAGTGTTTCTATAGAAGATTTAGGCTTGCTGATGCTAGATCATTTTCAGATTACCATTTCGCACCAACTCATTCAGAAAATGATGGGAAATAATGTGGTCGTAGTGAGTTGTGATGCTTTTCATTTGCCTCACGGAATTATGCTTCCACTTTACGGGCATACAGAACATTCCGACCGGGTAAAAGATCAATTAGAAGTAAGCGAACCTCTCAAAAAACAACTTTGGAAGCAAACTGTAGAATGTAAAATAGAAAACCAAAAAGAGGTTTTAAAATGTTTGGGAAATTACTATGAACCAATGCTTGAATACCAGAGAAATGTAAAAAGTGGAGATGTCACTAATATGGAAGGAATTGCAGCACAACATTATTGGAAATATCTTATTAGTTTAGATTTTCTTCGGGAACGTTTTGGAAATTCTCCCAATCAGTTTTTTAATTTTGGATATTCAGTTTTGCGAAGTATTGTTGCCAGAGCGATTGTGGAAACAGGTTTGCTTCCTGTTCTTGGAATTTTTCATAAAAATAAATACAACCCTTATTGTCTTGCTGATGATCTGATGGAACCATATCGTCCATTCGTAGATCTATTGGTAATGGATTGGCTTACAAAAAATCCCGATTCCGAAGAATTAACAAAAGATTTCAAAGCTCATATTCTGCAAATCGCCACAAAAGATGTGCGAATAGACAGTAAAACAAGACCATTGTTAGTGGCAGTAAAAACAACGGCTTCATCGCTTTACAAATGTTATACAGGAGAAAAACGCCAAATCTCTTATCCTGAACTGATATGATGAACTTGGGCTACATTTTACTTTTTACATTGTACATTTTACAGATAAAAACATGAACGCCGAAAGGTTTAATGCCTACCGAATTATGTGGGTTTTAGTATTATATGATTTACCAACGGAGACCAAAGCTAATATGAGAGACGCTAATCTTTTCAGAAAACGATTATTGGATGATGGTTTTACCTTATTTCAGTTTTCAATGTATGCAAGGCATTGTCCAAGCCGTGAAAATGCAGAAGTCCATATAAAAAGAGTAAAAGCTATTTTGCCGAAAGCGGGAAAAGTGGCCATTATGTGTATTACAGATAAGCAATTTGGAGATATTGAAATATTCTTTGCTAGAAATAAAGAAGAACCACCACCAACCTATCAACAGTTAGAATTATTTTAATTTTTCGAATTCTAAATTAATAAAAAACCCGTTGATTTTCAACGGATTAAATTTTGAGGCTGTGACTAATCACAAAGTTAGAAAATTTTGAAAGCAATTCACAACATTGCATCTGGAGTAGCAAATCTGAAAGGAGCTGTGACTAATCACAAAGTTAGAAAATTTTGAAAGCAATTCACAACCAACAACATCATCTAATAATTCTTCATCATGCTGTGACTAATCACAAAGTTAGAAAATTTTGAAAGCAATTCACAACATTAGCGTTCCATTGTCTGACAATCAAAGGGCTGTGACTAATCACAAAGTTAGAAAATTTTGAAAGCAATTCACAACGCATTCTCTTTACAAGAGTTTCTACTGTAAGCTGTGACTAATCACAAAGTTAGAAAATTTTGAAAGCAATTCACAACAAATTGGATCACTTTTTAATTCTCCCTGTAGCTGTGACTAATCACAAAGTTAGAAAATTTTGAAAGCAATTCACAACATGATTACAAAGAAGAATTAACAAAGTATCGCTGTGACTAATCACAAAGTTAGAAAATTTTGAAAGCAATTCACAACATGCTTCGTGCCATTTTAACTCACTTTAAAGCTGTGACTAATCACAAAGTTAGAAAATTTTGAAAGCAATTCACAACATAACGATATTTAGGTAATTATTCGTTTAAGCTGTGACTAATCACAAAGTTAGAAAATTTTGAAAGCAATTCACAACATGCCAATAGCTGTCAAAAACAGAGGCAAAGCTGTGACTAATCACAAAGTTAGAAAATTTTGAAAGCAATTCACAACCGAAAGCTGTAAGAGCGGAATTTAAAGGATGCTGTGACTAATCACAAAGTTAGAAAATTTTGAAAGCAATTCACAACACACCATACGCTGACAACGTTTCTAATTTCGCTGTGACTAATCACAAAGTTAGAAAATTTTGAAAGCAATTCACAACTTGATGATTAAGTAGGCTAAACAAATAATTGCTGTGACTAATCACAAAGTTAGAAAATTTTGAAAGCAATTCACAACGAAGAAATGAAATACCTTGAATTTTGGAAAGCTGTGACTAATCACAAAGTTAGAAAATTTTGAAAGCAATTCACAACAATGTTAATGAGATTGTAATAATCAGGAAAGCTGTGACTAATCACAAAGTTAGAAAATTTTGAAAGCAATTCACAACTACACTTCATGGGCTTTGCATATTCTTAGGGCTGTGACTAATCACAAAGTTAGAAAATTTTGAAAGCAATTCACAACGGTTTTAGGTTTTATCCTGAACCTTTCTTTGCTGTGACTAATCACAAAGTTAGAAAATTTTGAAAGCAATTCACAACTAAAGTAAATACTACGATTACGGCAATTATGCTGTGACTAATCACAAAGTTAGAAAATTTTGAAAGCAATTCACAACATTAAAACACATTGAGCAGTTTGTTCTTGTGCTGTGACTAATCACAAAGTTAGAAAATTTTGAAAGCAATTCACAACCCTTCTTCCGATGCAGCATAAGCGAGTCTGGCTGTGACTAATCACAAAGTTAGAAAATTTTGAAAGCAATTCACAACCTTGCTTACGTTTTGCATACGAATTTTCGGGCTGTGACTAATCACAAAGTTAGAAAATTTTGAAAGCAATTCACAACCGTTTGACTTCTTGCCAGTTTTCATCACTTGCTGTGACTAATCACAAAGTTAGAAAATTTTGAAAGCAATTCACAACGAAGTCTTCCATATTCTGTGCGACACATTTGCTGTGACTAATCACAAAGTTAGAAAATTTTGAAAGCAATTCACAACAACAAGTCTATTGATATTATTGATAATTCGGCTGTGACTAATCACAAAGTTAGAAAATTTTGAAAGCAATTCACAACATAGTTGATGAAAGTTCCATTATGAAAAATGCTGTGACTAATCACAAAGTTAGAAAATTTTGAAAGCAATTCACAACATCAAAATCATCTTTGTAAATCTCAAGGTTGCTGTGACTAATCACAAAGTTAGAAAATTTTGAAAGCAATTCACAACAGCATTCAGGAGCAAACGCAAAATTAAAAGGCTGTGACTAATCACAAAGTTAGAAAATTTTGAAAGCAATTCACAACTTATAGTCGTTCAACGTGTAATCTTTTAATGCTGTGACTAATCACAAAGTTAGAAAATTTTGAAAGCAATTCACAACTATGGTCTTTTTTTGCTCCTTTAAACTTAAGCTGTGACTAATCACAAAGTTAGAAAATTTTGAAAGCAATTCACAACACGTTGGTATGTTTGGCTTTTAGCTTTTTCGCTGTGACTAATCACAAAGTTAGAAAATTTTGAAAGCAATTCACAACCTATTGTATTCATTTACCATAGATACACTTGCTGTGACTAATCACAAAGTTAGAAAATTTTGAAAGCAATTCAGATTGGTTGTTGTCCTTAAAATGATTATGCTTTGCAGCGTTAAAATCAAATGTATGATAATAACAGATAATCAATTTTTTTAATTTGCAAATTATATTATTAAAAAGAAATATTATTTAAATGTTAAATTTTTAAAAATTGTAATTAATAATGACGATTTTAATTATTTTTAAACATCTAAATTAATAAAAATGAAAATAGCTATTCTTTATTTTTTTTTAATCGCTGGTTCATTTGGATTACATGCTCAAACTGTAAATATAGCCGATCCTAATTTTTTAAATTATTTGCTCAACCAGTATTGTGTGGATACCAACAATGACGGATTTACGGATTCAACTGTAGATACCAACAATGATGGGCAAATACAAGTAAATGAAGCACTAGCTGCTACTTCTATTTCAATTTACGGTGATTTGGCTAGCCAGATTTCAGATTTAAAAGGTATTGAAGCTTTTATAAATTTAAAAAAACTAACTGTAAGATATACAGGTATTACAAAATTTGATGCAAGTGCATTGAAAAATATTGAGTTTTTAGATTTTTGGGGAAATCAGCTCGACACCATTGATTTAAGTGGTCTTGTGAATCTTACATATTTAGATGTTTCTCAGAATAAATTAACAACAATAGATACGAAAGATCTAAGCAATCTTTCTTATTTGTATTGCTTTAATAATCCCATTGTTTCCCTGAATTTAAGTCATAATAACCAAATAACGGATCTTAATTGTGGCATAAATAATACATTAAAATACTTAAATGTAAGTGGATTGGTAAACCTATCTCATTTAAATTGTTTTCAATCTTATGCTTTAGAAGAATTAGATGCAAGCAATTTGCCTAATCTTCAATCTTTAGATTGTCATTCTATGTATAATTTAAAAAAACTAAATGTTAGCAATGACATAAACCTGCAAAGTTTATTATGCTCTGAAGGAAAATTAACTTTCTTAGATGTAAGTGGGTGTGTAAATTTATATTCGTTAGACTGTTCATATAATCAACTCACAAATTTAAATATAAATAATCTGCCCAACCTTCAATTTTTATCGTGTGGTAAAAATAAAATTAACTCATTAAATTTAAGCGGAAATACTAATTTGGAGTTCCTTTTTTGTGAGGATAACCAATTGCCATATTTAGATCTAGGCTTACTATTCCAACTTAAAAAACTTAACTGCTCCAACAATCTATTGCAAACATTGGATATGACTAATAATAATAATCTTATCTATTTAATGTGTAATAATAACAAATTAACGGATTTGAATATTACGAATTTATCACAATTAAACGCTTTAGGATTAGGCGGAAATCTAATTAAAACACTATATTTAAATGATCTGAAAAAACTTAATTTATTGTATTGCTATAACAATCCATTGTTAACAACAATCTACATTAATAATGGGATGAATTGGAAGCCAAGTCTTGATACTTCAGGATTAGATACTTTGCAATCATTTTATGGTGCAAATTTATATAGCCTTAAATATGTTTGTACCAATTCAAACTCTGTAAATGCGATACAAAATTTCTATACAAGTCAAGGGAATAATACAATTGTTAATTCTGATTGCCTTTTGCAAGCACAAGATATCAATGATAAAATTCAAATTTCTTTACTGCCTAATCCTGCAAAAGATTTTTTCGCTACTACTGCTAAAAACGTAAAGCAAATACAACTTTACAACTCGGAAGGTAAATTGGTTAAAACATTTATACAACAAAGAAAATATAACATACAAGATTTAGCAAATGGCGTTTATATTGTCAAAATTATATTGCTTTCAGGAGAAATAACAAGTCAAAAACTTATTAAAGAATAAAATCAAAAAGCCTTTTTATTTATAATTAAAGAGTTTTTCATGTTGTTCAGAATTTATTTAACAAAGATTTATTATAAGATCGCAAAACAAATTGTTTTTAATAGGTTGTTATCTGTTTTATGATGAAGTTTTTATAATAGTTGCCATTCAATTCGTACTCCTATTTCTTTTGGGTTCTGCTGAGTAAGTTTAAAATTTTCATAATCAATAAATTAATCTTTCATTTTACTATTTTTCACTCTCAATTAAAAACCCTACCTTTGCACCCGTAAAATTTAACGATGCAAAACATTAGAAATATTGCGATTATCGCTCACGTAGACCACGGAAAAACAACCTTGGTTGATAAAATTATCCACGCTACCAATATTTTCAGGGAAAATCAGGAAAGTGGAGAACTGATCATGGATAACAACGATCTGGAAAGAGAAAGAGGAATCACCATTTTATCCAAAAATATTTCCGTAAGCTATAAAGACACCAAAATCAATGTAATTGATACTCCCGGTCACGCCGATTTCGGTGGAGAAGTGGAAAGAGTTTTGAAAATGGCAGATGGTGTTCTTTTGTTGGTGGATGCTTTTGAAGGACCGATGCCGCAAACAAGATTCGTTTTGCACAAAGCATTACAGTTAGGTTTAAGACCAATTGTAGTTATTAATAAAGTAGACAAAGAAAACTGCCGTCCGGATGAAGTTCACGATCAGGTTTTTGATCTGTTCTTCAATCTTGATGCGACTGAAGAGCAATTGGATTTTCCAACGTATTATGGTTCTTCCAAGCAAGGTTGGTTCAATACATCTTTAGAACCTACCGATAATATTTTGCCAATTTTGGACGGAGTTTTAGAATACGTTCCTGAACCGAAAATAGAAGAAGGAACTTTGCAAATGCAGGTTACTTCATTGGATTATTCCTCATTCTTGGGAAGAATTGCAGTAGGAAAAGTAGCAAGAGGTTCCGTGAAAGAAGGACAATGGATTGGTCTTGCTCAGGAAGGCGGGAATATTATAAAAGGTAAAGTAAAGGAATTATACGTTTTCGAAGGACTTGGAAAAAAGAAAGTAAGCGAAGTTTTTGCGGGTGATATTTGTGCAGTGGTAGGTTTTGACAAATTCCAGATCGGAGATACATTTGTGGATCTTGACAATCCGGAACCACTTCCAAGAATTGCAATTGACGAACCAACTTTGAACATGACATTTTCCATCAACAATTCTCCTTTCTTTGGAAAAGACGGAAAATATGTGACTTCCAATCACTTAAAAGAAAGATTGGAGAAAGAATTGGAAAAAAATCTTGCTTTGAGAGTTCAGACAACGGATGATGCTAATACATTTTTAGTTTTTGGTAGAGGAATTCTTCACCTTTCCGTTTTGATTGAAACCATGAGAAGGGAAGGGTATGAAATGACAATCGGGCAGCCGCAAGTTATTTTGAAAGAAATCGACGGAGAAAAATGTGAACCTTATGAAACAATGGTAGTCGATGTTCCGGAAGAATATTCTTCAAAAGTAATTGATTTGGCTACTCAAAGAAAAGGTGACCTTTTGATTATGGAAACCAAAGGAGAAATGCAGCATTTGGAATTTGATATTCCTTCAAGAGGTTTGATCGGGCTTCGTTCTCAGATGCTTACTGCAACAGCAGGAGAAGCAATTATGGCGCACCGTTTTTCTGAATATAAACCTTTCAAAGGAAATATTGCAGGAAGAAACAATGGCGTTTTGATTTCTAAAAATCAGGGACAAACAACTGCATATTCCATAGAAAAACTACAGGATAGAGGTCGATTTTTTGTAGATCCGGGAGAAGATGTTTACATGGGAATGATTGTAGGCGAGCAAAATAAACCGGGAGATTTGGTAGTAAATATTGTGGAAGGAAAGCAATTGAACAATATGCGTGCTGCCGGAAAAGATAAAGACGGAAATATTGCTCCGAAAATTCTTTTCTCATTAGAAGAATGTATGGAATATATTCAGCATGACGAATGCATCGAAGTTACGCCAAACTTTATCAGAATGCGTAAAAAAGTTCTTGCAGAAGAAGATAGAAAACGTGCCGAAAGAATGGCAAAATCAGAATAAAAAATTAAGAATCTTCCAATTTTTGGAAGATTTTTTGTTATAAATTAGCTAATGAAATATTATGCTTGAAAAAATAGAATCTCGTATTTTGCGAATCTAAAAATAATGAAACGATTGAAGAAGAAGATTTAAAAGATATTTACGACTATATTTCTTTAGATTCTAAAGGTATGCAAAATATCAGATTGAAAAGACTTTAGCCAAAACTGAAATTTACATTTTATTAGTCCATCATGGAGCTAGGAATTTGAAAAGTAGAATTTAAAAATTATATATTATATTTGTGAGCCTCGAATTTTTCGAGGCTTTTTTAATAATTCAAGAAACATAAGAATAATTTCAAATATGAATAAACGCATTTTCAAATTCTTATCTCTATTACTACTATCAATCATAATAATTGCCTGTTCTTCACAACCTAAAAAAACAGCTAAAAAAGCAACTCCTGTAAAAAAAGTTCAAACTACTACTTCAGATAAAACGAACGGAAGTACCACAAAAAAAGATTCTGATAACGAAAATTTAAAATTGGTTTTACCGGAACTAAAACGTGAATTCCGTGCAGCTTGGATTGCTTCGGTTGCCAATATCAATTGGCCTTCCAAAAATAATTTGTCTGCTGAACAGCAAAAATCAGAAGCGATACAATTATTGGATATATTGAAAAATAATAATCTCAATGCTGTGATCTTACAGATTCGTCCTTCCGCAGATGCTTTATATAAAAGTAATTATGAACCTTGGTCATATTTTTTGACCGGAGAAATTGGGAAAAGTCCGAATTATGATCCGTTGGAATTTTGGGTGGAAGAATCCCACAAAAGAGGTTTGGAATTTCATGTTTGGTTGAATCCTTTTCGAGCTCATCATTCAAGCGGAGGAAGCATTACCAATGAATCGATGGTTAAAAAATCTCCGGACAATGTAGTTAAACTGAAAAACGGAATGTATTGGTTTGATCCCGCAAATCAGAAAACACAGGATCAAGTTTCCAATGTGGTAAAAGATATCGTGAAAAGGTATGATATTGACGGTGTTCATTTCGATGATTATTTTTATCCTTATGCTACTTACAATAAAGGTGCGGATTTTCCGGATCATGCAAGCTGGGACAATTATATAAAATCCGGCGGAACACTTTCCAGAGCAGATTGGAGAAGAGGAAACGTAAACAAATTCGTGCAGAGAATTTACACCGAAATAAAAGCGGAAAAAAATTATGTAAAATTCGGTATTAGTCCTTTTGGAATTTGGAAACCGGGTTATCCTTCAGGAATTACAGGCTCTTCGCAATATGATGAATTGTATGCCGATGCAAAACTTTGGCTGAATCAAGGTTGGGTAGATTATTTTACACCTCAATTGTATTGGCCTATTGAATCAAAAGGACAAAGTTTTACGTCTCTTCTCGATTGGTGGAAAAGCGAAAATACCCAGAAAAGACATCTTTGGCCGGGATTAAATACAGTAGACATAAAAGCGTCTGACAAAGTAACAGAAATTGTAAATCAAATTCAGGTAACAAGACAGATCTTGAAGAGTGATGCAGGAGAAATACATTGGAGTATTGCCGGTCTTACCCAAAATTATGGAATGTTGGATGCCCTGAAAAACGGACCTTACAAACAAAAAGCATTAATTCCGAAAACTCCATGGCTGAAAATAGAACCTTTAACAAAACCAGTATTAGCACAAACCTCATCAGGAAATTCCATTGTTCTAAATTGGACAGCCGATCAGCCTAAATCAACATTTTTGTGGGTGCTTTATGCAAAATATGGAGATTCTTGGGAAACCGAAATTTTTGAAAAAGAAATCACACACAAAACCATAGAAAAACTGAATAACGGAAAAAAATTAAATACGGTTGCTATAAGAGCTATTGATAGGCTTGGAAATGAGAGTGATTATTCGGCTGTAAAAATTAATTAAAATTAGTTCAATTTAAAAATTAATCGTAGCTTGCAGAAAATTTTAAAAAGAATTCAATTAATGTTCATTCAATTGTTGTCTTCGCTTTAAACTTTTATTTATCAACAATTATTTATTTTTTTACAATGAACATTTTTATTTCAAATCTCAACTACAACACTGTTGAGTCCGAGCTACAAGCACTTTTCGAAAATTACGGAGAAGTAGAATCTGCAAAAGTTATCACAGATAGAGAAACCGGAAGAAGCAGAGGCTTCGGTTTCGTAGAAATGCCGAACAATGAAGAAGCATTAAGAGCAATTGAAGAACTAAACCAAAGAGAATTTAAAACTAAAGTTTTAAATGTAACCGAGGCAAGACCAAAAGAACCGAGAAGCAATTCTGGTGGTGGTTTCAGAAGAGATAATAACAGAAGAAGTAGATACTAAGATAAAATCCCTGAATTTCAGGGATTTTTTATTTAGAAAAAGTATCTTTGCAGCCTGTTTAATATATGAAAATTGATGAATAAATTTACGTTAAGAATTACTTGCAGCGATGAGATGGGGCTTGTCTATAAGATTTCAAAAATATTACTGGAAAATAATCTGAATATTGAGAGAAACGATGAATTTGTAGACAAGGAAAAGAATCTTTTCTTTATGAGAACAGAATTCTCCGGACTTTGCGAAATTGAACATATCAAAAATTCTGTTGCAGATATATTGCCTTCCGATGCGAAAGTGCAGATTTCTACTAAAAAAGTAAAAGACGTTATTATTTTAGTGACAAAAGAGCATCATTGTCTTTCTGATCTGTTGATCAGAAATCATTATAATGAATTGAATTTCAATATTGTTGCGGTGATTGGTAATTATGATATTCTTCAGGATCTTACAGAAAAATTCGGAATTCAGTTTCATACTATTCCTTCGGAAAATATTTCCCGTGAAGCGCATGAACAAAATATTGTTGAAATTCTAAATCAATATCGTTTCGATTATATTGTTCTGGCAAAATTTATGAGAATACTGACTCCGGATTTTGTGAAAAGATACAAGCATCAGATCGTGAATATTCATCATTCCTTTTTACCGGCTTTTATTGGGGCAAATCCTTACAAACAAGCATTTCAGCGCGGTGTAAAAATGATAGGTGCCACTTCGCATTTTGTAACGGATGATTTGGATGAAGGACCAATTATTTATCAGGATATTATCAAGGTAAACCATTCTATGACGGCAAAAGATCTTTCAAAAATCGGTAAAGATGTGGAGAAAAAAGTTTTGGCAGAAGCTCTTAAATTGGTTTTTGAAGATAAAGTTTTTATTGACGAAAATAAAACCGTGGTTTTCGATTAGGTTTTCTTGAAATCATTTACATAATTTCCATATTGTCTTTCGTGATCTAGGTTGTTGTCGTAAATTCATTAAAAATTTACAATAGCACTTATGGATACGAATAGACTTTCAGCACAAATGGAAAAAACATTGAGCGATCAGATGAATAAGGAAATTCAGGCATCACATATTTTTCTTTCTTACGGAATATGGGCAAACGATCAGGGCTATAACGGGATTTCTAATTTTCTTTGGAGGCATTCTCAGGAAGAAAGGAACCATTCGATTAAATTTATGAAATACATTCTGGACAGAAGTGGAAAGCCAAAAGTGAATGCTATAGATGTACCACCTGCCGATCCTCATAATTTAGTAGAATGTTTTGATAATATTTTTAAACATGAAGTGGAGAATACCAATTCTATATACAAAATCGTTGATTTGTCTTTTGAGGAAAAAGACTGGTCTACTTGGAATTTTATGCAATGGTTTGTAAAAGAACAAATTGAAGAAGAAACTTTAGCTCTTGATTTGATACATAAACTAAAAATTGCAGGAGGAGATAAAGCTACCGATGAGTCGCTCTTCACCTTAGATCGGACTCTTGGAAAAGCTCCGGATAATGCACCAGATGCAAGAAATGCAACAAGTGAAAACCCATGATATATATACACTCAATTTTTTCAGCCTGTCAATTTTTGATAGGCTTTTTTATTGATGTAATTTTGGCTAAAATAAGTATCTTTGCAAATCAAAAATTCAAGGAAGGAACTCATAGATTTTCAAAGTTTTGATTTTCCGAATGTAAAACCCTTGAATTTTAAATTTTGAACTTTAAACTTTTGACAAAATGAAATGTGGAATCGTTGGACTTCCGAATGTTGGTAAATCAACATTATTTAACTGCTTGAGCAATGCAAAAGCGCAATCTGCCAATTATCCTTTTTGTACTATAGAACCTAATTTGGGAACGGTTTCTGTTCCGGATCAGAGACTTTTCGAATTGGAAAAACTGGTAAAACCGGAAAGAGTTTTGCCAGCTGTTGTAGAAATTGTAGATATTGCAGGTCTGGTGAAAGGTGCAAGTAAAGGAGAAGGTCTTGGAAACCAATTTTTAGCCAATATCCGTGAATGTGAAGCTATTATCCATGTTTTAAGATGTTTTGAAAACGGAAATATCGTCCATGTTGAAGGTTCTGTAGATCCATTGAGAGATAAAGAAATTATTGATATTGAGCTTCAATTAAAAGATCTTGAAACTATTGGAAAAGCCGTAGATAAAGCCAAAAAATTCATTAAATCCGGTAAAAAAGAAGATATTTTGGTTTATGAAACTTTACAAAATCTTCAAAAATTTGTTGAGGATGGAAAAAATGCAAGAGAATTTCCTTTAGATGATCTTACAAAACCAATTATTGATGAAGTTCATTTGCTGACTAAAAAACCGGTTCTATATGTTTGTAATGTAGATGAAAATTCTATTAAAAACGGAAATGAATGGATCGGAAAAATTGAGGAAATGGCAAAAAGCGAAGGTGCTGAGATTGTAGTTTTAGCTGCTCAAATAGAAGCAGACATCAATGAACTGGAAACCTTCGAAGAAAGACAAATGTTTTTGGAAGAGCTTGGTTTGGAAGAACCCGGAGTAAACAGATTAATCAGAAAAGCGTATGAATTATTAAAACTTCAAACATATTTTACAGCCGGAGAAAAAGAAGTTCGTGCATGGACTATTGAAAAAGGCTGGACTGCTCCTAAAGCAGCAAGTGTAATTCACACCGATTTTGAAAAAGGTTTTATCCGTGCAGAAGTTATCAAGTATGAAGATTTTATAAATTTTGGTTCTGAAGCCAAGGTAAAAGAAGCCGGAAAACTATCTGTGGAAGGAAAAGAATATGTGGTTCAGGATGGAGATGTGATGCATTTCAGGTTTAATGTATAAATATAAGAGTTTTCAAAATAATGCAAAAACACTTTCATAAATGGAAGTGTTTTTTATTGATTTTTAGAGGAATATATGCAACAAAGACCTAGTAAATAGTATATTCTATTAAAAAGTTACCGCAAATTCTAAAATCACGGTAATATGTGATGAAAATATCTAAATTTAATTTTTACATTTGTTGAAATAATAATACCCTAAAACTTAGCATATGAAAAAAAATCTATTTATTTTATTACTCTTTTTTGCATCTTTTAGCCTATTTTCACAATCTTATACGCCTCTTTTGAAAGAAGGAAATAAATGGTGGGTTTATTTTAGAGAAGGATATTGCGATGTTTGTTATCCTCAATATAAAGGCTATTATATCTTTATAAATGGCGAGACTACAATTGATGGTGTAGTTTATAAGAAAATTTATTCAAATCTATATTTTATAAACCCATATGATTATAACGGACCTCCAAATTCTCCAGGATATTATACTAATAATCCTGATGTTTTTGAGTGTCTGATGCGTGAAGATACTATTAATAGAAAGGTATATTTCTTAGATGCAAGTACCAATACGGAAAAATTAATTTATGATTTTGCCGTGCAAAATGACGATGTTTTTGAGAGTAATTGGAGATGGGAGAATAATTATAATATTCCAATTACTATAGATGATATTGTATATGGATCTGTGTTTGGAAGAGAAAATGTTAAAACTTTTAAAACTCTTCGAGGAAATATCTACGAAGGAATTGGTTCACAATCTGGTTTATTTTCTATGCCTGATAGCATACCTTTTGAAATAGGAGCTTATTGGTTGGACTGCTTTGAAGATACTTCAGGAAAATCTTGCAATAGTCAACTAGTTTTGGCAACTTCAGAAAGTTCTCTTGACAAAAATTTAACCTTGTATTATTCCAAAGAAACTCAGGATTACAAAATATGGGTAATCCATTATTAGATTATAAAATTAGTTTTTATGAATCTACAGGTCGTTTGGTAGAAGAAGTTCAAACTAAAGGAAAAAAGGCTTTCACTTTGAAGAATACTAGTAAAAACAATATTCTTTTTTATACTATTACAAACCAAGGTAGAACTTGGAAGGGAAAACTAATAGTCTTTTAATCAGTTTATAAATTTTACATACAGGAAATTTGAACTATGAGTCAAATAAAAAGAGCTGCCTTTTTCAGGCAGTCTCGTTTTTTTTATGAATTTGAATGAAGTAATTTAAAATACGAAATCACAAACTTATCTCCTTTAATTTTTCCAATTACTTTGGCTTTTCGTATTCTGTTGCAAAATCCTGTTTCAGCATGTGCATCACCATGATCATCAATTCCGGTTCCTTCTACAAAATAAACCTTTCCATCAATTTTTACTGCTAGATCGCACCCTTTTTTTTCATTTTTATGAAACATACATTGTCCACAAGCAACTTCCACAATTTGCTTTTTTCTTTCACTTTTTTGTGAAAAAGCAGACATGGAAATAAAGAATGCAAGGAAAGAAATGATTACTTTCATATTTTGAAATAAATTAATTGCTAAAAAAGTTTCAGCAAAAATACTCAAATTGATGAAATGTAACAGAAGCACTAAATTTTAAACTAATATAAATAAAATAAACAATGAGAAATCACGAAATAGACTACAAAATTTATGGAGAGGAACTCCAATGTGTAGAAATTGAATTAGATCCACAAGAAGCGGTCATTGCAGAGCCAGGAAGTTTTATGATGATGACGGAGGGAATTCAAATGGAAACTCTTTTTGGGGATGGAAATAATAATGGCGGTTTGATGGGAAAACTTTTTACAGCAGGAAAAAGACTTTTGACTGGCGAGAGCCTTTTTATGACTGTTTTTACCAACACTTCAAATGAAAAAAGACAAGTTTCTTTTGCTTCACCTTATACCGGTAAAATCATTCCTTTAGATTTGTCACAATATGGTGGTAAAATTATTTGCCAAAAGGATAGTTTTCTCTGTGCAGCAAAAGGCGTTTCTATAGGAATTGAATTGCAGAAAAAATTAGGAACCGGACTTTTTGGAGGAGAAGGTTTTATTATGCAAAAATTGGAAGGTGATGGGATGTGTTTTGTCCATAGCGGCGGTTATGTTATGGAAAAAGAATTGCAAGCAGGAGAAATTCTGAAAATAGACACAGGCTGTATTGTAGGGTTTACCCAAAGTGTACAATATGATATTCAATTTGTGGGAGGTATTAAAAATACACTATTTGGAGGAGAGGGTTTATTTTTTGCTCAATTGAAAGGTCCCGGAAAAATATGGATACAGACATTGCCAATCAGTAGGTTAGCAAGTAAAATTTTACAATTCGGAAGTGTGGGTGATAGAAGAGAAGAGGGAAGTGTTCTCGGGAAATTAGGTAATTTGTTGGATGGTGACGGATTTTAAGAATTTGTAATAAATAAAAAGCCAGTCAATTTGACTGGCTTTTTATTTAGTAAGATGTGCGCCCCCAAACTGAGGAAACCTTATCATTCCATGATTTTCTCCACCACCACCAGCCTGAAAGGGTGTAATTAGTTAAATTAGGAACATAAAATCCATAATTGCCGGAGCCTTGATAGAAACTAAGAACATGACCATTGAAGCAATCATGCTCATATAAGCTTAATTGAGTAAAAGCTAAAAAAGGTTTTGTACAAAGCAAAGAAGACATTTGGTCATTATAAGCAGGTCCTACCGAATGAGTTTGAAAATAATTAGTATTCAATTTTCTTAATCCTGTCATTTCTGTATTAAGCCATGCATGATAATAAAAATAGAAATTTCCCACTCCTGAAAAAGAATAACTACTACAAGAACCTTTATCAGATTTATTTCCCTGAACAAGTTTACCCCCTGATATTTTTTTCAAATAAGCGTCTTGCTCTTCTTGTGAATCAAATACTTTAACATCTATTTCTTCATCTGCATATGATTGATCTATGTTATTTATAATTTCTTCTACATTATCTGTTTTAGTATCTGCCATACTTGGAAAAAGTAGATAAGCAGGACTGTCTTCTCTGTCAAAAACTTCTTTTGCTTTTTCTACATCTCCGGCAACATCCAAAACATCAGTATCTTTTTCTCCATATGCTACAGCATACGTTACACTGAATTTTTCTCCTTTGTATTCATAATTATGAGTAACTTTTGAGGTGTACTCTCCTTTAGACTCTCTTTTGTTCCCAGTAGGATTTTTGCTGGAACCTGTCTCAAGGTCTTCATTCTGACAGCCTATAAATAGGCTGATAACACTTGCGAATAGTAAAAATCGTTTTTTCATGATAAATAATATTAGTTGTTTGTACTTCAAAAGTACTTTAAATGAATTAAATTATAAACTTAAAATTTGTAAGTGTAGAAAAAAAATCAATAAGTGTGGATGATTTGTAAGTAATTGTTACTTTTTTTAATTTAAAATCCCAATTTTTACAAATTGGGATTTATATTGTTTATTTTAAGTTAAAATTTTTTAAATTAACTTAATAAATGTAATGCTCCTATAAATTCTTGTTTTTTTCGTACAGATACATCTAAAGTAGTGTTATCAGTCATTATAACCTGCCCTCCTTTTCCTTTAATATATTCTTTAAAGTGTTTTAAATTGATTAAATGCTTATTATGAATTCTAAAGAAATCATTTCCATTGAGTTGGTTTTCAAATTCTTTTAAGCTTTTGGAAACTACTATTTTAGTTTTATCCGTTAGATAAAAAATAGTGTAACTTGAGTCGGCCTCACATCGGATAATATCCATGATATCAATACGTTTGAATCCTTGTAAGGTAGGTAAATTGATTTTATTTCGAGTAAAATTACTCATCAATGGATATTTACTTTTTTCGATATTTTCTAAAACTTTATTTACAGTTATAACAAAATCTAATCTTTTCACAGGTTTTAGAAGATAATCTGTTATTCCGTTTTTAATTGCCTGAATAGCAGATTGCTCTATGGCAGTAACAAAGATGATTTGGGATTGGATTTTTGAAAGTAATTTGAATATAGCTATATCTGTAAGTTCAATATCCAGAAATAAAATATCCAGTGAGTTTTTGGTGAGATAGATACAGGCTTCTTCTAAACTGCTTGCCTGAAAAGCAATGTGAAGTTCCGGAAATTCTCTTTTTAATAATACAGTAATATGATTTTCTTCTTTGGGATTTTCATTAATGATACATACTTGTGTTTTCGATTTCATAGTTATATGGCGTTTTTATTAGTTTTTGTTTTTATGCCATCATTTCTGAAAAAGATAATTGCTTTAAAATATTTTATGGATAAATATTTGTTAAAATGCAATTATGGCTCAATTTATATAATTTTTTTCAATTTTACAATTTTTATTTAGTATTTTTTTAATTTCATTTAGAATTGTATAGTATTTGGTTAGAATTTGATGGAAAATAAAAATATTAAAAAATCAATCTTATTCTTTAGAATCAAATTGATTTTTTAATAAATATTTGTTATTAAAGGAATTATACTATGACATCAATTCTCAGTGGAAAGAATTTTCTTACTATCTATTAATTTTCCGTCTACAATTAGCTGATAGATATAAGCACCAAAGCGAAGACCTGTAATATTAACATATCCATTTCCTTTTTCTTTTAATGAAAATAATTTTACAAGTTGTCCCGAAGTGTTATAAATTTTTATGGATGCACTTTTCGTATCATTTGGTAGATAATATTTTATTTTAGTTTCGCCATTTGCAGGATTAGGAACATTTTGATATAGTTTGGCTTCTTCAAATGAAATTTTTAATTCTTCACCGTCCTTTTTCTGCAGAAGATTTTTTAATTCGTTTAATTGTTGTTTAAGCTCATTTACCTGTTCCTGCAAATCTTTTATAATTTGATTATCTTGGTTTGTATTTTTGTATATCTGTGTTTTGGCCACTTTTACATTTCCATCGGTATCGATTACTAATGCATTTCCTTCACCTTGCGGTAGATCTTCAAGCCGAACAGTTCCTACAGTATGGAAATTAGCAGTTGGAGCAGTGGTTCGTATTCCTACCATTTGATCCTGAATAAACATGGTGGAAGTACTTGTTAGTCCAAACATCATAGAAAAAGGTATATCGTTCGTTAGTTTAGATCCCCAACCTGTCCCTGAACCAAAAACAAAAGAACGATTACCTGTTGCAATTAAATCAATTCCAAAGCCTCCGGAATATTCAGAACTTAAATCAACACCCACTCCTAAAGCAAACTGATTATGATTTCGGATAGTATTTACCCATCCCAATGCTACCGATTTACTGGCTCCATTCAGAACGGTATTTCCTTGTCCTGCTACAATATTGGCGCCCCCACTTTCTAACAGATTATTTTCCCACCCACTAACTAAAGAACTGTTGGCATTATATCCTAATTTATTGCTCGCTCCTGTTATTATACTTCCTTTGGTATTTGCAGTATTAGAATTATTTATGCTTTCCACTATAAAAGATCCTTTTTCATTTAACAAAGCTTGTCCCGGATTGGTAGATGATGCATTGCTTTTAAAATATACAGGCAAATTATTTAATGAGCCCAAAAAATTACCATTGGTAATGGTATTTCCTGCACGTAGCCATCCGCTATTCGTTTGTGGCACAGCAATGTTGCTTTTTGAAACTGATTGGCCAAAATAAAAAATACTTGATACCATAAAATGTGCTAAAAGAAATTTTGTTGTTTTCATAACTTAATGTTTTTTAAAGGTTTATGCAACAAATATATAGAACCAATAAATATTATAAGACGATTAGTTAGAATTAGATGAATAATATTTAGAATTCGATAAATATGAATTAGAATTTCTATTTAATAAAGTGTTGCAAAACATGAAAATACGTTGCTACAGATATTGCAAAACAAAATTGTACAGATATTATTATGATATAAAGAACAATCCGGTTCAAAAGAACCGGATTGTTTGGATAATAAAGTTTAAAAAATTAATGTTTTACTATTAATTGTAAAGATTTTCTTTCACCATTAGTAGTAATTGCGACTACATAAATTCCGTTCTGTAAGTCTGATGTTGAGAATTTTATGGTATTAGCTCCTTCTTTTAGATACTCTTGTTCCACAGGAACTTTTACAATCTTTCCATACGTATCTGCAATCTGAACTGTAATGTGGTTGTCTTTTATCAACTCAAAATCTAAAGAAGCATAGTCTGATGCAGGATTTGGAGAAAGTTTAATTTCACCTTTAAAAATAGAATCAGAAGTATCGGAATTTTCATCTTTGCAATTTTTTCCATCTTCGCAAATAGGTTCACCTTTATTTTCTTCTTTATCATTTACAGATACCAAAAAATTACAGTAGCTCCCATATTTTTCATCGGTTTGATCCGAAAGTCTTTGTGATAAAGCAAAATGGTAATTTTGTACCATATCTGTTTCTTTTTTTAATTCAAATGAAAGTTTTAAATTTCTGTATTCATTTGGTTCTAAGTTGATATTATTCAGCTGTACTTTTTTAATATCAGTAACTTTTAATTCATGTGTTTTACGATTTATAATTTCGACTCCTTGTGATATCGCTCCTGCATTTAGCCATTTTTCCCATAATATTTCGTCCAATGTAAGAATAATGTTTCCAATTTCTCCAAATGGTTTTTCGGGTTTAGAAATTTCATCAAGATAAATGTTGAATTCTTTTGGCTCACGTGTAGAATTACTTACAAATATGGAGCCTGATTTTCTGCTAAATTGATTTTGTCCAGATAAGTTGATGAATGATGTATTTCTGGTAACAATATTGTTGTTGTTTTGTACATTAGTACCTATCGTATTAAATCCCGTCAGTTCCGGAATTGAAATATCTTCCACAATTCTGCCAAGGAAACAGATTTGAGAATGGTTTCCACAATCGATAAGATAAGATGGAGTCCATAAAGCATTAATTATATATTCTTGGCCTGGTTGTAAAGGAGGAATCACAAATCCATCATTATCATAAGTGGAAGGAAAATTTACATCACCTGTAGTAATATTCTGATATTGATTTAATGCAGTATTAGGAGTAGGAAATGCCGTTTTAATCTCTCTTCCGACTGCTATATATGTTCCATTGTTATTAATATAGGTGCTTCCATCCCAAGCTGATGGCCAAGGTTCACCTCCTGTTGTGCCAACAGTCCAGTAAAGTTTAGCATGTTTATATGTTGTGGTAGCTACTGCACCAATATTTTTAACCCTAAAACGTAATAAATTGCTATGACCAGTAGCACAATCCACATTTTCTGGAGAATAATTGGCTTCAACGGATAAATTGCTATAAGTAGCTCTGTTCCATAAATCTCTGCTATTCCAAATTTGAGAAAATCCCAAAATATTGGTATTAGGTTCGGTACCTGTATCTACTGGTGAGCTAGGCATTCCGTCATCATCTCTTGCCATAAGATCTGCAGGATAGCTTGCTGAAATGTAATCTTCATTCTGTATTTGATCGGGTAATGTTTTGATGAGTATATCTTCTTGATTAATATTATCCCATATAGTATAAGAAGGCATTTTAGAGAAAGAAATTTCTGGAGTTACAGACAGGTTGTTGATATTTATAAAACCCAACCAAAAGTCATTATTAGTAGTTTTATTACTGGAAACATAATATTTTCCATTTTTAGCTTTTTCAATTTGAGATTTATTGTAATAAGGATGAAATTGAAAAGTTATTGAGCCCGTATCTAAATTAAGTTTTCCTATTCCCTTATGGGAATTGCAAAGTAAAATTGTATTGTTGTTTAAAAATTCCACACCGGAAACATTTCCAATTTCACCACCATTACCATCATTATTAAATGAAGTATAACTAATATCATTTGCATTTAAATCCATTGTAAGTACTCCTATTCCTTTTCCGTCATACGTAGCATATTGCATCAATGGACCTTTACCGATTGTTCCCCAGACAAGTTTATATCCGTTATTATCTTCATATAAATCCAATTCTGATATTTTATCTCTGGGAATTTGCAGCGATGTACTGGAATAAGGCATTATTCCGTTTTGAGTGATTTTATATTTGCCCATTATAGTAGTAGTATTTAAAGGACCACCTGATTTGTTTGACCCAAATGCGAATAAAAATCTTGATCCATCAGATCTTAATTTACTAACAGCAATCCCGATATACGAAGAGTCGCTATATTGGGTTGGTACTGAACTTACAGAACCTACCTCAATAGCTTGTGTACTCATATAAAAGTATGATCCAATTTGTTCAACCTGATAATATACAAGTTTAGGAGATTGATTTACATAAGCTATTGTACCAATAATGTAAAATTTATTAGGAGAATTGGGAACTTTTACAATCTGTATTTCTGTACCGGATAAATATATACTACCTATTTCATTATTGCTATTATCATAGACATGGCCTTCTTTTATATAAAACAATAAATTTCCATTCTGATCATATGCTGAATTCGTTGCCGGATAAGGCAAAGTATTCGATAACAATGATGAAGATAAAAGAGTGGGATTTTGACCAGATATGTCATACATATTAGGTGGAATAGTCCATTTCGGTTGCTGCGCTTTAGCAAAGAAAAAAGCAGATAATACAACTGCCAAAGAAAGAGTTTTTTTCATAAGTTTTTTTTTTATAGTTAAACAGTTACAAGATTACCGGAACTAAATACAAAAAACCACTTATAATGTATAAACGTAATTGTTTTATGAATAAGCGTGTATTTTTTTATGAAAATTATTACATATTAAAAAAACCATCTCTTTTAGGGATGGTCTTTATCAATCGAAGTAAATGTCCTTAAGATTATGGAGCTAACACTCTACAGACTCCATTAACGCAAACCATTCCTTGTGGGCAGTAAGGAGTTCCACCAATTGGAGCACTATAACATTTTAATAATCCACCTTTTACCTGTTTTTGCTGTTCTCTACCAAGTTCTTTGCTGTTGGCAATTTTTAAAATCTTTTTCATAATAAATTGAATTTTTGAATACTACTACAAGAATATAACAATATTCAGAAAATGCCTATCAGAAATGAATAAGTGTATCAGTTATCCATATAACTGTGACATTATCCCAATAATTGCAATACATCCATAAATTCCTGTTTTTTACGTACAGAGATATCCAAAACAGAATTATCAGACATAATTACCTGACCGCCCTTTCCTTTTATATACTCCCTGAAATGCTTTAAATTAATAAGATGCTTATTATGTATTCTGAAAAAATTATTTCCTGTAAGTTGGTTCTCAAATTCTTTCAAATTTTTTGATACAATTATTTTAGTTTTATCTGTCAAATAAAAAGTGGTATAATTAGCATCTGCTTCGCAACGGATAATATCATCAATATCTATTCGTTTGAAGCCTTGTAAAGTAGGTAAATGGATTTTATTTTTTGCTGGTAAATTAAAAGAAAGAACCGTTTTATTTTTTTGAATATTTTCCAAAGCCTTTTTTACGGCAATCATGAAATCAATTTTTTCAATGGGTTTCAAAAGATAATCTGTTGCACCGTTTTTAATAGCTTGAATAGCATATTGTTCAAAAGCAGTAATGAAAATAATCTGTGAAGAAATTTCCTTGAATTTTGAAAGCAAGTCGAATGCATTACCATCAGCAAGCTGAATATCCAGAAATATAATATCGGGAGTATTTTTAATAAGGTACGTATAAGCATTTTCTACACTTGCTGCTTCAAAGACTATCTCTAATTCCGGAAATTCTTTATTCAGTAAAAAACGAATATACTCTCTTCCATCCTGCTCATCATCAATGATACCTATTTGTAGTTGTGTTTTCATAAGGTGATATATAAAGTTTAATTTGTGTTCCTTGTTGTTGTTTTTCTAAAAGATTATGAATTTCTAATATGATGTTTGTATTGAATAATTGTTTAAAAGTGTCAATTCTTTTTTGTGAAAGCTTTACACCAAATGAATTTATTTTCTTTGTTAATTCGGATTTGTCTGTAAAACCAATACCATTATCTTCAATACTGATGCAAAGTGTGGAATTTATGTATTCAAAAGTGATTTTTATATTTCCTTTTCTGTCTTGCAAATTGGAGATGCCATGCTTGATAGCATTTTCTACAAAAGGCTGAATCAATAATGACGGAATTACACTTTCCGGATTTACCTCTTTTGCCACATCAATTTCATAATCAAACAAATTTTTCAAACGAAGTTTTTCCATATCCAGATATAGGGACAGATAATCTATTTCTTCTTTTATGGGCATAAATGTTTTTTCTGAATAATACAATGTTTTCCTGATCATTTTGGAAAATGCACTCAGATAATTGTCAGCATTCTGATAATCTTCTTTGCAAAGCAAAAACCGAATAGAATTCAAACAATTATAAATAAAATGTGGGTTGATTTGTGCTTTAATAGCTTGAAGCTCCAATTCTGCTATCTTTTTTTCATTTAGAGCATTTTTTAGTTTTTTGTTACGCTTTTTTTGGGAATAAATATTAAAAATAAATAATAAGCACGCTATTACTAACAATAAGATAATTAGCTTGAACCATAAAGTTTCCCAAAATCGTGGCTTTATCTCAAAAGCTAATTGTGTGTATTGAGAAGACTGTTTTCCATTATACCCCAATCCAAATACTTTAAAAATATATTTTCCCGGAGGTACTGAACTGAGAATAATTTTTGAAGAATTCGTGGTTTGCCATGTATTGGCAAAACCTTCAATTTTGTATTTATAACTTATTTTTCCCTGAGATGCATAATCCAGAAAGCTGAGATTAAAAATAACATCATTATTAGGTGTCTTACCAATTAAATTGTGAGTAAAATCAAAATGTTCTTTTCCGCCAATAATTGCAGAATTGATAATCACTTTTTTATTAATCATCTTTTCTTGCTCAAGCAAATTTTTTATAGAAAAAATTCCTAATCCTTTGGATGTTCCAACATAGATGGTATCATTTCTTATTACACATCCGGCTACTGCATTAGAAGGAAGACCATCAATCTGAGTAAAATTTTTAATCAAAAATTTATTATCCTTTAGTTCAATACGGCTTAATCCTGAATTGGTACTTGCCCAAAATACATTTTCATTCTCTATTTCTATTTTTTTGATCTGATTGGCGATCAATCCGTCTTTTGCTGTAATGGTTTTCAGAGCCTTTTTTCTGTCAAAAAAAACAATGCCGTTAAGATTGGTAGCTCCTACAAAAAGATCATGCTTCAGCTTTTTTATGTCTGTAAAATAGTAGTCCCTTAAAAATATTTTTTTTGATTTTGTTTTCAGATCAAGTTTATATAAATCCTTGAAACCGCCCATAAATAGGCTATCTTGTGTATACGATAAAGCAGTATAGATTCTTTCTTTAGTCAAAATTAACCGGGAAGAATTTTTAATATAATCATAAATTGTAAGTCCACTTATGTTGCAAATAAAGATGGTATTATCATTTCCTGCTAAAACATTTTTCAATCCATGGACTTTCAGAATTTTATTTTTGTGATTGACAAGATTATATATGAGTATATACCCATTTGCTCCAAAAATGGCAACTTTATCATCAACATAAACTGATTTGTTTTCAAGTTTTTTATCTTTTACTAATGTAATATCTTGTATGGTTTTGTAATTGTAAATTCCACCGGAAGACTGATTGTATCCCAAAACAACATATTTTTGATTTCCTGCAATTGCAGAGATAAAGGACGAATTGTTTTTGATAGGAAGAGTAATATAATTTTTGAAATAAGGTTCAGCTATAAAAAAAATTCCACTGTTTCTGGAAGAAAACCACACATTATTGTCTTTATCTACTAAAATATCATTGATAATATAATCGTCAAGTAATTTGATCGGAGTAGCCAAATAAGCCCTATCTTCCAAAAGAGACTGATTAAAATATAATACTCCACCATTTTCCAGAGATACCCATAGTTTATTATTTTTATCTATAAATACCTGATAAACACCTTCTTCTACGGTATAAGAATATATTTTTTTGAATTGATAAGGATTTTCAAGTTTATAAATATTAATTGTTTTATCCTTCTTGAAGACAAATACATCATTTTTATAAGTTAAGTAACCTTCATTTGGCTGTAGGTTTGGACTGCATATCTTTTGTTTTCTTTTAATAATATTATAAGCTACAATTTGTGCTTTTTCATTCTCTAAATACAAAATATTCGTACGAAAATCAAATCTTAAAGGAGTAAAAAGTTTATTCGGTAGAAATAAAGGAATTTTATTTATTTTTCCATTTTTATAAACGAAAATACTCTTAACATCTTCACTACTATACATATATATTTCTTCACCATTAGGAGTAATAACAGGCAGAGCATTGTCAAACTGTATTTTTTCGAGTTCTTTATTATAATCGGAAGTAATGATCTTATTGTTTTTGATATAAGCAAAACCATTTAGAAAGGGAACAACGAAAATTTCTCCGTTGGACAAAGGTATACCTGCTAATATATCAATGTTTTTAAGTCCATCTTTTTTATCATATTGGACAAATTCTTTTCCGTCAAATCTAAAAAGACCATTATCACTTCCAATCCACATGAAACCTTTGTTGTCTTGGTGTAATAAGTATGTATTAGAACTATTCAGTCCATCTTCTTGATTATAATTGATTAATCCCGGAATTTGAGAAATAAGCAAGGATGAGATAAAAAATAAAAAAAATGAAACTATGTTTTTCTGCATATTTGAAAATAAAGCATAAAAATAAAGAATAAGAATATGAATTTTATAATATATGATGAAAAATAGCTGTATATTTTTATTATATGCTGAAAATGAATTAGAATTTTTTATTTTTTTGGTTGAAATTCAATAATTAAAAAAACAAAGAAATTTACTCCCTATTTTCTTTATAATTCACTAATATAAAAATTTGAAAAATAAGAATATCAATTAAAATGTAAAATTAAACGGAAAATATTTCAATATATTGTTGTTTTTTTTACAATATAAATGTAAAAAGTATTTTTTTTATTATCAAAATGCAATTTAGAATTTGCTGGAAATGAATGAGAATATTAACTGGTTTTGTAATATCCAAATTTGTATTTTTGTAAAATTGCAGAAAATATATGTCACAAGAATTGAATCCAACTTATTCCGAAGATAATATCAGAACCCTTGATTGGCAGGAGCATATCCGTTTGCGTCCCGGTATGTATATCGGAAAATTGGGTGATGGTTCATCTGCTGATGACGGAATTTATATTTTGCTGAAAGAAATTATCGACAATTCCATCGATGAGTTCCGTATGAAATCGGGAAAAAGAATTGAAATCAAACTGGATGAAAAAAAGGTTGTCATTCGAGATTTTGGTCGTGGAATTCCCCTCGGAAAAGTAGTAGATGCTGTTTCCAAAATGAATACGGGAGGAAAATATGATAGCAAAGCTTTCAAAAAATCTGTTGGATTAAACGGTGTTGGTACAAAAGCCGTAAATGCACTTTCAGATTATTTTAAAGTACGGTCTTTTCGGGATGGCAAAATGAAAATGGCAGAATTTTCCAGAGGAAATATTACCGAAAACCATTCTGAAATAGATACTTCCGACAGAAACGGAACCGAAATTACCTTTATTCCGGATCATGAGATTTTTCTTCATTTCAAATTTCGGAAAGAGTATATCGAAAGAATGCTTCGCAATTATGCCTATCTTAATCCGGGACTGAAAATTGTTTTTAATGGAGAAACTTTTTTCTCGGAAAATGGGTTGAAAGATCTTTTGGAAGAAGAATTGGAAAATGATATTCTGTATCCGATTATTCATTTGAAGGATGAAGATATTGAGGTAGCCATTACACATTCGGATAAATCTCAGACAGAGACCTATTTTTCTTTTGTAAATGGGCAAAATACAACTCAGGGTGGAACACATTTGAATGCATTTCGGGAAGCGTATGTAAAAACCATTCGAGAGTTTTTTAACAAAAATTTTGATGCTTCAGATATTCGAAAATCCATTATTGCAGCCATTTCCATTAATGTGGAAGAGCCTGTTTTCGAATCTCAAACCAAAACAAAATTGGGTTCCAATGATATTGGACCAAATGGACCTACTGTCAGAACTTTCATTATAGATTTTTTAAAAAATAAATTAGATAATTTTTTACATAAAAATCCTGAAGCTGCCGAAGCTATTCAACGAAAAATTTTAATCTCCGAAAGAGAAAGAAAAGAACTTTCTGGAATTCAGAAATTAGCAAGAGAAAGAGCCAAGAAAGTTTCGCTTCACAATAAAAAGTTGCGGGATTGCAGACAGCATTACAATGACCAGAAAGCAATAAGAAAATCCGAAACCCAGATTTTTATCACAGAAGGAGATTCTGCATCCGGATCTATCACAAAATCTAGAGATGTAGAGACTCAGGCAGTTTTTTCTTTAAAAGGAAAACCGTTGAACTGCTATGGTTTAACAAAAAAAGTAGTGTATGAAAATGAAGAGTTCAATCTGCTTCAGGCAGCTTTGAATATTGAAGAAAGTTTAGAAGATTTGCGTTACAATCAGGTCATTATTGCAACAGATGCAGATGTAGATGGGATGCATATTCGTCTTTTGATGATTACATTTTTCTTACAGTTTTTTCCGGATTTGATTAAAAATGGACATCTTTACATTTTACAAACTCCTCTTTTCAGGGTAAGAAACAAAAAAGAAACGCGATATTGTTATACAGACGCAGAAAGAGTAAAAGCATTGAATGAACTTGGAAAAAATCCTGAAATTACACGTTTTAAAGGTCTCGGCGAAATTTCTCCCGACGAATTCAAGTTTTTCATAGGAAAGGATATTCGCTTAGAGCCTGTAGTCATAGGAAAAGATCAAACCATTGATCAGCTCCTGGAATTTTACATGGGAAAAAATACTCCGGACAGACAGATATTTATTCTGGATAATCTTGTAGTGGAAGATACTGATATAGACAAAAAAGAAGTTTTAGCAGATGCAGATGATTAGAAAATAATAAAATTTAAAAACACAATACAGATGAGATTAAATAACCGTAACAAAATACCAGTATACAATTTTGTGAATACATTATTGGTAATGATTGTGATAGCAGGAGTTGCTGCATTTTTTTTAGAAAGATATAAGTTTAATGTTTTGGGATGGGAGTCCTATTTATTCATAATTATTCCGTTTTTTTTATTAGGAATATTTTATTTTAATGGAAGACAAATTTTTGAATATGATAGTGATGGAGAAGCGTTGCATTTTAAAAACAGGAATATTATTCCTTTTTTGAGCAAACCTCTGAATGATGAATTTCCTAAATATAAATTGTTAAAATATGAATTCGTTTCTTTATTGTTTATTAAAAGATTGTACATAACTATTTCAAGTAAAAACAATGGTCCAACTATTTTGAAATATGAAGTCTCATATTTAACAAGAAGAGAAATATATGATTTGAAACTCTCTCTGAATAAAGTGGTAAAAGCTAATCAGGAGAAAACCAAAGCTAATAATACATAATGACAGAAGAACATTCGCACGAAGGAGAAAGTTTAAAAAAAGTTTCCGGTCTGTACAAAGACTGGTTTTTGGATTATGCTTCATATGTAATTCTTGATCGCGCTATTCCGTCTGTATATGATGGTTTCAAACCTGTACAGCGAAGAATCATGCATTCTATGCGAGAGCTGGAAGACGGGCGTTACAATAAGGTAGCCAATATTGTAGGAAATACCATGAAGTATCATCCTCATGGAGATGCTTCCATTACGGATGCAATGGTTCAGATCGGGCAAAAAGAACTGCTTATTGATACCCAAGGAAATTGGGGGAATATTTACACAGGAGATTCAGCCGCAGCTGCAAGATATATTGAAGCGAGATTAACGCCTTTTGCATTAGAAGTGGTCTTCAATCCTAAAACTACGGAATGGGCAAAATCCTATGACGGAAGAAATAACGAACCAATAGATCTGCCTGTAAAATTTCCTCTTCTTTTAGCACAAGGTGTGGAAGGAATCGGAGTCGGACTTTCCACAAAAATCCTTCCTCATAATTTTAATGAACTTATCAATGCTTCTGTTGCTCATCTTAAGGGCAAAAAATTTGAAATTTATCCCGATTTTTTGACAGCAGGATATTTGGACGTTTCGGAATATAATGACGGACAAAGAGGAGGAAAAGTACGTGCAAGAGCCAGAATTTCTCAGGTTGATAAACATACATTAACGATTACAGAGCTTCCTTTTTCCAAAACAACTGGTGATCTTATTGATTCCATTTTGAAAGCCAATGAAAAAGGCAAGATCAAAATCAAAAAAATTGAAGATAACACTTCGGATCAGGTAGAAATTATTATTCATCTTCACAACGATGTTTCGCCGGATAAAACTATTGATGCGTTGTATGCATTCACCGATTGTCAGGTTACTATTTCTCCAAATGCCTGTGTAATTGTTGGAGACAAACCGATGTTTCTGAATGTTTCCGAAATTTTGAGAATGAATACGGATCACACCGTTTCATTGCTGAAAAAAGAATTGGAAATTGAGCTTCACGAGCTTCAGGAAAGCTGGCATTTTGCTTCATTGGAAAGAATCTTTATTGAAAACAGAATTTATCACGATATTGAAGAAGTAAAATCTTGGGAAGAAGTTATCAAAACTATTGATGAAGGTTTGAAACCTCACACCAAACATTTGCTGAGAGCTGTTACAGAAGAAGATATTGTAAAATTAACCGAAATCAGGATTAAGAGAATTTCAAGATTCGATTTAGATAAATTTAAAGAAAATATTGCTTCTCTTGAAGGAAAAATAGAGCAGGTAAAATATCATTTGGCGAATCTTATTCAGTATGCGATTGATTATTACCTGAATATTCAAAAAAAATACGGAAAAGGAAAGGAACGTAAAACCGAACTCCGAATTTTTGATACCATTGATGCAACGAAAGTAGCAGTTGCCAATGTAAAATATTATGTAAATCGTGAAGAAGGCTTCATAGGAACTTCATTGAAAAAAGATGAATATTTGTTCGATTGTTCTGATATTGATGATATCATTACATTTCAGAAAGACGGAACTATGAAGGTGGTAAAAGTAGAAGCCAAAACCTTCATTGGAAAAAATATAGAACACGTCGGAATTTTCAAAAAAAATGACAAGCGTACGGTTTATAATATGATCTACAAAGAGGGAAGAGAAGGGCCATATTATATGAAGCGTTTTTTTGTGACCGGAGTTACTAGAAATACGGATTATAAACTGGCTTCTGATAAAAAAGGCTCCGAAATGCTATATTTTTCAGCAAATCCGAATGGTGAAGCCGAAACGGTTACCGTTCTTCTAAAACCCAATGCAAGAATTCGGAAAAATAAAATGGAAATAGACTTTTCCGAACTGGCAATTAAAGGTCGTGATTCCAAAGGAAATTTGGTAACGAAATATGCAGTCAAAAAAATTGACATGAAGGAAGAAGGGGTTTCCACATTAGCTCCAAGAAAAATCTGGTTTGATGATGTCGTAAAAAGATTGAATGCGGATGCAAGAGGAACTTTACTCGGAACATTCAAAGGTGAAGATAAAATTTTGACCATCAATGCAAATGGCGAAGCAAAATTAGTTTCATTTGACTTAGGAAATCGTTTTGATGATGAATATCTGGTTCTCGAAAAATGGAATCCGGAACAGCCGATTACCTGTATTTATTTCGATGGAGATAAAGGAATTTATTTCATTAAAAGATTCCTATTGGAAAATACTCCGAATGTTCAGATTTTTATGCCTTCGGAACATCCGAAATCTTTTATCGAAAATGTAATTGTTGCCAATAAAGCTACCGCCGAAATTGTTTTTGCAAAAGAAAAAGATAAGATCAGAGATCCGGAAACAATCAATATTGATGAGTTTATTTCTGTAAAAGGAATAAAAGCAATTGGAAACCAATTGACAAAAAATAAAGTAAAAACCATCAATATCACCATTCCCGAACCGGAAGAAGAAATAAATCCGGGATTTGATGAGGTGGAATCTGCTGACGGACATATTTCATTCATAGATCATGATATAAAAGACGGGGATTTTCCTGAAGAAGGAACAATTCCTAGCCTTTTTGATGAATAAATTTTAAATAAAATATCTGTAGGAACACGCCTCTTGGCGTGTTCTAATTATAACAAATAAAAAATGAACACAATACTTTTACTTACCATTGCCATTACTGCCATCACAAGTTTTGCTGCTCCAAGTGGATCGGAAAATTTTGAAAAATATAAATTCAATGTAGGCGCAATTGTACATCGAAAAGAATACATACGTTTGCTTTCGGCAGGATTTCTTCATGCGGATATTATGCATTTGGTCTTTAATATGATGACCTTGTATTTCTTTGGACCAATTGTGATACAGGTTTTTGGAACTTTCGGATTTTTAATTATCTATATTGCTTCGATATTGTTAGGAAATTTGTTTTCATTATTTATTTATAAAAATCAAGGATGGTATTCTGCGATTGGTGCAAGTGGTGGTGTTTCAGGAGTTTTGTTTGCGGCAATTGCAGTTTATCCACAGATTGGAATTATGTTTTTCTTTATCCCGATTCCAATTCCGGGCTATATTTTTGGACTTTTATATTTCGGATATTCCGTTTACAGTATGTTGAATCCAAGAATGCACGATAATACTGGTCATGCTGCACATTTGGGAGGAGCATTTTTCGGTTTGGTGTATTCTGTTGCTTTTGCTCCGCAATTGGCAATATCAAATGCTTTATATTTAGGAATTATGGCACTTCCGCTTGTTTATTTAGCGTATGAAATTTTTGTAAAAAAGAGAATAGGATAAATAGAAATTTAATTTTTCTAAATTTAATTTGATATGCCTTTAATAAAAAATTCTTTTTTACTATTTTTGCTGCATAATTTCAAATAAGCATGAAGGAATTTTCAAAAGAAGTATACCTGAAGTGGTATGAAGATATGACAATGTGGAGAAGGTTTGAAGATAAATGCCGTTCTCTATATCTAAAACAAAAAATCAGAGGTTTTTTACATTTGTATAACGGTCAGGAGGCTATTCCTGCTGGTTTTACACATGCAATGGATCTATCTAAAGACAGTATGATTACTGCGTACAGATGTCATATTCATCCAATGGCAATGGGTGTAGATCCGAAAAGAATCATGGCAGAGCTTTGCGGAAAAGCTACCGGAACTTCCGGAGGAATGGGTGGTTCTATGCATATTTTCAGCAAAGAACATCGTTTTTATGGAGGTCATGGAATTGTAGGAGGTCAAATTCCTTTGGGAGCAGGTATTGCTTTCGCCGATAAGTATTTTGACAGAAAAGCAGTGAATATTTGCTTCTTCGGAGACGGAGCAGCAAGACAAGGTTCATTGCACGAAACGTTCAATATGGCGATGAATTGGAAACTTCCTGTAGTTTTCGTTGTAGAAAATAACCAATACGCAATGGGAACTTCCGTAAAAAGAACTGCAAACCATGAAGATATTTACAAATTAGGACTTGGATATGAAATGCCTTGTCTTCCTGTAGACGCAATGGATCCTGTAAAAGTAGCAGAAGCCGCTTTTGAAGCTATTGAAAGAGCAAGAAGAGGAGACGGGCCTACTTTTATTGAGGCAAGAACATACCGTTACAGAGGACATTCTATGTCGGATGCAGAACCTTACAGATCAAAAGAAGAAGTGGCACTTCGTAAAGAAGACGATCCTATCGAATTGGTGAAAAACAGAATTTTGCAAAACAACTGGGCTACAGAAGCTGAGCTGGAAGAATTAGACGACAAATCCAGAGATTTTGTAGAAGAATGTGTAGATTTTATGGAAAATTCACCATATCCTGATGCAGCTAAAATATATGATTATGTATATGCACAGGAAGATTATCCATTCTTAGATAAATTAGAAAATCAATAATAATTTGCTGATAGGATGATATGCTGATGTGTTAATTAAATTTTCACCTTTAAGTTATCATCACATCGTCACATTAACAAATTAACGAATAAAATTATGGCAGAAGTAATTACAATGCCCCGTCTTTCCGATACCATGACGGAAGGTAAAGTTGCTAAATGGCACAAAAAAGTAGGTGATGCAGTAAAAGAAGGAGACATTCTTGCAGAAATTGAAACCGACAAAGCAGTTCAGGATTTTGAATCTGAATTCAATGGAACGCTTTTATACGTTGGTGTGGAAGAAGGAGGTTCTGCAGCTGTAGATACAGTTTTGGCGATTATTGGAAATGAAGGAGAAGATGTTTCAGCTTTGAAAGGAGGAACGCCATTCCCAAAAGCTGAAGCTGTAGAAGAAGTAAAACCTGAAAGTAAAACTGAAGAAGTGGTTTCTGTTGCAACTGAAATTCCTGCTGGAGTAGAGGTTATCAATATGCCAAGACTTTCTGATACGATGACGGAAGGTAAAGTGGCAAAATGGAATAAAAATGTTGGAGACAGCGTAAAAGAAGGCGATATTATTGCAGAGATCGAAACTGATAAAGCGGTTCAGGATTTTGAATCTGAATTCAACGGAACTCTTCTCTATCAGGGAGTTTCCGAAGGAAATGCTGCAGCTGTTGATTCTATATTGGCAATTATTGGCCCAGCTGGAACTGATGTTTCAGGAATTATTTCCGGAGGTGGAAAACCTGCACCAAAAGCCGAAACGAAAGCTGAACAAAAAACTGAAAATACTTCACAACCAACAAGTAGCAATCAGCAATCAGCAGCATCCAACGAAAGAGTTGCTATTTCTCCATTAGCTAAAAAAATGGCGGAAGAAAAGGGAATTGATGTTTCCGCACTTCAAGGTTCTGGTGAGAACGGAAGAATTGTAAAAAAAGATATTGAAAATTATACACCTTCAGCTAAACCTGCGACTGAAGCTAAGCCTTCTGCAAGTCCGGCTGCTCAGGTTGCAATGAATTTTGTTGCCGGTGAAGATTCTGAAACTCCAAATTCTCAAATGAGAAATGTAATTGCGAAGCGTCTTTCCGAAAGTAAATTCACAGCACCGCATTACTACCTGATGGTGGAAATCAATATGGATAAAGCAATCCAAGCCAGAAATGAAATAAATTCTTTACCGGACACTAAAGTTTCATTCAATGATATGGTGATTAAAGCGGTAGCTATGGCTTTAAGAAAACATCCACAAGTAAATTCTTCTTGGGCTGGAGATAAAATCGTTCATCACGGAAATATCAACGTTGGAGTTGCAGTAGCAGTTCCGGACGGTTTGGTTGTTCCTGTTTTGAAAAATACTGATTTTATGAACTACAACCAGATTTCTGCTGCTGTAAAAGATATGGCTTCAAGAGCAAAAACCAAAGCTCTGAAAGCTAATGAAATGGAAGGCTCTACATTCTCAGTTTCCAATTTAGGAATGTTCGGAATTGAAACCTTTACATCAATTATCAATCAGCCGAATTCAGCCATTCTTTCTGTTGGTGCAATTGTAGAAAAACCAATTGTAAAAGACGGACAAATTGTAGTAGGAAATACCATGAAACTTTCTCTTGCTTGTGATCACAGAGTTGTAGATGGTGCAACCGGAGCTCAATTCTTGCAGACACTAAGAACGTATTTGGAAAGCCCATTAACATTATTGCTGTAAATTTTTTGATATAACCATAAAAACCTCTCAAAACGAGAGGTTTTTTTATATGGAAATGTGGGTAGCTGATACTATATTATACCTTAAAAAATATACTTTGATTATATATATTTAAATCTTTTAATCTTTATAATATTGACTAAACCACCCATCAAAATCAGACTTATATTTTTCTCGTGCTGTTTCTATAATTTCACCGGGTTCATCAATTTGTTCTAAATTGTAATTACTTTTGAGCCATTCCAAATATTTATCCAGATCCTCGCTTTCTTCATAATCATCTTCATCTTTATAAAAATATGCCTCTTCATGGTCTACTGAAATTTCAGTATCATACGATAGCAAATGCAATAGTTGCAGAAAATTTTCCGCAACGATATGAACACCACCTTCATCGCCAAATACTACAACAGGCATTTCATTCATAGGTTTGGCTGATCCGTCATTCCAAATTGCATAAAACGAACCTGAACCATTTGCCTGAGCAAAAGGAAATAATTTTTCTAAAAATAAGTTGTCATTGCTCCAGCTTTTGAGTCCTGATTTATCATCAATCAACACACCAAAACCATGCGAATAATTTTCAAAACCTGAACGATTTTCCTGAAAATCAATTAGTTTTTCCAACGCTTCCGGAATTTCAGTTAATCCCAAATTTTCTTTAAATTCTTTTATGTTCATATATTATTTTGAAAGTTTTTGTTTTTCAGTGTCTTAAAGTTGTTTTTTACCTCTTTATTTCGATTGATGTTTGGCAATGTGACGGATTTTTGGAACCAAATTTCGATAAAATTGCAGTTTTTTCGTCATATTATTCCAAGCCCTAACAGTATTGAAAATAACACTAGCATTGTCGTCACGATAAAGCGAATTGTTTTTATTGTCACTTTTTTCAAAAGTTTGTTACCGAAATAAGCTCCGGCAAAAGCAGAAAGCGTAGCCGAAATAATGAGAGGATAATTCAATTGATCGCCAAAACGGATAATTTGATTTAAATAAATTGTAAGTCTGGAAATATCGACTAAACAAGCAATTACTATTCCTGTTGCAATAAAAGCCTCTTTTGTCAAGTTTGCCCGAATTAAGAAGACTGTTCGTAATGCTCCTTGATTTCCGGAAAGCCCACCAAAAAAGCCACTCAAAAATCCACCGAGCGGAAGATATTTTGAATCAAATTGTAGCTGGGTCAATTTTGGGATGATATCGAAGAGTGCAAAAACAAAAAGCAAAAAGGCAATGGTTAGTTTTACAGGGACAATATAAAAAGTCTTATCTAAAATGGTGTAATTAAATATGGGATCAAGTTTGGTGATATAGGTCAAGAGATAAGCTCCAATAAAAGAAGCAATTATAGATGGAATACCGAATTTGATGATAACTTTTTTATCAGCTTTTTTTCCAAGTAATATCAGTTTGAAAATATTATTTAAGAAATGAACTATTGCTGTCAAAGTGATGGCAATATCAATTGGGAAAAATAAGGCAAACACAGGAACTAAAATTGTTCCCAATCCAAAACCAGAAAACAAAGTCAATCCTGAACTTAAAAGCGCAAATAAGCAAATAATTACATACTCCATCATTATTGTTTTTAGTATCACGGATAACGGAAAACGTGGTGGGTTTTTAGCATAGATGTTTAAAGAAGCAGTTTAGCCTCACTTTTGGCAATAACTTGATAGCAGAAATCACATTAAGTTTAATTTTATAAACTCCATCTTTCAAAAATAAATTTTGAAATCTTTTTCCCTCTTTCATTAATTGTCTTTTCGTTCCAATCATCATAATAAAAAAGTTGTCTTTCTGATTCCAAGTTTGATTTTTGATATATACTTTTCTTTTGTATAAATGTTCTGTTGTTTAGTGGTGAGTTGTCGTAAGTTAGAACTAAATTTCCAAAAGTATCAATGTTAGTTACTTCCGCAAATCCTGGTTGTGATTTTTGTGGATAGATATGTTCAATAGTTATTTTTTTGTTTTCCAAGAATTCATTTAAAGTTCCCAATTCATATTTGTATTTTTGATTTTTCTGTAAATAAGTTTCATAATCATATAACACAAGTTTTATAATGTTTTCTTGTAAATCATTATAAACAGGTTTGTTTAAAATGGAATTTCTTATTTCAGCTTGGTTTGAATTTTTTGTAACTAATATTCTTAGCTGCTTTTTTAAGTCATTAAAATTTAATTTGCTTGAAAATACTTTGTGTGCAAAATCATTTATTACAGAGTTACCAGTATTTGATTTTTTATTTCCAAATACGTAAACCTTTAAACAAAAAACTTCTAGTATTTCGCAAATTGGAACAAGAAATTCTTTTCTGAAACCTTTGTGTGATAAAATTGCTAAAAAGAGAGGTATGAATGTGTCAAATTTCCCTAATATGTTTAATCTAAGTAATGCACAATTAACTTCTTCATTTTCAAATGTTCGATTTAAGAGCATTGCATAATTAGAAGCACTTTTATGAAGTAAACTTGAGAAATCTTTTATTTCCGTTGCCTTTTTATATATTAGATTTTGGTCAGATGATTTTTGAATTTTTATAACATTTTTTCGAGAAATCATTTCTTTGACTCTTTGATGGATATCATTCAAATTTCTTGTCTCTCCTTTATACATAATGTAACAATCTTTCAAAAATTGATTTTCAATTTTAATAGAATCTCCATTTTCGATTTGCATAAGAATTGAATAAATTTCGCCAAATTTTTTATTTAAATCTTTAGCAAGATTTTTTTCATTTAATTTATGTGATAAATATATAAGATAGTTCTTAATTTTATCCATATCTGACAAAGGTAAACCTCTGTCATTCATTGTTTCAAATACTAAGCCGACTTCACTTTCTTCTTCTAATTCAAAAACATTAAGTTTAAATTTTGATAATAAATTTCTACGAATATCTATTAAACCATTAATTGAAGTAGTTTTTTGAGCTTCTAAAGTATTTATCAAAAAAGATCCTTGCATTCAAAAGATTTTTTGACTTTTACTGGCAGGTTTGATTTTCATTATATCATTAATATCCTCTTCATTAATAAGATAATTGTAAAAATCTTGGTCTGACTTGTTGTTTAATCTTAACAAGGTTTTACCTTTATCAAAAACAGGTTTTATTATTTCTATATCTGCTTTTGAACTATCTATTTCTTTTATTCTAAAAAATAAGCTAACTAAAAAAAGATGTATTGTTGTAATTCTTTGTTGGCCATCTACAATATCATAAACAGTTTTATCGCTTATTCCAAATTGTTCGATTCCTGTTTTTATAAGAGTTACAGTTCCAAAATAATGTTCTCGAATGTCTTGCACATCAGATAAATCATTTACAAAATCCGTTAATTGTGCATTATTCCAAGAATAGCCTCTTTGATATTCTGGAATAATGAAAATTCCATAATTCAAGAATTTATCTAATGAATCAAATTTCATAGTTTATTTGAGTTTTTTTGGTTTGCGATTTCTGCTAACATCCAAACGTACGCATTGTGTCAATTTCATCTTTGTAACATACGTTCATCTGTTTTTTAATACTATCGTATTGTATTTATAATCAAATTATTATATTTTTTTTGTTATTACATTAAAAAATAAGAAACAAAAATTTGCAAAAACTAATTTTCCAAAAATAGCGAAAATCTATTGATAAATTATTTTTAATCATACTAAAAGTAGTAATTTTTTTAAACATTTTCATGCAAAAAATCCTTCTCATTTTCTTATTTGTATTCTAAAAGCAAATCACTATTTTTGAAAACTATGATCAGAGCAAAAAATATTCATAAATTTTATGGAGATCTGGAAGTGCTGAAAGGCGTGGATATTCATATCAAAGAGGGAGAGGTGGTTTCCATAGTTGGAGAATCCGGTGCTGGAAAATCTACACTTTTGCAGATTTTGGGTACATTGGATAAGCCTACCAATCCGGATTTTTATCACACGGAAATAGCACTCAACGGAAAGCACTTTCTCAACATAAGAGATAAGGAAATTTCCAAATTCAGGAATCAGAATATTGGGTTTGTATTTCAGTTTCACCAGCTTTTGCCAGAGTTTACAGCTTTGGAAAATGTACTTTTGCCAACTCGTATTTCAGGAAAAAACGAAAAAGAATCTACAGAAAAAGCCTATTCACTTTTTGAAGATTTGAAAATCGCAGACCGGCTTCATCATAAACCAAGCCAGCTTTCCGGAGGTGAAGCGCAAAGAGTGGCGGTAGCAAGAGCTTTGATTAATTCCCCAAAAATTATTCTTGCAGATGAACCTACCGGAAATCTCGATTCTAAAAATGCGGATGATCTACACCAATTATTTTTTGATTTGAGGGACAAATACAACCAAACTTTTGTGATCGTAACCCACAATCCACATCTTGCGGAAATTACAGATCGTAAACTGGTAATGAAGGATGGCCTTATTTTGTAACGGTTAATTGGCAAAAAAAAATGCGAAATTTTATTTTTCTTCTCTTGATTGTCATCATTTCTTGTGAAATAAAATCTCAGGGAAATGATGCTTCTTCGGTAAAAATAACATCGGAGGTTTTGCCATCTGAAAAAATTTCGGAGATCAAAAATTATATCAAAGGAAAAAAATACAATCAGAAAACGGCATTTTTCATCAATTTTAAAATTTCATCCGGAAAATACAGGTTTTTTATTGTAGATATCGAAACCAACAAAATTCTGGAAAAAGGAATAGTTTCTCATGGTTCGGGTTCTGTAATTAAAAATTCTGACGAATTGATATTTAGTAATATCGAAGGCTCTTATCAATCCTCCTTAGGAAAATACGAAATAGCCACTAATAGCTATGTAGGAACTTTTGGAAAATCTTACCGTTTGAAAGGTTTGGACAAAACCAATAGTAATGCTATGAAAAGAGCAATTGTTTTACATTCTCTTAGTTGTGTTCCGGATTCAGAATCTGAAAATCCGGCTTGTTTAAGTTTAGGATGTCCGATGCTTTCTCCAAATTTTTTCAAAAAAGCAGAAAATTATATTGATGCATCAAAGCAACCGATTATTCTTTATGCATTTTATTAATTATATTATAAACCATCAACTATCAACCATCAACTATCAACCATCAACTAATAACCAACAACCACTAACAAAAAAATGTCCATAAAACTACTTGCAGAAGACGACAGACCGAGAGAAAAATTTTTACTGAAAGGCAAAGATTCGCTTTCGGATTCTGAACTTCTCGCCATTATTATGGGAAGTGGAAACAGAAACGAATCTGCGGTGGAATTGGCAAGAAAAATTTTGAATTCGGTAGGAAATAATTGGAATCATCTTTCTAAACTTTCCCTAAAAGATTTAATGAAATTCAATGGAGTAGGTGAGGCTAAGGCAATTTCTATTGCGGCAGCTTTGGAAATCGGACATCGAAGAGCAGCTCAGGAAATTCCGGAGCGTGCAAAAATTTCAAATTCAGAAAGTGCATTCAGAATTTTGAGTCCGCATCTTTCCGATTTGCAGACAGAAGAATTTTGGGCAATTTTTCTGAATCAGAATAATCAGGTGATTTATAAAACCGGGCTTACAAAAGGCGGAATCAGTGAATCTATTGTTGATATTAGGATTCTTTTTAAGACTGCGCTTGAGCATTTTGCAACCGGAATTATCGTTGCCCACAATCATCCATCCGGAAATTTAAAACCAAGTAGTGCCGATATCAGCATCACCAAAAAAATAAGTGAAGCCGGAAAATTATTGAATATCCAGCTTCTCGATCATCTTATTATTGCACAAAATCAATTTTTCAGTTTTGCGGAAGAAGGATTATTATGATTAAAATATTGAAATACAACGAAATAGATTTTGATAAATATTCCTTTTGTCTGGAAAATTCTGCCCAGCGGAAATATTCGGCTACAAAGGATTTTTTGGATATTACTTCGGACAAGCAATGGGAAGTGTTGGTTTATAACGATTATGAAGCTGTGATGCCGGTTCCGTTTGTAAGAAAATTCGGATTTAAATTTGTTCATAATCCTAAACTTTGTCAGCAATTGGGAGTTTTTTCAAAAGAAGATTCTACAAAAATAAATGATGCTTTTTTGAGTTTTTTAGAAAAAAACTATATAATAAGATATTATTCTTTTAATGATGAGAATGTTTTCTCCACAAATCTGCCAACAAGAAAAAACTTTTTGATTCTTCCGGATGAGTATGAAAACGTTTATAAACGATATTCTCCTAAAAGAAAACGAAAAATACGTCAGGAACCAGAAATTAAAGAAAATTCGAAAATTAAAGAAAACCTACATATTAATCTGGTAGAAGATTTTATTCTGGATAATATGAGAGGGGCGGACAACAATCCTAATGATTGTGAAGATTTTTTGCAAATCATAAAAGGATTTTATAAAGAAAATAAATTGAAATTGTACGGATATTATTATCAAAATAGCCTTACAAATTTAATTATACTATATGAAGATAATCAAGCAAATGTACTGCTTGGAACTTATAACGATCCTTCTTTTATAAAGTTAAGCGGAGCTTCTGTTCTCATTGATGAAGCGATAAAAAAGTGTATTCACAATAAGATTTTTGATTTTGAAGGAGGAGATATCCCAAATGTAGAAGAATTTTTCCGGGGTTTTCGTCCAATAATGAAATCGTACCCTTTTTACAGTAATTCCAAAAAGTCGTTAATTTTCAGTTTACTTAAACTTAAATTTTTAAGAAAATCTTAGTTTTTTTGAAAAATCTTATCAGAATTATTTAATTTTACGACAGGTATACAAAGGTTTAATTATGCTGAAGTCTATTAGAAATTACAAATTACCATATGTTGTTTACAATTTTTTCCATAAAAAAAAATTGGAACATAATATTCCTTTATTCAAAAAATTCGGTTTGAAGAAAAAATATTATTCTTCGATTTCGAGTAAAGATTTCAAGCATTTACCGGCAAAAGAAAGATTGATAAATATAGAAAGATTAAAAAATTCCGTTTTTTATAAAGCACTTTCTGAACAGAACAAAAAGAATGTAGATGATTATGATAAAAATGGATATCTTATTTTAAAAGAGTTTATTTCTCCTCAAACTGTTGATCAGATCAATTCTGAAATAGATCAGTTTCTGGAAAATGGAACATTAAAATTCCGTTATGGAAACAAGCTCATGTTTGCCATACATCATTCAGCTCTTATTAAGGATACAGGAAGCAATAAAGATTTTATGGATTTTTTGTCTATACTCTTGGATGGCAAGGCAAAATTATTTCAAAGTATTAATTTCATTAATGGAAGCCAGCAAAAAACGCATTCTGATAGTATACACATGACTACTTATCCACTTGGAGGTCTTCTTGGTGTTTGGATTGCACTTGAGGATATTGATGAAAATAATGGAGCTTTGCATTATATCCCGGAAAGCCATAAGCTACCATATTATATGAATGGAGATTATGATAATGAAGGGAATGCTGTAAAGATTGGAAACAAGGGCTATAAAAGCTATGAGCTATTTCTTGAAAATAAAGTGAAAGAGCTTGGTTTGAAAAAAGAAATTTTTCGTGCTAAAAAAGGGGATGCTTTGATTTGGCATGCCAATATTTTACATGGAGGCGAGCCTCACCTTGATAAATCAAGGACAAGAAAGAGTCTTGTATATCATTATTTTGATGAAAACAGCATTTGTTATCACGAAGTTACAGAAAGACCTGCATTATTTGAGCTATAATTCATAAATAATTCTTAATTTTGCCACCTCAAATTATGGCAAATCTATCGGATTATCTTCCTTATGCAGTAGCAATTATCATTGCAATTCCTTTTTTGGTTTTGCTAAGACAATTTGTGTACACTTACATTTCTCTTAAAAAGCAAGAAATGAAAGCTTTAGGAATAAAAGCAGGAAATGATTTACGATTTCAGGCTTTTGAAAGGATGACCTTATTTCTGGAAAGAATAAAACCTTCAAACCTTGTAGGGAAATTTGATAAAAATCTTGCTCCTCACGAATTTCTCTTTCTTACTGAGAAAAGCATTCAGGAAGAGTTTGATTATAACGCTTCCCAGCAAATTTATTTGAGTAAAACAAATTGGCAGAATATTGTTTTCGGTAAAGATAAAGTAATTAAACTTTTGCATAGTACACACGAAGGTTTGGGAAATAACGCCAATCTGGAAGATTTTAAAACTCTTTTCATGATGAATTATATCAATGAAGGAGATTTTATTTCTGATAATATTGAGGAATTGAAAAAAGAATTATTAATACTAAACTATAACATATAATAATGATACCAAATTTTAAAGCACATCCATGGCATGGAATTTCAGCAGGTGAAGATGCACCAAATGTGGTAAATGTTTTCGTAGAAATTGTACCATCAGACACTATAAAATATGAAGTGGATAAAGAGACAGGCTATCTTAAAGTAGATCGTCCTCAGCAATTTTCCAATATTATCCCTGCTTTGTATGGGTTTGTTCCAAGAACATATTGCCACGACGAAGTAATGAGACTGGCTATTGAAAGTGGAGCAGAAGACGTTACAGAAGGAGATCATGATCCATTGGATATTTGCGTTTTAAGCTCTCACAGTATCCATGCAGGTGGAATGTTGATGGAAGCTATTCCTATCGGTGGTTTTAAAATGATTGACAAAGGTGAAGCTGACGATAAAATTGTAGCAGTAATGGTTGGAGATCATGCTTTCGGTCATTTTAGAGATATTTCTGAACTTCCACAGGCAGAAGTAAAAAGATTAATGCATTATTTCCTTACCTATAAAAATTTACCTAATGAACCTGCAAAATGCAGAATTCAGGAAGTATATGGAGCGGATCATGCAAAAGAAGTGATTAAGGCTTCAAAGAGAGATTACGCTAATAAATTTGGGGGATAATTTTAATCTCATTTTTGTAAAAATATAAGGCAAATGAATTCGTTTCATTTGCTTTTTTTGTTTATAATCAAGTGGTTACATTCGATATTTGCGAAAATTATGAAGAATTCATTTATTTTATCAAAACATTACGAATAATTATTATATTTAAGAGTTATTTTAAAAATCTATAAACTATGAACTTATTCGTGTTAGTACCGATTTTTGGAGTTATTGCATTGCTTTACACCTTTTTACAAAGTAATTGGGTAAGCAAACAGGATTCCGGAAACGAAAAAATGAAGGAAATCAGTGGTCACATTGCGGATGGAGCAATGGCTTTCTTAAAAGCAGAATATAAGATACTGATGTATTTTGTGGTTATTGTTGCAATTCTACTTGCAGTAATGGGAATGAGTAATGCCAATTCGCATTGGAGTATAGGAATTGCATTTGTTGTAGGAGCTATATTTTCAGCAATGGCAGGTTTTATAGGAATGAAGATCGCAACTAAAGCTAACGTAAGAACAGCAGAAGCAGCAAAATCATCTCTCTCAAAAGCTCTTAAAGTCTCTTTTACAGGTGGTTCTGTAATGGGAATGGGAGTTGCCGGATTGGCAGTTTTGGGACTTGGATCTTTATTTCTAATTATTAAGCAAATTTTTGCACCACATTCTGGGGTAGACTCTCATGAAATGGAAAGAACTATTGAAATTCTTACAGGATTTTCTTTAGGTGCAGAATCTATCGCGCTTTTTGCAAGAGTAGGAGGTGGAATTTATACAAAAGCTGCTGATGTTGGTGCAGATTTAGTAGGAAAAGTGGAGGCTGGAATTCCGGAAGATGATCCGCGAAATCCCGCAACAATTGCAGATAATGTAGGTGATAATGTAGGTGATGTTGCAGGAATGGGAGCAGATTTATTTGGTTCTTACGTTGCCACGGTATTAGCAACGATGGTTTTAGGAAGAGAAACGGTTTCTGATGATTCTTTTGGAGGTTTTGCACCGATTCTTTTGCCGATGCTTATTGCAGGTCTTGGAATTATATTTTCTATCGTAGGAACTTTCTTTGTGAGAATTAATGATAATGAAGGCTCGTCTACTTCTAATGTTCAGAATGCTTTAAATTTAGGAAACTGGGGAAGTATTGTAATTACGGCAATTGCTTCTTATTTTTTGGTGGATTATCTTCTTCCTGAAAAAATGGTTTTAAGAGGTCACGAATTTTCTAAAATGGGAGTTTTCGGTGCTATCATGGTTGGTTTGGTGGTAGGAACTTTGATGAGTCTTATTACAGAATTTTATACAGCAATGGGAAAAAGACCGGTTTCAAGTATTGTGAGACAATCTTCTACTGGTCACGCTACTAATATTATTGGCGGACTTTCTGTTGGTATGGAATCTACACTTTTACCGATTCTGGTTTTGGCAGGTGGAATTTACGGTTCCTATCTTTGCGCCGGACTTTATGGAGTAGCAATTGCAGCGGCCGGAATGATGGCGACAACAGCAATGCAATTAGCAATTGATGCTTTCGGGCCAATTGCTGATAATGCAGGTGGAATTGCAGAAATGAGTGAACTTCCGAAAGAAGTCCGTGAAAAAACAGATATTTTGGATGCAGTTGGAAATACCACTGCTGCAACTGGAAAAGGCTTTGCTATTGCTTCGGCTGCACTTACGGCTTTAGCTTTATTTGCTGCTTTTGTGGGAATTGCAGGAATTGACGGGATTGATATTTACAGAGCCGATGTTTTAGCCGGATTATTTGTAGGAGCGATGATTCCTTTCATCTTTTCGTCTTTGGCAATTACGGCAGTTGGACAAGCGGCAATGGCAATGGTGGAAGAAGTGAGAAGACAGTTCCGCGAAATTCCCGGAATTTTAGAAGGAAAAGGAAAACCGGAATATGAAAAATGTGTGGCCATTTCTACAGATGCTTCCATCAAAAAAATGATGCTTCCGGGTGCAATTGCTATTGTTTCACCTCTTTTGATTGGATTTATTTTCGGCCCTGAAGTTTTGGGAGGATTTTTGGCAGGAGCTACAGTTTCCGGAGTATTGATGGGAATGTTCCAGAATAATGCAGGTGGAGCTTGGGATAATGCAAAAAAATCTTTTGAAAAAGGAGCAGATATTAATGGAAAAATTTATTACAAAGGTTCTGATCCGCACAAAGCTTCTGTAACAGGAGATACAGTTGGAGATCCTTTCAAAGATACTTCTGGCCCTTCCATGAATATTTTGATTAAACTAATGTCTATCGTTTCTTTGGTAATTGCTCCTACTTTAGCTTCACTTCACAAAGATAAGATTGAGGCTGACAGAAAAGAAAAACTCGAAAATCTAATGGGAAAAGGAATGATAATGCCACCACCTCCAGCTCCCGGAATGGCTATTCCTGAAGCGCCTCTTCCTCCAAAAGTAATTAAAGGTCAACTAAATACGGATGGAGATTTTGTATACGATACTGGCGAAATTGAAGAAATAAAATTAGTGGGCGGAAAGTCACTTGGTTTAGGAAAAGAAAGTCAGTTATTGGCGTTTTACAATGGGGTAAAAAATAATGATCCTGCATTGTTGGATAAAAATGTGTGGTTCACAATTGAAAATTTATATTTCCAAAGTGGAAGTAGTGAACTGAAACCGGGTTCTGAAGAACAACTTCTCAATCTTGCACAAATACTAAATGCTTATCCGAAATTAAAGGTAAAATTGGGTGGTTACACCGATAATACAGGAAGTGAAGAGGCAAATAAAAAACTTTCCAATCTAAGAGCTCAAACTGCTAAACTGAAATTAATTGAAGCAGGAATTGCTTCAGACAGAATTGAAGCGGAAGGTTACGGTTCACAATTTCCGGTTTGTCCTCCAAATGATACGGAGGAATGCAAAGCGAAAAATAGGAGAATTGATGTAAGAGTTCTGGAAATGTAATTTCCTTTTTTAATAAATTTTAAATGCCGGATTTTCCGGCATTTTTTATGATAGAAATAAGCTTTTTGCTTGAAATTTTATAAATTCTTCAAATTCTTTATTGCCTTTACAATTGTTTCCTCCTTTTTAGAAAAACAAAAACGGATAGAATTGGTATTTTTTCGATCGTTATAAAAAGCGCTTAAAGGAATGGTCGCTACTTTATGATTTTCAGTAAGCCAATAGGCAAAAGATTTTTCATCGAGGCTGGAAATTTTTTCATATCCTAAAACCTGAAAATAACTTCCTTCTGAAAGATGTTTCAAAGTAAATGAAGTTTCTCTAATTTCTGAAAGAAAAAAATCTCTTTTCTGTTGCATCGTTTGCTGATTTTTTTTCGGGTCAAAAATTTCAATATATTCTGCTAATGCTTGTTGTGCAGGAGAATTTACGGAAAATGTTAAATATTGATGTATTCTTCTGCAAGCTGCCATAAAATCTTCATTAGCAACTATATATCCAATTTTCCAACCGGTGATATGAAACATTTTTCCAAACGAAAAAACTGAAAAGCACCTTTTCTTGATTTCCGAATGATGCAGTGCGCTTACAAATTCAAAATCATCGAAATGAATCAGATCATATACTTCATCTGAAATTACAATAATTTTAGTATTTTTAATCAGTTGCCAAAGTTTTTCCCAGTCATCTTTTTTCCAGATTTTTCCTGTCGGATTATGAGGTGAATTTACAATAATGGCTCTGGTTTTTTCTGAAATTTTGGATTGAAGTAAATTCCAGTCCATTTCAAAATTTTCATTTAGGGAAACAAAAACAGGAATTCCGTCATTCATTTCTACAGCTGGTTGATAGCTATCATAGGCTGGTTCTATAATAATCACTTCATCATTTGGTTGTAAAACAGCAGAAAGAGCGGTATAAATTCCATATGTTGCTCCCGGAATTACGGTGATTTCAGAATTTGAAAACTCAATCGAATTTTCTCTTTTTTTATTGAAGTCAATTAAATTATTGATTAGCAAAGAATTTCCTGACATTGGAGCATATTGATTGAAATTCTGTTCTGTTGCTTTTGCCAGAAGTTTTTTTAATTTCTCATCAATTTCATAATCCGGAAATCCTTGTGCAAGATTTATAGCATTGTTTTTAATAGCAAGAGCCGTCATTTCTGAGAAAATGGTAATGTCGCTTGCTGAATGTTTTGGTTTTAGTTTCATAAAAAAGACTATTCTAAACAAATTTAATTATTAATTACTAACAAAATTATAATGCGTCAAGTTTTGTCGCTATCCACCAATACCTTTGAGATGTTTAACAATTAAAACTTTATTATTATGACAACAATTTTAATGGAAGATCCAAAAACAAAAGAAATGATTAGTGTAAGGGAAGTTACTTCAGCTCCTTATATAGATAATATCATTTACTTTCAAGAGACACCAACAAGTCCAATTTATGAAAGAATTGTACCAGACAAAATTTTAAATGTTCTTTGGTGGGGAAGTGATTCTGATGCTATTCAGAAAGCTATTGATTTTGCTGTTTTTAATGTAGGTGCTTACAATAGAGCTTTGTATTCTGTTTATTTGCCTCAAGGAGAGTATATAATTGATAAAACAATTGTGGTAAAAAATACGGAAGGAATGCATATTTTCGGTGGTGGAATAGGATCTTTACTCTGTATAAAAAATAATACGCATGTAGATAGTGTTTTTGAACTAAACGGTACAGCATTTGGAGTTTATGAAAATTTTTATTTTGGAGGGGATTTAGGTTCTTGTGATCATTATTTTAATATTTATTGGGGAGATAAAGAAAGTACTATTCAGCCTCCTGATCCTGAAGATCAACCAGGATATTATCCTAAGCGTACTTCTACTCAAAATACTTTTAAAAATATAAGAAACATAGCTGGGAAATTCAAACATGCAGTAAGAATAGATGGAGAAAATCAAAATGATGTATCAATGTGGTATAACTGTAGTTTCAATGGAAAATGGAAAGCAGATAATGATGCAGAAGGATATTTTCAATCCGCTTATTATATTGGTAATGGAAATACAGGAAATAATTTAATTCATAATTTTCAAAATAATTATATTACTAATGTAAAAACAGCTTTCATTTTTGCTGGAGTTGGTGGTTCCATTACAGGTGGGGGTGCCTCAAATTTAGATACTTTCATTTTAAGAAAAGGAGTTAATGAAACTCTTTTGGTATCTTCTTTCAGACTAGAAGGAACAAAAAGAATATACACAACAATCGGATCTTATGCTGGAGCAGAAGTGCATAATGCGCCAGATAATATTACTCTTCAAAATTTATGGTATTCTGGTTTAGTTCCAGAAAATCATCCAGATTGCTTTAAACCTGCAGAGGATGGAGTACTTATTTTTCATGGAGGAGGAACTATGAATATAGTTGGATCTACAATAACAAATTTACCAGAAGGATATAATATGAAAATTAAGCTTTCAGGAGCATATAGTAATGTAGATTTTAGTACAGCAATAAATATAAACGGATGTAATTTTCAGGGAAAATTTGAAGAAATGTTTATTCCAGTTTCTTTAAATAATAATCAAAGTAATATTAATGCTACAGCTACAGTTATTTGCAGCAATGAAAATGTAAAGAATTTGGGAATTGTAAAAATGGGTAATCATATACCTTATTATCAAAAATACTTTAGCAATTACCATCCAGATAAAATAAGAAGAAATCCACTAAGACATTTGTATACTGATGAAAATAATTTTGTTGAAATAAGCAATCCTGATGAATCAAATGGATTTAAACTTTATACTATCAAAGATAATGTTGCTGCATATGATGTTATTAAAGGTAAAAATCAAGAATATTTGATGTTACAAAATTTTAGAGAAATTGTTGCTGATTTATTACGAGCGGATTTCCGTCCGAATGATTATATAGATGCAAGTGCACCAATCCATTGTATATATTTTTCAACGAATAGACAAAAGCTAGCATACAAAGCTGTAAATGGAACTGTAACAGAATTAAGTTAATATTATCAATATTTTGATCTAAAATCAATCCAAAAAATGTTTATCATTTTTTGGATTTTCATTTTTTCTTTTTCCAAGAATAATCCCTATTTTTGACACATGGAAAACTTCATTGTATCTGCACGCAAATATCGTCCACAGGAATTTGATTCCGTTGTTGGGCAATCTCATGTTACGGATACTTTGGAACATGCCATTGAAAATAGTCAGCTTGCACAGGCATTGCTTTTCTGTGGACCGAGAGGTGTTGGAAAAACAACTTGCGCTAGAATTTTGGCGAGAAAAATTAATGAACAGGATGGTTCTACTTCAGAAGATGGTTTTGCATACAATATTTACGAATTGGATGCAGCTTCCAATAATTCCGTAGATGATATCCGTGAACTGATCGATCAGGTTCGTTTTGCTCCGCAAATTGGGAAGTATAAAGTATATATCATTGATGAGGTTCATATGCTTTCTACTGCGGCTTTCAATGCATTTTTAAAAACTTTGGAAGAACCACCTGCTCACGCAATTTTCATTTTGGCAACAACGGAAAAACATAAAATTATTCCGACTATTTTATCACGTTGTCAGATTTATGATTTCAAGAGAATCACAATTGAAGATATTCAGGATCATTTAAGAAAAATTGCAGAAAAGGAAAATGTGAAATATGAAGATGATGCGTTATATCTTGTTGCACAGAAAGCAGATGGTGCACTTCGTGATGCACTTTCCATTTTTGACAGACTTTCTACATTTTCCCAAAAAAACATTACACTGGCAAAAGCGGCGGAAGTTCTCAATATTTTAGATTACGATCAGTATCTGAGAATTGTGGATTTGGCTCACGAAAATAAAATTCCGGAAACACTGACGGTTTTTAATGAAATCGTAAAAAAAGGATTTGATTCACATATTTTCATTGCAGGTTTGGGAAATCATTTCCGTGATCTGATGATGGCACAAAATTCTTCAACTTTAGCTTTAATTGAAGTAGGAGAAAAAACAAAAGCCAAGTTTTCCGAACAAAGTCAGAAATGGACTGCTCAACAATTGATTGATGCCATTGAAATTTGCAATTACGCAGACATCAATTATAAAAATTCTAAAAATCCGAGACTTACGGTGGAAATCGCATTGATGCAACTGGCAAGTCTTACCGCAAACGGAACAGATTCTAAAAAAAAAAGTTCTTAATTCTATCGCCGCTCCTTAAAGAATTTTCTGAAAAATTGGTTGAAAAAAAACCAGAGAATTCTACTAAAGAGCTATCACAACCAAAGATCGAACAAAAAGAACCGGAGCTGAAAATTGAAAAATCAGCAATTCCGTTGCAAGCTCAGAAAACCGTTTCTAAATTCAGTATTCAGCAAACACTGAATAAAAAAGAGGAGAAAGAAGAAAATAAACTTCTTACGGAAAAAGAAGAAAATCTTCCAACCAATCACTTTACAGAAACCGATTTGCAAACAGAATGGAATAAATTTTTGGAAAGCATTAAGACGAAAGATATCATTTTGTATAGTGCAATCAATGGATTCAAATTTCACAAAAGAGATGAAAATACAATATATGTGAATTATCCTTCTGAATCGGCAAAGAAAGAATTTGAAAAAGTACAGGCAGAATTTTTCAACCATTTCAGGCATAAAGTCAATCATTTTAGAATTTCTGTAGAGTATCAAATGGATGTTACTCTTAAAAAAGAAGTACTTACCAAACGTAAAATTTTTGAAAAATTTGTAGAAATTAATCCATTGTTGAAAGATTTAGACGATCTAATGAAGTTTGATTTGTCATAATTTTTTCTATATTTGTCCATAGATTTTGTTGGTGGAAAGAAAAATTGAACTTTTTGCGAGCAATCTCTAAAATAAAATTGAGCTAAAAATTTTAAAAATTAAAAGTGCAAACATTAAAATTTCCATATCACCCGATTGTAAAAAATCTGTTTTCAGGTTTTGGAAATTATTATTTTAGCTTTTATTACAGAAATTTCAGAACCTATTACCGATTTTATTGGTTGAGCTAAACTGAATTTCTTTCTCAAAAAATAACGGAAAATAATTTTCAATTTTCCAGCCTCATTTAGAATTTTGAACGACATTTTTTGAAAAAGAATTATAAAGTAAAATTTATAATAGAATAGATATTGTACAAATTAAAAATAAAGTATTAGATAAAATGAACTTGAATGAACTAAAAAACGATTGGATCAAAGAATTCTCAGAACCACTCGTTATTGCAGGTCCTTGCAGCGCAGAAAGTGAAGCACAAATGCTAGAAACGGCAAAAAGAATAAAAGAATCCGGAGCTCCGGTTCCTGTTTTTCGTGCAGGAATTTGGAAACCAAGAACAAAACCAAATGGTTTTGAAGGAGTAGGAGTAATTGGTCTCAATTGGCTGAAAAAAGTAAAAGAAGAATATGGTTTTAAAACAGCGACAGAAGTTGCAAATGCTCATCATGTTTTTGCAGCATTGGAAGCCGATGTTGATATTTTATGGATTGGAGCTCGTTCTACTGTAAATCCTTTTACCGTTCAGGAAATTGCAGTTGCTTTAAGAGGAACAAACAAACCTGTTTTAGTGAAAAATCCTGTAAATCCTGATTTAGCACTTTGGATTGGGGCAATGGAAAGACTTTTGGGTCAAGGTATTGAAAATCTGGGAGCTATTCACAGAGGTTTTTCGTCTTACCAAAAAACAAAATATAGAAATACGCCAAATTGGCAGATTGCACTGGATTTTAAAAATCAGTTTCCCAATATTCCAATGGTTGTAGATCCTTCTCATATTTGTGGAAACAGAACAGGTTTAGCCGGAATTGCGCAGGAAGCGTTAAATGTTGGTTATGAAGGAATGATGATTGAAACACACAGCAATCCTGATGAAGCATGGAGTGACGCTTCCCAGCAAATTACTCCTGAAGTTTTGGCGGACTTGATTGCGAATTTAAAAATCAGAAATGCGGATGTTTCTGGCTATGAAGAAGATTTAGGAAAACACAGAACTTTGATTTCGGATATTGATTTTCAGTTGATCGAGCTTCTTTCTCAAAGAATGAAAATCGCAGAAAAAATAGGAACGATCAAAAAACAGAATAATATAGCGATTTTTCAACCGAATCGTTGGAAAGTAATTACCGAATATGCTTCTCAAAAAGCCTTTGAAACAGGAATGTCTCAGGAATTTATTGAAAAGGTTTTTAAAGCTATTCATGAAGAGAGTATTGAGGTTCAGAATAGTATTATGATCGAGAAATAATTTTGAATCATTTAAAAAGAACACACCCTTTCAGATTTTGAATTCTGAAAGGGTATTTTTTAAACAGCAAAAATGTTTTATTCTGTCCTAATAATCTTCATACCAGCTAAATTGTTCATGTACAATATTTGAATTTTCATTTTTTAAGTATTCTAAAAATGAAAGTGAAACAGGAGAATGTTTTTTATTTTTAAGCCAGATTAAACTCCAGGTAGTTTTAATAGGCAATCCTTTAACGGGAATAATTTGCAATTCATCATTGTGTAATTCGTTTTTAATTCCAATTAAAGGCATAATGGAATATCCTAATCCAGCTAATAATGCCTGCTTTACTGCTTCATTAGACGTTAATTCCATCTTTTTTAAGATCTGTATAGTATTACGTTCTATAAATTTTTCCATTATTTGCCTCGTTCCAGAGCCTTTTTCTCTAAAAATTAAAGGTAGGCTTTTAAATATTTCCTTTGCATTAATTGTTTTTTTTGATCCTGGTTTAGTTCTTCCTACCAAATACAATTTATTTTGAAGTAAATCAAGTTTTTCAATACTCAAGTTGTCGGGTAATAACGAAACTAATGCAAAATCCACTTCATTGTTTTCTAAGCTCTCCACTACTTTACTTTTATTAGTAACATCCATCAATAATTCGATTCCTGAATGTTTTTGGATGAAATTGGTAAGAAAATAAGGCATTACATATTTTCCCGTTGATACTACAGAAATCCTTAATCTACCTGCTAATTGTCCTTTGTATGCCAATGTTTTATAATTAATGGCATGAACTTGATGAAGAATGCTTTCCGCAGCTTCCGCAATTTCATGGCCGAAATCGGTGATATAAATTTTGCGTCCAATAACTTCCGTTAATGGAATATCAAACTGATCTTGAAAATTTTTTAATTGGATAGATACTGCTGGTTGAGTAAGATGTAATTCTTCAGAAGCCTTTGTAACGCTTTGGGTTTGTACTATTTTCAAAAAAATCTGTAGTTGATTCAATGTATAATTCATAAATTATTTTTATACTTAATATCACAAATATAAATAAAAATAAATGATTAAGATTTAGCATTTTTGCTATGTGAATTAAAATCTTAAAAAAATATGACAAGAATAACCCTTGCAACAGTAACAATGTTATTAAAGAAAACGAATTACTAAAAATGAAACAAAATGAATTTAATGACAATAAAAACTATTTTTTGCTTAGTACTAACAATTACTTTTTTGATAATGGCTTTTACAACAAATGACCCTATAAATAGCCAACTTTTTACAGCTTTAGGAATAATAACAGGAGTTTTTGTAAACAAATTTGCATCAAATTTTAAAATCGATAAAAATGGAGAATACTAAAAAACTAATTCTAATTGAAGGCGTCTTCACTCATGAAGATGCAAAGGAAATTTTAATGAATTTACTAAATTCTAAATTGAATTTTCATAAAATAAAAGACTGGAGTTCAAATGAGCGTTTTGGTAAAGATGATGAAATTGCGCAAAAAAGAATTCCAGAATTAAAAAAAGAAATCGAAAAATTGCAATCTACTCTATCAGAGGCAAAAACACATAATAAAAAACTTGTTGTAACATCTGAAATTAATATCACCTTATCTGATTAGTAACTTCGATATGTTCAAGGGAAGAAAATTGATTATAGCGACAAAGCATGAAAAGGAAAAAATTATTGCTCCTATTTTAGAAAAAGAATTGGGGGTTGAATGTATTATTGAAACTTCTTTAGATACCGATTTGCTAGGAACGTTTACTGGAGAAGTTGAACGCAAAGATAATCCTGTTACTACACTGCGCAATAAATGTCTGATGGCAATGGATAAATTTAATTTCGACTTGGCAGTAGCAAGTGAGGGTTCGTTTGGACAACATCCAACCATTTTTTTTGCAAATGCGGATGATGAATTACTAATGTTCATTGACAGTAAAAATAATCTTGAAATAATTGTAAGAGAATTAAGCATAGAAACAAATTTCAATGGTGCCGAAATCAAAACAGAAAAGCAATTAAAAGAATTCGCACAAAAAGTTTTATTTCCTTCTCATGCTTTGATTTTGCGAAACGAAAAAGAAAGCAATACCAAAATTGTAAAAGGGATAAATGATTGGAAAAAATTGTATATAGCATTTAATGAAATGATAAGTTCGTTTGGAACTGCTTACGTAGAAACTGATATGAGAGCGATGCACAATCCTACACGAATGAAAGTGATTGAAAAAGCAGCGATAAAATTGGTTGATAAAATAAATTCGCTTTGCCCGCAGTGTGGAACACCTGGATTTGGAATTACAGATACCAAACAAGGTTTGCCATGTGAACTGTGCAATTTTCCGACACGTAGCACACTTTCTTATGTATATATATGCAAAAATTGCCACTATGCAAAAGAGAAAAAATACCCTTATAATAAGTATGCAGAAGATCCTATGTACTGTGATATATGTAATCCTTAGTAAACAATGACAACAAAAAATATTGATAAAGCGATACAGACTTTGCTAAATGACGAATTAGTGGCAATACCTACGGAAACTGTTTATGGATTAGCAGCAAATGCATTTAGCGAGCAAGCAGTTAAAAAAATTTTTCATTTAAAAAAAAGGCCGCTATACAATCCCTTAATTATTCATATTAAATCGGCATCTTATCTCAACGAAATCGCCCAAAATATTCCTGAAATCGCCTTTAAGTTGGCGGATAAATTTTGGTCTGGTCCACTAACTTTATTGTTAGAAAAAAAACCACATATTTCGGATTTAATTACAGCCGGAAAAAGAACGGTAGCAGTACGAGTACCTGATCATCCTCTTACACTGGAGCTTTTACAGAATCTTACATTTCCTCTGGTTGCTCCGAGTGCAAATCCTTTTGGCTCCATTAGTCCAACATGTGCAGAACATGTTTTCAATTATTTTGGTGATTCACTCAAAGTGATTTTAGATGGCGGTCAATGTGTAAAAGGTGTAGAATCTACTATCATTGGGTTTGAAAATGGACATCCCATTCTTTTTAGGCATGGTGCAATTTCTGTAGAAGAGATAGAAAAAATTACGGGAACATTAACGATTGTAACTAGTAATGATCAATCTCCCAACGCTCCGGGTATGCTTTCAAGACATTATGCTCCAAATACAAGTACATACTTAACAGATGATGTTTCAAAATCTTTAAATTCATTTGAAGGAAAAAAAATCGGCTTGTTACTTTTTAACAATCGAATTGAAAACGAAAACGTAGTTCATCAAGAGATATTGAGTAGATCTGCCAATATGGAGGAAGCAGCCAAAAATTTATATGCTTTTTTACATTGCTTAGATAGTAAAAATCTTGATATAATTATAGTAGAAAGACTTCCTGATAGAGGTTTAGGAAAAACCATTAATGATAAGCTAGAAAGAGCAACAAAAACGCAATAATAAAAATATTATGAATTTTAGTTTACTTATTGATAATCTTACAAACCCAGCGTTGCTGTTTTTTGTACTCGGAATTGTTGCGGTTTATTTAAAAAGTGATTTGGAAATACCTCCAAATTCGTCAAAGTTTATCTCGTTATACCTCTTGTTTGCTATTGGCTTCAAAGGTGGGCAAGAATTATCTCATGAATCATTGACAACCGAAATCGGATTTTCAATGCTGTTTGGAATATTGATTTCATTAACCATTCCGTTTTACACATTCTTTATTCTAAAAAGAAAACTGAATGTTTTTGATGCGGGTGCAGTAGCGGCGGCTTATGGTTCAGTAAGTGCCGTTACTTTCGTTACCGGAGTAAATTTTTTGGAATCACAACAATTACATTTACACGGTCATATGGTTGCTATTATGGCTTTAATGGAATCTCCTGCAATTATTGTTGGTCTTTTATTAGTTTCGATTTATAATCAGGACGAAAATGAAAAAATAAAAAAACGAACTGCAATCAAGCATTCTTTTACAAATGGAAGTGTATTACTTATTCTTGGAAGTTTAATCATAGGCTATCTGGCAAATGCCAAACAAGCGGAAGGAATAAAACCATTTACAAACGACCTTTTTAAAGGATTTCTGGCTATTTTTTTACTTGATATGGGGATAACTAGTGGCAAAAAGTTAAAAGCCTTTTTTTCATTCGGATGGTTCCCGATTATTTTTGCTATACTAATTCCTCTTATTAATGGTTGTGTCATTGCTCTTTTAAGTTCTATGGTAACGCAAGACTTAAGTAGTCGTTTTATGTTTTCAGTTTTGGCGGCAAGTGCTTCTTATATTGCCGTTCCTGCTGCTATGAAAATTTCGGTTCCTCAGTCAAATCCAGGACTTTTATTGCCTATGGCTCTTGCAGTAACTTTCCCTGTAAATATAACAATAGGGATGCCCATCTATTTTCTGATTGCACAAAATACATGATCTTGAGTTAATATCAATATTTTTTCTTCACAAAAAAATAAATTTGTAAATTTTATTTATTTTTGATCTTACATTCTCTGAGAGCCACAAAGTGGAGATTTAACAAAGGATATGATGAGATCCTATTAAAAAATAAAAAGGAGTAGAAGATGAAACAAGTATTTATCAATTTGCCAGTAAAAAATGTAGATGCATCCATGAAGTTTTACCAGCAAATGGGATTTACGGTTAACCCTTTATTTACATTCGATGATCAAAAATATATGGTTTGGTGTGACCAAATATTTGTGATGTTACAGTCGTATGAAATGTTTAAATATGGCAACAAAAAAAGTATTCCGAATCCTAAAGAAAATGCAATTACAACTTTTACGCTTTCGGTAGAAAGTCTTGATAAAGTGAATGAAATTATTGAAAATGCTTTGAAAGCTGGCGGTGTAGAAAATACACTGATGTTGGATGAAGGATATATGCAAATAAGAAATATTGAAAATCTTGATGGACATATTTGGAGTATATTATATTTGAATATCGACAAGTTTAAAAAAATGACAGGTAAACAATAAGAAAAACTAATAAATCAGTTTCAAAATATTGATTATCAGTTAAATATTCCAAGATTTTTCAAATACTCATTCTTTTATTTTAAATATATACTATTTATATTTTCAATCTTATATCTTTCATCTCAATTCTAATGTCTATAAAATGATGTCTTTATTTTTTTTGAATTAAATTTGCAGAAATTCAATATTGTACATTTGAAAGGACTTATTACAAAATCAACAGGAAGCTGGTATCAGGTTTTAGATCTTGATGACAAAAAAGTTTTTGAGGCAAGAATTCGGGGGAAATTCAAACTTTTGAAAAACCGATTAACCAATCCGATTGCTGTAGGAGATTTTGTAGAATTTCAGTTGGAACAAGATGATATTGCGTGGATTACGAAGATTGAACCTCGGAAAAACTACCTTATCCGAAAATCCGTAAATCTTTCCAAGGAATCTCATATTATTGCTTCCAATATAGATATTGCATGTTTTATTTACACCCTGCGTTTTCCGGAAACTTCTCTTGGTTTTTTGGATCGTTTTTTAGCTTGCTGTGAAGCTTATACTATTCAGCCTTTGATTTTATTTAACAAAATGGATGTTTTGGGTGAAGAGGATAAAGAAATTGTTCAGAATATTAAAGAAATTTATGACAAAATAGGTTATGAAACTTTGGAGATTTCTTCTTATTCTAAATTGAATCTTCAAATTTTGGAGGAAAAAATTAGGAATAAAACATCCGTCTTTTTTGGACATTCAGGAAGCGGAAAATCCACTTTGGTAAATGCTTTACAGCCCGGATTGAATTTAAAAACTTCAGAGATTTCTGAAGTTCATTTAAAAGGAAAGCATACTACAACCTTTGCACAAATGTATTTTTGGGATTTTGGCGGAAGTGTAATTGATACTCCCGGAGTTCGGGAATTTGCGATGATTGATGTCGAAAAAGAGGAAATTCAGCATTATTTTCCCGAAATCTTTGAAAAAGGAAGAGAATGCAAATTTCATAATTGTCTTCATATTAATGAACCAAAATGTGCAGTCCTTGAAAGTGTAGAACAAGACGAAATAGAAGAATCCCGATACAGTACTTATCTTAAAATCATGGATGAAGCGGAAGAAAATTCTGCAAAATAAAAAACCCGGCAATTAAGCCGGGTAAAAACTAATAACCATGAAAACTCAAATTAAACATGAGAATCGAAAAAAGATAAGCAACAAGTGTGCCAAAAATTTCCGATTAAATTCTCATTTAGAATTTTCAAAGACAAATATAAAAACTTTTCTTACTTTTGTGCAACTAAATTTTAAAAAATATGTCAGGAAATTTAACATTTACAATGATCAAACCCGATGCAGTGGAAGACGGGCACATTGGAGCGATTTTAGGAAAAATTGCAGAAGCAGGATTTAAGTTCAAAGCACTAAAACTTACTCAGCTTACTTTAGATGATGCAAAAAAATTCTATGAAATCCATAGTGAAAGACCATTTTATGGAGAATTGGTAGAATTTATGAGCAGAGGTCCTATTGTAGCAGCGGTTTTGGAAAAAGAAAATGCTGTAGAAGATTTCAGAACTTTAATCGGTGCTACCAATCCTGAAAATGCTGCTGAAGGTACTATCAGAAAAATGTATGCAAGAAGTGTAGGAGAAAACGCAGTTCACGGTTCTGATTCTGATGAAAATGCTTTGATAGAAGCAAAATTCCATTTTTCAGGAAGAGAAATTTTCTAATAAAATAATCTCATATATAAGATATTCAGGAATCTTTTCCTGAATATTTTTTTGTTCTTGATTCAAAAAAAATCATTATAAAAGTTGCATTTATTTTAATTTTGCCTAAATTTGTGAATAAGCGAAAAGCATTAAATTTTTAGAATAATAAAATGATTGTTATTTTGTAGATTGATATTTTTTGCATTAAATAGTATTAACATAAATGTTTTAAAAAATAATATTCTCAATAATTAATGATTAATTTTTGGGAATTTTTTTTAAAAATTTCTTGAATTTACCATTATGACTAATGAATTTAGCACTTCGATAAATAATAAAAAAACTAAAGTTTCCAAACTGGCTTCTCACCTGATAGGATCTGAAATTGTGAAGATAGGAAATGAAGTGAATGATCTGAAAGCAAAAGGAGCTGAAATTGCCAATCTTACCATTGGAGATTTGAATTCTACTATTTATCCCATTCCTGCACTTCTAAAAGAAGAAATCCAGAAAGCCTATCAGAATAATCTTACCAATTATCCACCTGCAAATGGTTTGCTTTCGCTTAGAAAAGCAGTTTCCATAGATTTGAAAAACAGATGGAATCTGAATTATTCGCCCAATGATATTTTAATAACTGCCGGTTCCAGACCGCTGATTTATGCGGTTTATAAAACTATTGTAGATGAAGGAGATAAAGTGATTTATCCAATTCCTTCATGGAATAATAATCATTACGCTTATCTTACTTCTGCTGATGCAACCGAAGTGAAAACAACAGCGGAAAATAATTTTCTTCCTACTGCAGAAGATCTAAAACCACATTTGAAAGATGCCGTTTTGATTTGCCTTTGCTCACCTCTGAATCCTACCGGAACGATGTTCACCAAAGAACAGCTTTCGGAAATTTGTGAAATGATTCTTGAAGAAAATTCAAAAAGAAATGAAGATGAAAAGGCTCTTTATCTAATGTATGACCAGATTTATTCAAATCTGACTTTTGGTGAAGAACATGTAGATCCGGTTTCACTTTATCCGGAAATGAAGGACTTTACTATTTATATTGATGGAATTTCAAAATGTTTAGCTGCGACAGGAGTTCGTGTTGGTTGGGGTTTTGGTCCGGATCATATTATTGATAAAATGAAGGCGCTTCTTACGCACGTTGGAGCTTGGGCTCCAAAACCGGAGCAAGAGGCTACCGCTAAGTTTTTTGAAAATTCTGGAAATGTAGACTCTTTTGTAGAAAATTTCAAAAATAAATTGGAAGCAAGCCTTAAAGTTCTTCATGAAGGAATTCAGGATCTAAAATCCAAAGGTCTTTCCGTAGAAAGTATTGAACCAATGGGCGCTTTGTATTTAACGATAAAATTAGATTATATTGGAAAAACAAAACCGGACGGAGAAAAAATTGAAAACTCTTCGGATTTGGTTTTTTATCTGATTAATGAAGGTGGAGTAGCATTGGTTCCTTTTTCTGCTTTTGGTGACGAAAAAACGGAACCTTGGTTTCGCGCTTCTGTTGGTGGACTTTCATTAGAAGAAATTCAAACCATGCTTCCGAAATTGGAAAATGCTTTAAGCCGATTAAAATAAGTATGAGTTATGAATTAATTTTCAGATTTATTTTTTGAAATTTTAATAATACTTCTTACTGTTTTTTAAAATTTTTGAAGTAGGATTTCTAATTTCAAATTCTTTCTCGAAAAGTAGTTATTCATTCATCAATTATCAATTATCAATTATCATTCATAACTATAATGAAAATCATCGCCGTTATTCCTGCTCGTTACGAAGCCAGCCGTTTTTCTGGAAAATTGATGCAGATTTTGGGAGGTAAAACCGTGATTTCCACAACGTATCAAAATGTAGTGGAAACGAGGTTGTTTGATAATGTTTTTGTAGCTACAGATTCCGAAATTATTTTTGATGAAATACAAAAAATTGGAGGAAATGCAATAATGACAACACAGCATGAAACAGGAAGTGATCGAATTGCAGAAGCGGTTCGTAATATTGAATGCGACATTGTGGTAAATGTTCAGGGTGATGAACCTTTTCTGAAAACAGAACCTTTAAGACAACTCATTTCTGTTTTTAATGAAGATTCGGAAGAAAAAATTTCCCTTGCTTCTCTAAAAATAAAACTGAAGGACGAGGCAGAAATTTCAAACCCAAATAATGTAAAAGTAATTACCGATAAAGATAATTTTGCTTTGTATTTCAGTCGTTCCGTAATTCCTTATCCGCGCGAAAAATCCGAAACATTAGAATATTTCAAGCATATCGGCGTTTATGCTTTTAGGAAAGCAGCTCTTTTAAATTTTTCAAAACTTCCGATGAAGCCTTTGGAAATTGCTGAAAAAATAGAATGCATCCGCTATTTGGAATACGGAATGAAAATCAAAATGGTGGAAACGGATTTTGTAGGAGTGGGTATTGATGTCCCTGAAGATTTGGAAAAAGCCAAAGAAATTCTGAAAAATCAATCATAAAATTTTGTTAAGAATGTTCGGTATTTTTTAATGTTCGAATCAAAAAAATTATATTTGAATCCAATTTTTATTTAATGAAACGACTCTTTTTTATCATAGCTTTATTCTTTTCTATTTTTTTATTTTCACAAACTGCGAAAGAAATTATAGATCAGAATATTGAAAATTCCGGAGGTCTTACAAACTGGAAACTTCTGAATTCCGTAATTTTAAGTGGCAAAGTTACATTAGGTGTTAATGAAGAATATCCAATAAAGATTTGCCAACAGAGACCTAATCTTACCAAAACTTCAATCATTATAAATAAAAAAGAAACTGTAATTGAAGGATATGACGGGAAAAAAGGATATGCCATGAATTACGCTGCTAATAAACTTCAGGAATATCCCAATTATGTAGCGGAAAGTTTTGATAATGATTTTATTGATTGGGAAAGCAAAGGTTTTGAAGCTAAATATTTGGGAAAAGAAAAAGTAGGGGATATCTATTGTCACAAGGTAGAACTTACCAAAAATGTGAATAAGAATCTCTATTTTTTTGATACCAAAAATTATATGCTCATTAAAGAAATCAAAAAAGATGAAACTCTTTTGTATGCTGATTATAAAAAAGTGGGAAATCTTATGTTTCCTTTTCACATAGAAAGTTCTTCCCCTAAAAAAGATAGTGATTATGTTATTCTTTTAAATAAAATCGAAACCAATAAAGCTCTTCCTGCCAATACTTTTAAATTTTAAAAGAAAATTAAATTGTAAATTTGAATATAAAATTAGATCGTAATGAGAAAAATATTCATCTTGATGCTTTCATTTGTCGCAATGATACAAAGTTGTGCACAGAAAAAATCTGAAGTATCCAAAGCAAAAACCAAAGAACTTATGGGAAAAACAATCTATGACTATAAAGTAGAAAGTCTTATTGGTGGCGAAATCAATTTTGCCGATTTCAAAGGAAAAAAAATACTGATTGTGAATACGGCATCAGAATGTGGTTTTACACCGCAATATGCAGATTTAGAAGAATTATACGAAAAATATAAGGATAAACTCGTGATTATTGGTTTTCCGGCTAATAATTTTGGAGCACAAGAACCGGGAACTAATGCTGAAATTGGTGCATTTTGCCAGAAAAATTACGGAGTTTCTTTTCCGATGGCCGCAAAGGTTTCCGTGAAAGGTGATGATACAGCTCCGATTTTTAAATTTCTTACCGAGAAAGAATTGAACGGTGTAAAAAACTCCGATATTCTCTGGAATTTTACAAAATTTTTAGTAGATGAAAACGGCAAACTTATCGACAGTTTTGTGAGTTCTACAAGACCCACAGATGAAGCCATCACAAAATATTTGAAATAAAATATATAAACATTTGTAGGAATGCGCCAAAAAGGCGCATTCATTTTATGTATCACTAATCTTTCCCTTTCTCAGCAAAACTAAAAATACATCCTAATTTTATTTTAGAATAGCCGTTCGATTTTATTTTTGCAGAATTCACCATTGCTTGTGCAAGAATATCAGTAGGTAAAGGTTTTTGACTTTCCAGTAAGCCCAATTTATTGGCAAATTTTATAATTTTTCCACCCAGAACTTCTCCATTTCTTTCAGAATCTTTTCTTTCCAACATTCCCGGATTGAAAATCGTGATCTTACTGAAATGAAGATCTTTTACTGCCTGTTCTAATTCTCCTTTCATTCTGGAATAGAAAATTTTAGACTTAGGATTAGCTCCATAAGCGGAAACTAAGATATAATCTTCCACGTCATTTTCTTTTGCTGCTTTTGCAAAATTATACTGGTAATCAAAATCCACTTTTCGCTGTGCTTCTTTGCTTCCGGCATCTTTCAGTGTTGTTCCAAGGCAGGAAAAAGCAACATCTCCTTTTACAAGATTTTTCCATTGTTCAGGTTTTTCAAAATCAATGATGTGAGATTTTAATTTTTCATTTTCAATACTTAGAGGTCTGCGAACAAAAGCATGAATTTCTTCAAAATCTTTATCCTGAAGCAATCGATTGACTAAATCTTTTCCTGTAGCGCCAGTTGCACCAATTACTAAAGCCTTCATGCTGTGTTTTGATTTTTTTAAATTGAAATTTATGAATTTTGTAGAATAAATTTACAAATTTTTAATTAATATTGGTTCTATTATTCAATATAAAATAGTACAAGATGGAAGTAGAAGAAATCCGTGAATATTGTTTACAAAAAAGGGGAGTAACCGAAAGTTTTCCTTTCGATAATGAAACTTTGGTTTTTAAAGTAGGAGGAAAAATATTTTTGATCATCCCACTGGAAAATCGACCTGCTACTTTTGCAGCAAAAGCAAATCCGGAATGGAGCGAAGAATTACGAGAAAAGCACCATCAAATAAAAGGAGCGTATCACATGAATAAAACACATTGGAATTCCGTTATCTGCGAAGGTTTGAAAAAAGATTTGATCTTAAAATTAATTGATCATTCTTATGAACTGATTTTTAAATCTCTTACCAAGAAACTTAAAGAAGAAATATTAAATTCAGAATAAATTATTGATAAAATTTTTCGGTCAGTCTTTTATCTTCATCCAATCGTTCGATCAATTTTTCCAAACCGTCGAATTGTATTTCATTATGAAGAAAATCCCTTAGCTTTACAGTAATTTCTTCTCCATAAATATCCTCGTCAAAATCCAGAATATATACTTCTGTATGCACAGATTTTCCATTGGCATCAATAGTAGGATTGGTTCCGATACTCAACATTCCTTTATATTGCTGATTTTTCACAAAAACATCTACAATATAAGCTCCTTTTTTAGGAAGAAGTTTGATATTTTCGGTATCGATATTTGCAGTTGGATATCCAATAGTTCTTCCTATTTTTTTTCCATGAATTACCTTTCCGGAAAGAGGATAAAAATAGCCTAACATTTCATTGGCTTCCAAAATTTTTCCTTCAGATAGAGCATTTCGGATTTTTGTGGAAGAAATATTTTTGTCGTGAATATTTACGGCTTCCATACGTTCTACTTCAAAACCAAGTTGTGGAGCTAATTTTTCCAAGAGTTCAAAATTTCCGCTTTTATTTTTCCCGAAAACATGATCGTAGCCTACCATTAGATATTTTACATTTAACTTTTCTACTAGAATTTGCCTTACAAATTCTTCTCCTGTAAGATTTCTAAATTCTTCATCGAAATTTTTTAAAAATAAATTCTGAACTCCATACTTTTCTAAAAGTTCTGTCTTTTCTTTTAAAGTATTCAGCAATTTTAGATCATCATTAGGATTGAAAACCAATCTTGGATGCGGCCAGAAAGTAAGGATGGAAGATTCAAGATTTTTTTCTGTGGAGGTTTTGTTTAGCTCATCAATAATGGATTTGTGTCCGATATGAACTCCGTCAAACATTCCTAAAGATAATGCCAACGGTTTTTTTGGTGTATAATCTGAAAACTCTTTATAAATATTCATAAAGTACAAAAATACGGGATTTCAAAATTTTATTGAAATAAGCCTCGATATTTTTGAATATTTTTGTGAAATGAATGAACAGGAACTAAAAGATTTTCTGAATCAAAAAGCAGACGAATACAATCATACTTTCTTTATTGAAGATGATCCGATTCGGATTCCGCATCGTTTTTCTCTGAAACAGGATATTGAAATTTCGGGATTTTTGACGGCAACAATTTCTTGGGGAAACCGAAAATCCATCATCAAAAGTGCATCAAAAATGATGGATATTCTTGGAAATTCTCCGTATGATTTTGTGATGAATTTTAAAGAAAATGATTTGAATTCAATTGAAAATAAAGCAATTCACAGAACTTTTAATTCCGACGATTTTGTATTTTTTCTTCAAAATCTGAAAAGAATCTATCAGCAAAATGACAGCCTTGAAAATTTATTTTTGTTAAAAGAAGATGAGACCAACTTTTATCATGCTCTTGAACGTTTCCGAAAAACTTTTTTAGAGTTTGACGAAATCCATAGAGCAAAAAAGCACATTAGTTCTCCATACAAAAATTCTTCAGCAAAACGATTAATGATGTTTTTACGATGGATGATTCGTGAAGACAACCGCAAAGTAGACTTTGGAATTTGGAAAAATATTGACCAGAAATATTTGTCTGTTCCTTTGGATGTTCATACCGGAAATATTTCGCGAAAACTAAACCTGATTTCCAGAAAGCAAAACGACTGGAAAACAGTGGAAGAAATGGATTTAGTTTTACGAAAATTTGACGAAAATGATCCTGCAAAATATGATTTTGCACTTTTCGGATTGGGAGTTTCCAAAGATTTTTAGGACGGGGAGTTTTCCTTCCAAATTTTGGTAAAATAAATAAAATCTTCCACCGAAAGCTCTTCCGCTCGTTTATCTAAAAAAGGATGGGTTTTCAGGTTTTCAGGAATATTCAAAACTTTGAGAGCATTTGAAAGTTTTTTCCGCCTTTGGTTGAATCCCGCTTTTACAATTTTTTTGAACAATTCTTCGTTTCCTATTAATCCTTCCTTTACATTTCGAATCAATCTAATAACACCTGATTTTACTTTTGGAGGAGGATTAAAAACATTTTCCGAAACCGTAAAAAGATATTCCACATCATAATACGCCTGAATAAGAACGGAGAGAATTCCGTAATCTTTATTACGTGGCAAAGCGGCTGTTCTTTCAGCTACTTCTTTTTGAAACATTCCGCACATTTCAGGAATTTTTTCAAAATGATCTACTATTTTGAAAAGAATCTGAGACGAAATATTATATGGAAAATTTCCGATAACAGCCACAGATTCCTTAAAAAAGGCATCAATGTCCAGCTTCAGAAAATCCCCAACAAAATGAGTGTCATTTAGTTTTGGATAATTTATTTTCAAATAATCAATAGATTCCTGATCAATCTCGGCAAGAAAAAGATCCTGATTTTTTTCTAATAGATATTTGGTAAGCACACCAGTTCCCGGTCCTACTTCAAGGATTTTTTCATAGCCATGAAAGCCTAAACTTTCCACAATTTTTCGGGCAATATTTTCATCTTTCAGAAAGTGTTGCCCAAGATGTTTTTTTGCTTTTACAGTCAAGATTATTTATGATTTTATTAACACTGATTTTTATAGAATCTCCGCAAATTTCGGAAGATTTTTTCTATTTTAGCCAAAAATTTTTCTTGATGGCTAAAACTGTAGATGATTTTAACAAAAGAAGATTACGTTCCAGCAACATTACCGTAACTATTAGTATTGCTTTGGTTTTGTTTTTGGTAGGACTTTTCGGACTTATTTTGATTAATGCCCAAAAATATTCAGATTATATAAAAGAACAACTTGTTGTAAATGCTTTTTTTGATGAAAACTACGATATAAAGGATTCTGCAAAAATTGATAAAATAGAAAAAGAAGCATTATCACAAATCGAAAAAATGCCGTTTGTGAAAAAAGCTACTTATATTTCAAGAGAAATGGCAACTGAAGAAGCTAAAAAAAGTTTAGGAATAGATGGAGAGGCACTTTTTGAAGCCAATATTTTCCCTTCTTCTGTAGAAGTTTCCTTAAAGCCTGAATATGTAGCTCCTGACAAAATAGATGGTGTAATTAAGCAGCTTGGAACCGTAGCAGGAATTAAAGAAGTGAAAAATAATTCTTCTTTTACAGCCGATATTTTTAATAACCTTGAAAGAATTCTAAAATGGATTTTTGGGTTTTCAATATTATTTTTAATTTTAGCTATTGTGTTGATTAATAACTCGATACGTCTAAAAATATTTTCAAAACGTTTTATCATCAAAACCATGCAGCTTGTGGGTGCAAAGAGAAGATTTATTCTTAAACCTTTCATTATAGAAGCTGTTGTTTTAGGAATTATAGGTGCATTTGTGGGACTTTTAGCTTTATTCGGAGTTTGGTATTACTTCACAAAAGAAATCGGGACAGATTTTGTTCAGGATTCTAATCAGTATATTTTTCTTATTCTTGGAGTTGTACTCCTCGGAATTCTGATTACTGTTCTAAGCACGATTTTTGCGACCTGGAGATTCCTGAGATCAAACGTTGATGATCTTTATTATTCTTAATCATGGCAAAGAAAAAACAACAATTTTCCTCGGATCAGTTTGGAAAAAACGATCCTAACGTTCCTGTTGAAAGTACGTATTATTTTGGAAAAGAAAATTTTAAATGGATGCTGATCGGATTGGCACTAATTGTAGCAGGATTTCTTCTGATGATGGGGAATGGAGCCAATACAAGACCAGACGGAACTTTTGATCCCAATTATTGGAACGACGGTATTTTTTCTGTACTGAGAATCCGAATCGCACCATTTCTTGTGATTGCAGGATTTGCAGTGGAAGCATTTGCTATACTTAAAAGGAACAAATAGAAAATTTATAAAAATATAATTTACACTTTGTCAGAGTTATTTGGCAAAGTTTTTTTAAAATAATGGATTTAATAAAAGCAATTATTATCGCAATTGTAGAGGGGCTTACAGAATATTTACCTGTTTCATCTACAGCACACATGATTTTTACAAGCTCTATTTTTGGAATTCAGGAAGATGAATTTGTAAAAATGTTTCAGGTTTCCATACAATTTGGGGCTATTTTGGCGGTGGTATTTCTATATTGGAAAAAATTCTTTGATTTTAAAAATCTTAATTTCTATCTGAAATTGGCAGCTGCTGTAATACCTGCTTTAGTATTGGGAAAACTTTTTGATGATAAGATAGAAGCAATTCTTGGAGATCCTATTCCTATTGCATTTGTATTAATTTTGGGAGGGATTGTTTTACTCTTTATTGATAAAATTTTCACGATTCATACCATTGAAGACGAAAAGGAAATTTCCTTTAAAACAGCCATCACAATTGGTTTTTGGCAATGTCTTGCTATGATGCCCGGAACGAGCAGAAGTGCCGCTTCCATTATTGGCGGAATGCAACAAAAACTCACACGAAAAGCGGCCGCAGAATTTTCCTTTTTTCTTGCAGTTCCTACTATGTTGGCGGTAACTGCGTATTCTATATTTTTAAAAGATTGGAATCACAACGGAATAGAACAAAAAGGATATGAACTTCTATTGCAAGGTAATAATCTGGTATTATTTTTAGTTGGAAATGCAGTGGCTTTTGTAGTGGCTGTTCTTGCAATTAAATTTTTTATTGGAGTTTTAATGAAATATGGCTTCAAACCTTGGGGTTGGTACAGAATTGTTGTTGGGATTGCTTTGTTGATTTACTTTACCGTTTTTAAATAAGAAATGAAAAAAATATTTTTTATTTTGCCTTTTCTTTTAGTCTCTTGTTCGCCTCTTTATACATTAAATATTCAAAATAATACTCAAAATTCTGTTGAAATATATGTGGAGTTAAAAGACAGAAAATTTGCTGAAAATTATAGAAAAATATTCGAAAAGAGAACTATGTACAAATATAATAAGTTCAATAATATTGATGAATTTTCTCTAGATTTGATGAGGTTCTATTTCCCTAAAAATAAAGTTTCTCAAAAAAAATATAATTTCACATCGAACTTGGAATATAATTTTGTATTGGAATCAAACTTAATCACAAATATAGATCCTAATAATAGTATTTCTATTTATCCATTTGAAAAAGTATATTACATTCAAAATGGGCAAAAGTGTTTTGTAGTTCCTTTGAAGAAAAATGATAGCTGTAATTTCAATATATATCATAAAGAAGTATTGAAAAAAGATCAAACTCCCAAAAAAATTGCTGATTTTATTGAGATAAAAAATTAATATATGACTCTCGAAGAAATACAATCCGGACAAATTCTATTGGTGGATAAACCATTGGATTGGACATCATTTCAGGCTGTAAATAAAATAAAATACAAACTTAAAAGAGAGTTCAAACTTAGAAAAATAAAAGTAGGACATGCCGGAACTTTAGATCCGAAAGCAACCGGACTTCTCATTGTGTGTACCGGAAAGGCAACCAAAAAAATTCAGGAAATTCAAGATGCTCCAAAGGAATATTTTACCGAAATAAAAATCGGTGCGCAAACGGAAAGCTATGACACTGAAAAGCCGGAAATTTTGCATCAGAATTGCTCACATATTTCGGAAGAAATTATTTATAAAGCATTAGAAAAATTTTTAGGCGAAATAGAACAAAAACCTCCTGTTTTTTCAGCAATAAAAATTGATGGAGAACGTGCTTATAATTTAGCAAGAGCAGGAGAAGAAGTAGAAATGAAATCCCGAAAAACGACTATTTTTTATATCAATGATATAAAACTAAATTTTCCTTTTATTAGTTTTACAGTTGGTTGTTCCAAAGGAACTTATATCCGTAGTCTGGCTCATGATATTGGTCAGGAACTGGGAGTTGGTGCCTATCTTACACAATTGCGAAGAACTAAAATAGGAGAGTACCGAATAGAAAATGCTTCGGAGAAATATCTCACGAATGAATTCAATTTTCTGGAATTTTAAAACTATTTGTCATTAAATTCCCATAAATATAGCTACAGAGATACAGATGTTGCTCCTACGGAGCAAACTATCTTTACAGCATCTTAAAAAAGATTATTTGGTATAACAACTTAGTTATTAATATTTCTCAGACAAATACCGATAGGCTTTCAAATATTTATTCAATCTTTTAATATCTTTTTCTGTAAGTTCGCGGTTTATTCTTCGCAAATCCATATTGTCACGAAGATCATTGAGTTTTACGGCAATTGCAAGTGGAGATTTTTCGATGCGCTTAATAAATACATTGTAGTCTTCGCCTGGATGAGCTTTAGTCAGACACTCAATCGCAAAGACAATATAATTTGGGAAGCCTTCTTCTAAAAGAAATTCAAAAGAATATTTCGGATTATCTTCTACAACATCATGTAAAATACCTACAATTTTTTCATCCAAAGTTTTACCATATTCCATTACACGCATTATATGTCCAATGTAGGGAGCATCATATTTGTCAGTTTGTCCTTTATGTGCTTTTGTTGCAATTTTGATGGCTTTGTTTAGTAGTTCTTCCTTCGTCATTTTTTAGTATCAGAATTTTTGTAAAAATAAAAAAAACAGAAAAAAACCACAATAAATTAAGTATTTATATAGTATTTGCTTTTACATGTCCGGTTATTTTAAGCACCCCCCAATTTTGTATTTCTCCTTTTACGGCTTTTCTTATGGATTTGAATAAAATGTAATACATTAATTGTCTGTAAATTAACCTTTGCGGAATCATCCAAATCAATTTTTTATGATCTTCTTTCTCAAATGCAAATGCCAAAGCTGCACCTGCAATATCAATTAAAGAAAAGAGAACATAATAGAAAATAATATGAATAGGATCAGCAACAATTAAACCTAATCCTGATAATATTAAACTTATAACAAGCAGCAAATCTGCTAACGGAGCCAAAAATGGAAGTATGATTTGATATAGTAATATATTAGGTAATGCCACTTTTCCGAAATTTTTATATTGATTTCTGAAAATAGCATCTCTGTGTTTCCAAAAACTTTGAAGAATACCAAAACTCCAGCGAAATCTTTGTTTTAAGAATTGTTTTAATGTTTCCGGAGCTTCTGTATAAGAAATAGCCTCATTACAATTAGAAATAATATAACCGGCTTTGTGTAATCTCATGGTTAAATCACAATCTTCTGCCAAAGTATCAGTGGTAAAACCACCTGCATCTAAAATTGCCTGTCTTCTGAAAGCTCCAATTGCTCCGGGAACAACAGTAATGCAATTCAATAAATTGAATGCTCTTCTGTCAAAATTCTGGGAAGTAATATATTCTATACTTTGCCATTTGGTAATCATATTAATTTCATTGCCTACTTTTACATTTCCTGCAACTGCAGCTGTCTCCAAAGGTTTTCCATCAAGATAAAATGTTTTTATAAGATGCGAAACAGCATCATTTTTGAGTTGAGTGTCTGCATCAATGCAAACTACAAATTCGGAATTCGTTTTTGAAATTCCATAATTCAGAGCTGAAGCTTTTCCTCCGTTTGATTTAGTAAGTACAATTACTTTTGAATTTCCTTCAAATTTTATTTTTACTTTCTCAAATGTATTGTCCTTGCTTCCGTCATCCACGAAAATGATATTCAAATTTTTGTAATCCTGTTTTAAGAGGGAGTTTATTGTTCTCACAGCATTTACTTCTTCATTGTAAGCAGGAACAATAACGCATACTTTTGGCTCTTCAGAAATTCCTTTGAATTGAGCTTTTAATTTTTTATCCCGTACTTTTTCTTTCCATGCGAGAATAGCCATAATTATCATTCTTCCAATGGATAGAATAATTCCTATTAGAAAAAGAGAATATATAAGTTGCCCTGCCCAATAACTTGCTGAAGCAAAATAAAAATTAAGATCATTTTTCCAGCTTTGTTTTACAGGAGGCATTAATTCTTTTTCAGGAACTCCCATCAAATCTGCAACTGTTGTAAATTTGCAACCTTTGCTTTTAAAATATTTAATAATTCTGGGAAGAGCATCTACAGTTGGTTGCCTTGTTTCTCCACCCGAATCATGAAGAAGTATTATACTAGCATTATTTTCATTGGCAAATCTGATGGTTCTGTTCACTATCGAATCTGCATTCATTTTTGGATCCCAATCATTTGGATCTATACTTTCTCCAATAGTGATATAATTGCTTTTTTTGCCTCTTGCTAAAGGCTCGAGTTCTTCATAGGTTTGAGGTTCAGAGTCCGCATTATATGGTGCTCTGAAAAGAATAGTAGATTTTCCTGTAATACATTCTATTAAAGCTCGTGTTGTTCTGAGTTCCAAATCGGCTCTTTCTGATGACATTTTTGCAAGATTTCCATGAGTGAAGGTATGATTTCCAATCTCAAAACCATCACGGTTAATTCTCTTTACCAAAGGAATATTGGATTCTGCGTTTTCACCAATTAAGAAAAATGTGGCAGGAATTTTTTCTTTTTCAAGAATGTCTAAAATTTTGGGTGTAAATTCTGCATTTGGCCCATCATCGAATGTTAAAATAATTTTATGACCAGGACCAATTTTTGTAGTGTCTTCAGCAAATTTTTCATACAAAAATCCTGAAGGTAATTGAGAATAGTTCTCCTCAGAAATCAAGTTTTCGTTTTTGTCAATTTCAAGTTCAGTCCGTCCTTTTTCGGGAGAAGAGATAATGTTAAGAATTTCTCCGCTTCCAATGGCAGTTGGTTTTGCATTGAAATTGGGTGGCATTACTTCTAAAAGGTTAAAATTAAATGGTTTTTTTGCCAGAGATTCAGAACTTAAATCTCTTCCATAGAAAGTCCATATTCTTGGATCTTCGCTTCCTAACCTCCATATTGCAGTTCCTGCATTACGGTAATCATCACTAAATCTTAAAATATTAAAAGTTGTTATGGCATCTGTAAACCAAATTTCATTATCACTTTCATATTCGTCTTCACTTCCGTCAAAATGATAAGCATAATGTAGATTATAAGAATCATTATCAAAATCAATAACGGATTTTGAAATTTTTGCGCGGTCAATAGCCTGACTATAGGTAATATCTTCTGTATGTGTGCCTGTTTCGTCTTTTATCCATTGCCTTCCATAAGCGCCAACTCCCAAAATTATTTTTTCGGAAGGAACTTTCTGAGCAATAATATCCAGTTGTTTTTCTATCCATTTTTGGTCACTTATTGGGCCAGCTGCACTTGCATCATTAAACTGATCATAAGCCATCAAAATAAAATAATCAGTATAATTTTTAAGAAAATCTACATTGTAATCATTATTGTCGGCCATAATATCAATGGAAACCAATAACCCATTTTTCTTAAATTCAGAATATAGTTTTTTTTGAAATTCATTAAGATAAATATCAGACGATTCATTCATTTCCTCAAAATCGATATTTATTCCTTGAAGTTTATTGTCTTTTAGAGTTTTAATCATTTGAGCAATAAGCTTATTCTGAATTTTTTCGTTATGTAGAACTGTGTGCAAAAGTTCACCACTAAAATCTCCCTGTTTTTTAGGTACGGAAATGAAATTATTTAAAATGGGTTGAATACTCAAGTTGTGTTCTCTCATAACTGCCAAAGCATTTTTATCAATTCTGGAATCAAGTTCAAAAGTTTTTGGGTTAATAAAAAACCATTCAGGATAAATGGTATTAAGCTTATTTCCATTAATTTTCAAATCCACCAAAGAAAGGGAAGACCAAGGCGTATAAAACGCAGCTTTAATTAATTTAGAAGTATTATAATTATTTTGGTGTTTTTCTAAATCAATACGTTTGTTTAAAAAATCTTTAAAGCCATGAAATTTTTTGTTGAGTTTGGTTTCGAATGTGAAAGGATTAGTTGGATCTATTTTTGTTTTAAATGAATTTCCTACAGAGTTTATTTGGGGCATTGAAGGATTTTTGCCTCTTATTACCGTAATTGCAACCAATACAAAAATAAAAGCCAATACAAAACTTATAATTCTGAATATCCACTGTGTAGCTTTGAAACGAGTGGAACTTTGAGTTTGAAAAACCTGAAAATTGTTATCGGGCATTATATAATTCTTTACATTTCTATATCAGAAATGAAGCCAAAATTAATAAGATTATTTAGTTAAAAATAAAATTATTAAAATAAAAACGTCTCACAAATTTTTGCGAGACGTTCATAAGGTAATATTGATATTTTAATAAGTCCCTTTTTCAATATAATGAGCTGCAATTTTCTCTGTAAGAGCGACTACATTCGGATTGTTGGTATACTTTGTAAATCTTCTTAATCCGGAAAGCATCATTCTTTGTTCATCACCTTCTGCAAAGGAAATAATACCTTCTTTTGCAGCCACAATGATTTTTTCTACGGCTTTGTAAAGGTTGAGCTGCGCCATTGATGCTTCTATAGAATCAGGAGAGAAATGTTTTTCCGCTCTTAATACTGCAGATTCAGCCATATAAATCTGATTAAGAATCTCTGAAGCATTTAATAACAAATGTTGTTGTTTCTCAATATCCATCATATATTTTTGAAGTGCAGCACCGGAAACCATTAAGAAAACTTTCTTAAGATTCGCAATAATTGCTTTTTCTTCACTCATAAATGCAGAATAATCCGGAACTTCAAACGAAGGAATGCCCATCAATTCTTTTGAAATAGCCATTGCAGGAGATAAAAGGTCTAATTCGCCTTTCATCGCTCTTTTAATTAACATTCCAACAGCTAAAAGTCTATTTATTTCGTTGGTTCCTTCATAAATTCTTGCAATTCTGGAATCTCTCCAGGCTGTTTCCATTGGTGTTTCCTCTGAGAAGCCCATTCCTCCATAAACCTGAATTCCTTCATCTGCGGTATTCTGTGTAAGATCTGAAACAAATACTTTTAAAATAGAACATTCTACGGCAAATTCTTCTACACCTTTCAGTTCTGCAGCCTGATGGTTCATTCCACCGGCAACTAATTCATTAACCTTATCTTCAATATTTTTAGCGGCCCTGTAAGAACCTGCTTCACTCACAAAAACTCCGGTTGCCATTTCAGCAATTTTTTTTCTGATCGCCCCGAAAGTGGAAATTGAAACTCCAAATTGCTTTCTTTCGTTAGAATATTGAATGGAATGATTTAAAATTCTTCTTTGTCCGTCAAGGTTTGCTGCAGCTAATTTAATTCTACCAACATTCAAAGCATTCAGAGCAATTTTGAATCCGTTATTTCTTTCACCTAAAAGATTTTCTACAGGAACTTTCATGTCATTGAAGAAAACCTGACGGGTAGAAGAGGCTCTGATTCCTAGTTTGTGCTCTTCTTCTCCAAAAGACAATCCTTCTGTTCCTTCTTTTTCTACAATAAAGCCTGTAATATTTTTATCGTCATCAATTTTGGCAAAAACAATAAAAATTTCTGCAAAACCTGCATTGGAAATCCACATTTTTTGTCCGTTGATGATGTAATGTTTTCCGTCTTCAGAAAGTTTGGCTCTTGTTTTTCCTGAATTGGCATCAGAACCTGCATCCGGTTCGGTAAGACAATACGCCCCGAATTTTGTTCCTGTTGCCAAATCCGGAAGATATTTTTTCTTTTGTTCTTCAGTTCCGTAAAGCAGTATTGGAAGCGTACCAATTCCTGTATGAGCTCCGTAAGCTGTTGCTAATGAACCATTTGCACCAGAAACATAATCACAAGCTAACATGGTAGTTACAAAACCCATTCCGAGTCCGCCATATTCTTCGGGAACGGCAATTCCCAACATTCCCATTTCACCAAGTTTGCGCATGGTTTCTTCCGTTAAAGCATAGTCTTTATGCTCAAAACGTTCTCTATTAGGGATTACTTCTCTGTCTATAAATTCCTTCGCAGAATCGCGAAGCATTTTTTGTTCTTCATTCAGTTCTTCAAGACTGAAAATTTCGCTTGCAGGAATTTCTTTGATCAGGAATTCGCCGCCTTTTACTATATTGCTCATTATTGTTTATTTTAAATTTTAGATTATAAATTTTAAATTAGATTTCAGTTATAAATTTTCAGATGAAGTTTTAATAATCTTCGTTAAAATATTAATGATACTTTCAATTTCTTTTAAATAAGAATCAATTTCGATTTGAACTAAATTTGAAGACTGGTAAAGTCTCAGCCAATATCTGGTTTCCCGAGCTTCTTTGTTTGCAATTGAAAGTTTGGAAATAAAGTCTTTTTTAGATTGAGCTGCAATTCCTTCTTCAACATTGGCTCCAATTGAAGTTCCGCAACGAAGAATTTGTTTTGATAAAATAAATTCATTCTGAGCTTTGCATTGGATATAAAATTTAATAATTCTTAATGCAAATTCAAATGTTTTAATCTGAATCAAATTGTCTTCCTTAAAACTCATTTCATCTATAATTTATAATTTAAAATCTATAATTAATTAAAGAAGTTCAAAAATACTCGCCGCTCCTTGTCCTGTTCCCACACACATTGAAACCATTCCGTATTTGTTTCCGCGTTTTCTCATTTCGTCAAGAAGCTGAACGGTTAATTTTGTTCCGGTACAACCAAGTGGATGACCAAGAGCGATTGCACCTCCATTTACGTTTAAAATATCAGGATTTAAGCCTAATTCTTTTTTGATAGCAACCGATTGTGATGCGAATGCTTCGTTTAATTCGATTAAATCAATATCTTTTAATTCTAAACCTGCTTGTTTTAGCGCTTTTGGAATGGCATAAATAGGTCCCATTCCCATAATTCTTGGTTCCAAACCTGCTGCTGCATAAGCCACTAATCTTGCTTCTGGCTGTAATCCTAATTCTTTAACCATTTCCTCACTCATCACCATTACAAAAGCGGCACCGTCACTCATTTGAGATGAATTTCCGGCTGTTACGCTTCCTCCGTTGGCGAAAACGGGTTTTAGTTTAGCCAGACCTTCCAAAGAAGTATCTGCTCTTGGACCTTCATCTACTGAAAAGTCAAATTTTTTAGTCTGAATTTTTTGGTTTTCATCCAGAAAATTATATTCTACAGGAATCGGAACGATTTGGTTCGCAAATTTACTTTCCTGATTTGCTTTTAAAGCTTTCTTATGGGATTCAAAAGCAAACTGATCCTGTTCTTCTCTTGTGATTTTATATTGTTTGGCAACTTCTTCAGCGGTGTAACCCATTCCCCAATAATAATCGGGGTTTGTTTTTGCAATATCCGTTTCAGGAACCGGTTTGTAACCTCCCATCGGAATATAAGACATTGATTCTGTTCCTCCTGCAATAATGCAGTCTGCCATTCCTGCCTGAATTTTTGCAGAAGCAATGGCAATCGCCTCACTTCCTGAAGCGCAATATCTATTTACTGTAACTCCGGGAACTTTGTCTGTGTTTAAACCCATCAGGGAAATTAATCGTGCTACATTCAAGCCTTGTTCAGCTTCGGGCATTGCATTTCCAACGATAAGGTCGTCTATTCTGTTTTTATCCAATTGCGGAAGTTCAGCCATTAATTTTTCAATCACGGTTGCCGCCATTACATCGGGTCTTGTAAATCTCAAACTTCCTTTTGGTGCTTTTCCAACGGCAGTTCTGAACCCTTTTACTATATATGCTGTTTTCATTTGTTTTTATTAATGTATTAACGTAAAATGTATTTATGATTTAAAATGTTTGAGTATTAAATTTCAGCTTTAATTTTGCCAACATATTTTGTATATGTTTAATTTCAGAATAGATAATAGTAAAATCATCATTTTTAAAGAACCCTAAATCATTAGCAATTAAGATTTGGGTTTCAAATTCAAAAGAAGATCCTAATGCAATATTAAGAAAATGTGAAAATTGTGCGTTTGTATCTCGTCCTGCACCTTCAGCGATATTAGAAGGGATAGAGTATAAACTTCTTCTCGACTGAGAAGTCAATCCGAATAATTCATCTTTTGGAAAATTATTAGAAGCCAAGTAAAACATTTTACAAAGTTTCATTGATTTTGTCCAAACTTCTAAATCTCTAAAGTTGTGCATCGTTAATACATTAATACTTTTTACATTTTACAAATAATCTAATTTCTCAACGGTTTACCATTCTGTAACATGTACTGAATTCTCTCTAAAGTTTTTCTTTCTCCACAAAGTTTAAGGAAAGTTTCTCTTTCAAGATTCAGTAAGTATTGTTCAGTCACAACAGTTGGTTCAGAAAGATTTCCTCCCACCATTACATAGGCTAATTTGTCAGCTATTTTTTTGTCGTGTTCAGAAATATAGTTTCCAGTCAACATTTGGTCGGTTCCTACATAGAACATTCCTAATGCATCTTTACCTAAAACTTTTACTTTCTGTTCGATAGGTTGTGTGTAACCTTGTTCTGCCAATAATTTTGCGACTTTTTTAGCTTCAGCGATCTGTCTGTTTTTGCTTACGGAAACAATGTCTTTTCCTTTTTCAAGAATTCCCATATCATAAGCTTCGTAAGCTGAAGTTGCCACTTTACCCATGGCGATATTCATAAAAGCTTCACGAAGTCTGTTGTTTTTCACATCATCGCTGTGGAATTCTCTTGACGTTCTCAAAGTCAGTTCTTTCGTTCCACCACCACCAGGAATTACACCAACTCCGGTTTCAACCAAACCAATGTAAGTTTCTGCTGCTGCAACCACTCTGTCGGCGTGCATGGTCATTTCACAACCGCCACCAAGCGTCATTCCGTGCGGTGCGACAACAACAGGAATAGAGGAGTAGCGAACTCTCATCATAGATTTCTGGAAATATGCAATTGCCATATTCAAATCATCCCAATCCTGTTCGATTGCCATCATTAAGATCATCGCTAAATTCGCTCCGACGGAGAAATTTGTTCCTTGATTTCCTACAACCAATCCGTCATATTCTTTTTCAGCTAAATCAATTGCTCTGTTTAAGCCGTCCAAAACTTCGCCTCCCAAAGAATTCATTTTAGAACGGATTTCAAAGTTGATAATGCCGTCTCCTAAATCCTGTATAGCAGAACCGGAGTTGCTCCAAAGCGTTTTATTTTTTCTGATATTATCTAGAATAATAAAAGAATCCTGTCCCGGAATTGTATTGTACGCTACTGAGCTTTTATCGACATAAATGCTTTGTCCTTCATCATTCACTTTATAGAAGGTTTCCACATTTTTTACCCAGTCTGAAACTTCGTAACCAGCTTCTTTAGCCAATTCGATACCTTTTTGAACACCAACAGCATCCCAGATTTCAAATGGTCCGTTTTCCCAACCGAAACCGGCTCTCATCGCATCGTCTATTTTATAAACTTCATCGGAAATTTCAGGAACTTTATGAGAAATATAAGCAAATAATGCTCCTAAAGATTTTCTGTATAATTCTCCGGCTTTATCTTTTCCACCAATTAAAACTTTAAATCTGTCAATTGGTTTATCAATATTTTTGGTTAATTCTAAGGTTGGGAAAGAAGATTTTCCTTGAAGTTCATATTCCAATGTATCAAGGTTTAATCCGTGAATTTCAGATTTTCCTTCTGCATTTTTTACTTTTTTATAGAATCCTTGTTCTGTTTTAGAGCCTAACCATTTGTTGTCAACCATTTTCTGGATATAGTCAGGAAGAGCAAAAACATTGTTGAAATCATTACTTTCAGCTCCACTTTGGCGAACTCCGTTTGCAACATGAACCAATGTATCTAAACCTACAACATCCGCAGTTCTGAATGTCGCAGATTTTGGTCTTCCAATAACAGGACCTGTTAATTTATCAACCTCAGAAACTGTTAATCCAAGTTTTTGAACATTGTGAAGCAAATCCATCATAGAGAAAACTCCGATTCTGTTGGCGATAAATGCAGGAGTATCTTTTGCTAAAACGGTTGTTTTTCCTAAGAATTTTGCTCCGTAATTCATGTAGAAATCTACAATTTCAGGATCGGTATCATTGGTAGGAATAATCTCTAAAAGAGGAAGGTATCTTACAGGATTAAAGAAATGGGTTCCTGCAAAATATTTTTTGAAATCATCGCTTCTTCCTTCTGTTAATAGATGAATAGGAATTCCTGATGTATTAGAAGAAATTAATGTTCCCGGTTTTCTGAACTGCTCAATTTTTTCATAAACTGATTTTTTGATGTCGAGTCTTTCTACCACAACCTCAATAATCCAGTCTGTATCTTTTATTTTTGACAGATCATCATCAAAGTTTCCGATTTTTATTCTGTCCGCAAATTTCTGTGAATAGAGTAGAGCCGGACTTGCTTTTTTCAGTTTTTCAAAGTTTTCAGAAGCGATTCTGTTTCTCACCGCTTTGTCGTCTTTGGTCAAACCTTTCTTCTGTTCTGCTTCAGTCAGTTCAAAAGGAACAATATCCAACAGCGAAACTTCTACACCAATATTGGCAAAGTGCGCTGCAATACCGCTTCCCATAATTCCTGAACCAAGAACTGTAATGTGTTTGATTCTTCTTTTCATTATTTATTTTTTATTGTTTAGGTCTACAGAAATTTTCATGATTTCATTCATTACTTCTTTAAAAATTTCGAGTTTTTCATGAGGGATTCTATCTATTACTTTTTTGTTAAAGTTCACAACTATTTCTTTCGATATGTTTCTATAATTTAATCCTTTTTCCGTGAGTTTGATTATTACTTCACGCTTATCTTGTGTTGTTTTTTCTTTATAGATATAGCCATTGTCTTCCAAAAGTTTTATGATTCTTGTAAGTGAGGTGGGCTCTATTGCCATTTTTGGTCCGAGATTGGTACTTCTGGTTCCTTCTTTTGGATCTATTTTTAGCAATGTAAGAGCCTGAACAGCGGTAGAATCATATTCGTGAGCTAATTCTGAATACATTTTCTGTACAGAAATCCAAGTTTGCTTTAAAATTAAGTCTATATTTTCTGATTTTGTTTTGTCGTAATTTTCCATACTTCAAAAGAGCTTTATGAGTGTTTTACCAAATATACCAAATATTATGCATGCATAATATATAAGCGTTGAAATTTCGCTTAAATAATTGATATTCAAATATTTAATTAATATGAAATGCATAATATTATGCATGCATAATATTTAAACATTATTCAGAAACGTAGAATTAATGAAGGTTTTGAATTAAATGCAGAATTTCTGAGAAATTTTTTGCGAATTGTATTTTTTCCCCGTTTTTGATCTCCCAAATCCCATTTTTATATTCAAAACTGAGATTTGTCATATTTTCGTCGAAATTTTTCTGTAAAAATGAATACAACATTTCCTTTTCAAATTCAGGTGCTAAAATATGTGGTGGAAGAAATGTGTTATTAAAATGAAAAAGACTGGGTTTTGTTAAATCCTCATGCTGAGAAAGAATGTCTTCCGTAATTCCCGAAAATAAAGATTTGTCTTTGATATACCAGATCTTGTCTGAGAATTCTTTTGCCAATCGCCAATCGTGAGAAGAAAAAAGTATGAGACGATTTTTTTCTTTAGCCAAATTTCTCAGAAGTTTGAGAATGCTGATTTTATTTTTTTCGTCAAGATGAGTGGTTGGTTCATCCAGAATGATAAAGGGAGAATTTTGCGCAATTGCCCTTCCTATAAAAGCCTTTTGTAAATTTCCATCCGACAGTTTTGATAGGGGAAGATCTTGGTATTGTGATAGATCTAATTCTTCAATTATATTTTCAACTTCTTTTTTGTCTTCATCATTCAATTCAAAATAGAAAGGATAATGAATATATTTTCCAAGAGAAATTAAATCTGTAACGGTATAATTTGTGGGAATTGGCGATTTGGAAAAAACCACAGCAATTTGTTTTGCAATTTCTTTAGCAGAAAGATTTTGAATATTTTTTTGACCGATTAAGATTTTGCCATCCAATAAAGCAGTCTGGTTGAGAATACTTTTTATTAAAGTCGTTTTTCCAACTCCATTATTTCCAATAAGTAAGCAAATATCTCCTAATTCCAAAGAAGTTTCAATCTTTGAAATTAAAGAGGATTGGTACCCAATGTCTATATTTTTAAGCTGCAAAAACATGATTGCTGATGGAATTTCGTTTTTTGTGGTTTGAAAATTAAAAGATTAGGTTAAAAAAAATTAAAATTCAAAAACGCTGAATTTTAAAACAGTTAAGATTATTATTTATAAATTTCAAGATATTAAAAACTTGTTTTTTCCAATAAAGGCAATAATACCATTTTTACTTTCTCTTTATTTTCCACAAAAAAATGATTTTCTCCTTTCATTTCATAAATAGTAAGTTGATTATTTTTTATTTGTTTTTTCAGGAAATCCACATTTTCGTATGGGACTACCCAATCTGCTGTTCCATGCTGTGCAATAATGGGCGATTTTATATTTTTCCAAATCGGCAATATATTTTTTAGTGATTGTACATGTGAAAGTTTTTCGTCTGTTGCTGTATTGGTATCATCAGAAGCGATCAAACGCAATATTTTTAAATTACTGATGTTTGCAAGCCATTCAAATTGCTCTTTTTCTGGAGAGATGGCCCCACCTGCTAATACAACAGTTTTGGTATTTTGGGGACATAAATATGCTATATATGCTGCTATTGGTGCGCCAAAAGAATGTCCGTAAATAATCCATTTTTTATTAGGATAAATTTTAATGATGGAAGCAAGTGCTTCTGCTTGTTTTATGATAGAGACTTCAGATTTTCCGTTTCCCGAACCGCCGTATCCTAAACGATCTGCCGAAATCATAAATGCTTTTTTTTGCAGCAAAGAATCTTGCATCTCTTTGCTAAACATCGTTAATCCTCCTGGAGCTCCATGCACGAAAAAAATTCCGGTATTGGATTCCGAATTTCCAGATTCTATATAACGGACACCGTTTAGATTTTTAATTTTGACCAAAAAATGGTTAGATTCAAAACTATTTTTAATGGTTTCATTACTAGAATAAAAAGACATCCGAAGCATCATAATTCCTGCAGCTATTATTAGTGCTAAAATGAATAATGACAGGATTTTAACTGTTTTATATCTCTTTTTTTTCATGAAATGAATTTAGGTTAAACTTTTACGCTTTAGTAGCATTGCCAAAATTACAGGAATTCCAAATAACGAAGTGATCACATTCAAAGGCAATTGCGAAATTTCTGAAACCGAAGAAAAAATCTCCATGATCAGGATTCCTAAAATCATATTCAAAATCCATTGCTGCCAAAGTTTTGCGGGATTATAAATCATTCTGCAAAAATGCGGAACTACAATTCCGATAAACAAAATTGGGCCTAAGAAAGCAGTAATAGATGCCGAAAGCAAAGAAGAAGCAATTATTATTAAATATTTCAAAATATTTAAATTCACGCCCAAACTTTGTGCATAAGATGATCCTAAAGCATTTCCAATCAATGGTTTTATGGTTTTAAAACTTAAAAGCAAGCCAATTAGCACAAAAAAACACAAAACCGGAATTTGCGAAGAACTTATCATACTATTTGCTCCGAAACTCCATAAAATATAATTTTTAAGACTTTGATTATCAGAATAAAATTGAAGCAATGAAACAACAGCACCAGCCAAAGCCGAAATCAAAAATCCAAAAATAATAATGAAAGATTTATCTTGAAAGCGTTTTGAAAATCCTATTAAAGCAAACATTAAAACCAGACTTCCTGCAAAAGCAGAAAAACTCATAAAACTATTTTGCAAAAATTCCGGAAGCAAAAGATCATGAGAAAGGAAAATATAAAATGCCACAGAAAGACTTGCTACTGAAGTGATTCCTAAAATATCGGGTCCGGCTAAAGGATTCTGAAAATATTCCTGCAAAAGAAATCCTGAAGTAGGAATGGAAATTCCTGCTAAAAGCATTACAAAAGCCCGATTTATTCTAAGTTGTATAATCTCTGAATGCTGAGAATTTTGCGAAAAAAAATCAGTAAAACTGAGTTTTAGAAAACCGGTATTTAAATTCCAGAATATAGAAATAAGAGCAAAAACACTCAGTATAATTACAAGAATTTTGAAGTTTTTGCCCATCCAATTTTTAGTTGAAAGAATTTAACTTGGCTTCCAATTCTTCTTTATTTACAGAACCTATAATTTCTTCTGTTTTTTTCCCTTTTCGTATTAGTGTAAATGGAATACTATCGCCATTCCAAGTTTTAAAATTTGAGGTAAAGAAATTACTATCAAGAAGTTGCCCATCAAGAAGAAGAGTTTGATTTCGGATACCTTGTTCATCTATAAAATCAGAAACTTTTGTATTCCAATCTTCTTTGCTATCAAGACTGATAAAAGTAAATTTCACAGGTTTACCCTTCAATTCTTCCATTTTTTCCTTAAAATGTGGGATTTCTTTTACGCAAGGTCCACACCACGTTGCAAAAAAATTAGTTACATATAGTGTATCTTTAGATTCTCCTTTCAAAAAATCTGTAATTTCATTAGGTTTGAATTCTTTAATCATAGAGTTTTCTTTATTTTCTATAGAAACTGAATCATTTTTTGCAACTGAAACGGAATCTTGAGCATTGTTTTCTTCAACTAATTGCGTTTCTTTTTTACATGAAGTTAATAAAATGCTAAAGGAAAATACGAATATGAGCTTCTTCATAATTTTTTTATATTTTTGAATATCAGATATGGAAAATTATTTACCAAATACTAAAAAGACTAACTTTTACCCGCTAAAATTAGCGAAAAAAGATCAACTTACCAAAACCACCTTTGCTCTGGAATTTGAAGTTCCGGAGAATTTAAAAGAAATTTTCAAATTTCAATCGGGGCAATACGTTCCTATAAAATACCAATATAAAGGAAGCATTTATGTGAATGATTATTCCATAACTTCTGCTCCGTATGAAAATAAAATTACCCTCGGAATAAAAGCAAATTCCCCGGAAAGTTCCGCTAATGAAATCATAACCAAAGAAATAGGAGAAATTTTGGAAGTAGGCGCTCCGCAAGGAAGATTTACACTTGTTTCCAAACCTCATGAATTTCGTACCATTCTTGGTTTCGCTGGTGGAATAGGAATTACACCCATTCTTAGTCATTTCAAAAATATTCTTCATACCGAACCAAGAACCCGGCTTTTTTTGTTTTATGGTAATAAAAATTCGGAAGAAATTGCATTTAAAAAAGAGCTTCATAATTTGGTGGAAAAATACGGAGACCGATTGCAGGTTTATTATTTTTTATCTCAGGAAAAGACTAATGATTATTTGCTTTTCGGAAGAATTGATGAACATAAATTGGAACTTATTATCAATCAGATTTTGCATTTGGATGAAACGGATGAAGAATCTACAATTTGGGATTCTGTAGATGAAGTATTGATCTGTGGAAAAGGCGATATGATTAAAACTCTTGCAAATGCTTGTTTTGAAAACGGAATTCCTAAAAAAAATATTCATTTTGAATTGTTTGAAGAATTTAATGATGATATTTATCCGCAGGAAAAAGAATTTCCTTTGGTAGAAGATATCGAAGTGGATTTTAAACTTTTCGGTAAAGAGTATGTCACAACTCTTAAGAATAATGAAACAAGACTTTTGCAGCAATTATTGATACAGAAATTTCCTGTTCCATATTCTTGTAAATCCGGTATTTGCGGAAGTTGTGAATGTAAACTTTTGGAAGGAGAAGTAGAGCTTCTTGAAAATGAATACCTTACCGAAAAAGAAGAAAAAGCGGGACATATATTGGCTTGTATGTCAGTTGTTTTAAGTAAAAAAATAAAAATAGATTTTGATTTGATTTGAAAAAAATTTTGGACATATTGAAATCATTTTTTGCATTGGTGGAAATCGGTGTGTTGCTAATGATTTTGGCAAATGTTTGGGTTTTTGCTTTGACTAACGGAAGAACGTACACTAAAATTTCAAAAATTCCTCCAAGAGAAACAGCGCTTGTTTTAGGGACTTCTCCGAAAATGAGATCAGGTGTCGTAAATCCATATTTTGTAGCCAGAATGGATGCTGCCGCATTGCTTTATCATCATGGAAAAATTAAAAAAATACTGGTAAGCGGCGAAAAAAGCAAAGGTTATGATGAACCTGCCGCTATGAAAAAATACCTGATCTACCAAGAAGGTGTTCCTGAAGAAATCATAATGGAAGATACTAAAGGTTTTAAAACTCAGCTATCCATCAATAATTGCAAAAATATTTTCAAGCAGAATAATGTTATAATTGTTTCTCAGGGTTTTCATAATCTCAGAGCTCTGTTTTATGCAAGAAATAATGGAATGAATGCTTTGGGTTTTGATGCACAAGATGTGTATAAAAATGAAAGCTATTATCGTAACCAATCACGGGAATTTTTGGCAAGAGTAATAGCTGTAGCGTATTATATTTTGGGAATCGAAAAAAGATTCTGACATTAATTTATGCTTTAAATAGAGTTTATTAAATATTTATTATATAGATAGTTATACTTTTTATTTTAAATTTCATTTAAATGAATTTTCAGCTTAAATTTAAATTTTTTTGAAGTTATTAAAGTAGTATATTTGTAAAAACAAAATCAATGCTTGTAATAGGAATTGCAGGTGGTACCGGAAGCGGAAAAACCACAGTAGTGAATAAGATCCTTCAACAGCTGAATGCAGAAGGTGTAAATGTTCTTTCGCAGGACAATTATTATCATGATAATCAGCATCTTTCGCTTTCTGAAAGAGAGGCTTTAAATTACGATCATCCAAAATCTATTGATTTCGATTTACTTTTAAGAGATGTTAAAGCCTTGAAAAGAGGAGAAACAATTCATCAACCGCTTTATAGTTTTGTAACGCATTCCAGAACGGGAGATCATATTTTAGTAGAACCTAAAAATGTTTTGATTGTTGAAGGAATTTTGGTCTTGACCAATCCGGAACTTTTGAAAGAATATGATCTGAAAGTTTTTGTACACGCTGATTCTGATGAAAGATTGATACGAAGAATTCGTAGAGATACACAGGAAAGAGGAAGAGATTTGGATGAAGTTTTGCATCGTTATCAAACTACTTTAAAGCCTATGCATCAGGAATTTATAGAGCCATCAAAGAATGAAGCCGATCTTATTGTTCCTAACATGAGACATAATAATGTAGCCATTGATTTTCTGACTACTGTAATCAATAATTCCCTTAAAAAAGTTTATTAAACTTCTATGGAACCGGATCTGATAAAAGATATTAAGCCAACATCCAAAACATGGAAATTTTTTAGAAAATATATTCTAAACAAATATTTCATTACTATTACTTCTTTTTTGGTATGGATGATTTTCTTTGATAGCACTTCTTTTCTGGTAATCAATGAGTTAAATAAAGAAATTGATAAGTACGAAAAGCAGCTTCAGTATTATAAAACTGAATATGAAAAGAATGATAATTTCTATAAAAAGCTGATGAATGATAAGAAGGAAAAAGAAAAATTTGCAAGGGAAAACTATTTTATGAAAAAACCTAATGAAGAAATTTTCATTCTGGTAGCTGATAGTACTAATATTAAGAAATAAAGGAACGCGATTAATCGCGTTTTTATTTTGGCTTAAATTGCTTTTTATCAATGTGTTAATTTCTATAAAACAGAGTTTTTATTAATCCAAAAAAATTAAGAAAATGTTTCAGCCGACAACTTTTGAAGATTGGGAGAATCTTGTAAAAAAACAGCTAAAGACTGAAGATATTTATAGCATTCTTAGCAAAGAAAACTTGGAAAACATTATAGTACAACCATACTACAATTCTGTTTCAAAATCTTTTGAAATTCTTCCAAAAGTAGAAGAAAGCACACATTTGGTTTCCAGATATAATGAAAATCTTAAAGAGGATGTATTTGCATTTTTGCTAGATCAAAATGTAGAAAATTTGGAAGAAAAAACAATTTTCATTAACAATGTAAAATTAGCAGAGCATATCAGTCCTAATGAAACCGATCGGTATTTTTCCCTTATTGATGTTTTCAATGATAATGAAGCAAATATCAATGAGCAATTAGCAAAAGAATTGTTGGCAAAAGATTTTAAAAGAAACATTTGTGTAGATATTTCGCTTCATCAGAATGCGGGAGCGTCTATTATTCAACAATTGGCAATTGCTTTGGCGAAAGCTAAAGATTTGGTGGAAATTTTTGGCGCTGAAATTCTTAAAAAACTTATTTTTCGTTTAGCAATTGGAGGAAATTATTTTTTTGAAATGGCCAAAGTAAGAGCGTTGAAACTTATTTTTAATCAGCTTTCCAAAGAATTTGGACTTAATGAAATTCCGTACATTTTTGCCGAAACATCTTTCCGAAACAAAGCCAAAAACGATGAAGAAAACAACCTGATTCGTTCCACATTAGAGCTTTCTGCTGCCATGATTGGTGGTGCAGATGCGGTTTTTTCTAATAATTATAAACTGGAAAATGCTACAGAATTGTCTGAAGAAATTTCTTTCAAACAGCAGATCGTTCTTGCTTACGAAAGCATTATCAACGTTTTTGAAGATGCTTCTAACGGCAGTTATTATGTGGAAAATATCACTCAGCAATTTGCCGAAAAATCTTGGAATTATTTTCTGGAAATAGAAGAAACGGGAGGCTATTTGGAAAATCTGAAATCCGGAAAAATTCAGAAAGAGATTTATGATAGAGCAGTTGCAGAGCAAAAATGGGTAGAAGATGGGAAAATAAAAGTAATTGGCGTAAATCTCTATCCAAAATTAGAAGTAAAAAAATCAGTAGAAGAATTATACGATAAAACCAAAATAAAACCCGTTCGTTGGGCTGAAATGTTTGAATAACTATGAAAGAAAAAATCAAAGATTTATTAGAATATACTCATTATGAAAATGGGGAAATAATTCGGACGATCAAAGAAAATATTTCAAATGTAGAGGCAAAAACAGTTTCTTTAATCAATCATACGATAAATGCACATCAAATCTGGAATTCCAGAATTTTGAATGAAAAATCGTTTAGCGTTTGGCAGGAAAATCCGATAGAAATATGGGAAAATATTAATGATGATAATTTCCGAAATAGTTTGAAAATTATTGAAAACTATGATTTTGAAACTACTATTGATTATAAAACTTCTTCCGGTGATGCTTTTACCAATACTATTTTTGAAATCCTTTTTCATGTGATTAATCATTCTACTTATCATCGCGGACAAATCAATGCTTTGCTGAAAAATTCAGGAATTGCGCCAATCATTACGGATTATATTTTCTATAAAAGATGATAGATTAGGATATATAAACAAATCTGTATATTCCAGCTTTATTTGTTATAGTTTTTATTGTATTGTCATTTTTCAGTGCATTTTAATATCTTGAGGTTACTAATTTTTTTGCATTTTCATTCTGAAGAAACAATGTGATAATACTTCTTAATTCTTCGTCCGAGATATTATATTTATGTTGAAAATTCAACATAATTTCATTTACTTTTACAAGATAATTATAGGGATCTTGCTGAGCTTTGGAAACAGGAACGCTATTTTCTTGTTCATGTAACATTGCTACATAAAAATCCTCAAATTTTACATTCTCTTTATCCAAATGATCGGCAATTTTAGAATATTCTTTTTTTGATTCTTTATCGAGTTTATCAATAACAAAAACCCTGAAATCATTATTTAAAGAATTGTATTTTTTTTCTATAACTAATGCTGAATCTCTTTCTATACTCGTATATGAACTAACAGGATCATTTAAGCCGTCATTGGGATAGTACAGCGAGCTGGGATTTATATGTGGCATCTCACTTGAGTTTGATGGTTGTTGAGATGTTATAAAAGCAAAACATTTGGCCAATACTAAAAGGATACCTAAAATAGGACTATAAACAAGCGGATTTCTTCCTTTACTTTCTTGTAGAGGTGTATCTTTTATTTTAAGAAGTGAGAAACCACATTTGGGACAAATTTCAGTTTGATTACTAATGCTATTTTTGCATTTGGGGCATTTAATTAATTCCATGATCATTTTTGTTTTTTATAAAAGTAATAATTATTTTATTGTATTTCTATAATTTCTTTATATATTATTCTTTTTATTAAAAATATACATTTTTATTTATATGTGAATTTGTTTATTTAATAAAAATTTTAAATTTTTCAAATCGAAAAAGCTAAATAATTTGCAATACTTTCAACTATTAATTTTTTATATGTAATATTGGAAGAAAATTAATAAAATCTGTGGGAAAAGAAATATTAAATAAGAGCATTCAAAATTACATCAACGAAAATCTAAATACAGATTTACATACTTTGTTATTAAAAAAATCTCCGTTTCCTAATATCTCGATGCAGGAAATTGTTCAGCAGATAAAAGGCAGGAAAGTTGCCGAAAAAAAGTTCCCTTTTTTGCAGAAAGAAAACATTGTTTTTCCACCGAATTTGAATTTGGAACAATCTTCCTCCGAAATTACATCCCAGTATAAACAAAATTTGGTGAAAGGTAAAAAACTATTGGATCTTACAACCGGTTTTGGAATTGATGCTTATTTTCTGTCGCAAAATTTTGAAGAAACAACTTTAATCGAGCAAAATTCTGAACTTTTAGAAATCGTAAAGCACAACTGGCAGATTTTAGGAAAAAAAGCGACATTCATCAATCAAAAATTAGAAGATTTTCTCGATGAAAATCAGGAAAAATTTGATGTCATTTATTTGGATCCGGCCAGAAGAGATTCCAATAAAAATAAAGTATTTCTTTTAGAAGATTTGTCCCCGAATGTCCTTAAAATTCAGAATAATCTTTTAAAAATTTCGGATAAAATTTTAATCAAACTTTCTCCACTGATTGACATTTCATATTTAATATCTGTGTTACATAATATTGCTGAAATTCATATTGTTGCCGTAAAAAATGATGTGAAAGAAATTTTAGTAGTAGAAAATTCAAAACCAGTGGCGAAAGAAACACAGATTCATTGTATAAATCTGAATACGAATGAACCGGATTTTTCTTTCGAAATTTCTGATGAAATTATTTCACAAAAAGATGTAGAATATTCTGAACCGCAAAAATATCTTTATATTCTCAACAATTCTATTTTGAAAGCGGGTTGTTTCAATTGGGTTTCAAAAAAATTTAATCTTAAAAAACTCCATCCTAATACACATTTGTACACTTCAGAAAACTCTATTGAAAATTTTCCGGGAAGAACACTTGAAGTAAAAACCATTGACGCTAAAGAACTTCGAAAAGGAGAGCAATACAATATTATTTCTAAAAACCATCCTTTAACACCTGAACAAATCCGTAAAAAATACAAGCTAAAAGATGGCGGTGAAAAGTATTTGATTTTTACCCAAAGCAAAAAAGGAAAAATAATTTTAAAATCGGTGTGAAAGTCCAGAATAAAGGCATAAACTTATGATTCTGAATGTGTAATTATTCAATCAATTGTGATTCTACATTCACATTTTTTACAGTATCTCTAAACTTAAAAACGCAAGCGACTGAAATTTTAACTCCCACTTCTACAATATGTGAAACAGATATAATTTCCCAATTCGGATTTTTTTTTGCAAAATCGTCAATTATTTGAGTTAATTTTGAGGTTGTTTCTCCTTCAAAAAAACGAACTACATTTGGAGGATTCATAATATTTAATTTTTAAGGTTGATTTTATTGTTTACAAATTTCAAGATTTGAAAATTCTAATTCAATAACTATTTTGTGTGATATATTATATTAAAAAAAATTTTGTTAAAAACTTCAATATTTCTTATTTTTGAGCCATTAAAAATTTTGGAATGAAAAAATTGATTTTAGCATTAGCTGCAGTTGCATTGGTTATAAGTTGTCAAAAACCACCACAAGGAGGAAATCTTGGACGTTTGAAACTGGAAGAAGGTACTGAAAGATATTCTGATGATGAGCAAGGTGCAGAAGAAGGAGAACATGCTGCTGCTGAACATGTAGAAGCAAAACCTGAACATCACGAAGCGACTAAAAAAGATAGCACTGCTGTTGCAAAAGTTGAAGATTCTGCAAAAGTGGAACATCACTAATCGAAATCAAAAACATATACTGAATGTCTTGCAATAGCGGGACATTTTTTTTATTTTTAGCAAAATTAAATTTGAAATGCAAGAAACCCTTAATTACATCCATCAAAATAAGCAACGCTTTGTAGATGAATTATTTGAACTTTTAAGAATTCCCTCTATCAGTGCAGATTCTGCGTATAAAAATGATGTCCTGAAATGTGCCGATGTGGTAGCCGAACATCTGAAAAATGCAGGTGCCGATAATGTAGAAGTTTGTGAGACAAAAGGATATCCGATTGTTTTCGGAGAAAAAATTTTAGATGCAACCCTTCCGACAGTTTTGGTTTACGGTCATTACGATGTTCAACCGCCGGATCCTTTGGATTTATGGAAAAAACCTCCGTTTGAACCGTATATCGAAAAAACAGAACTTCATCCGGAAGGGGCTATTTTTGCAAGAGGTTCAGCTGATGATAAAGGTCAATTCTTCATGCATTTGAAAGCTTTTGAAGCCATGATGAAAACCAATGCGCTTCCTTGTAATGTGAAATTTATTTTGGAAGGAGAGGAAGAAGTCGGTTCTGTAAGTTTGGGAGATTGGGTAAATGAAAATAAAGAAAAACTTTCCTGCGATTGCATTCTGATTTCCGACACTCATATTTATTCTAATGAACAACCAACCGTTACCACTGGTTTAAGAGGTTTAAGCTATGTAGAAGTAGAAGTGGAAGGTCCGAATCGTGATTTGCATTCCGGACTTTACGGAGGTGCAGTTCCAAATCCGATCCATGTTTTAAGTAGAATGATTGCTAAATTAATTGATGAAGACGGACATATTACTATTGATGGATTTTATGACAATGTAGAAGTAGTTTCTGATGAAGAAAGAAAAGAAATGAACAAGTTGAAAGACAATCCTGAAGAATTTAAAAAATCCATCGGTTTGAATGGAGTAGAAGGTGAAAAAGGATACACCACTTTGGAAAGAACTTCTATTCGTCCGACTTTGGATTGCAACGGAATTTGGGGAGGTTATACAGGAGAAGGTGCAAAAACTGTGATTCCTTCCAAAGCATTTGCAAAAATTTCTATGCGTTTGGTTCCATATCAAACTCCGGAAGAAATCACGGAGAAATTCACAAAATATTTTGAAAAAATTGCTCCAGAAAATGTAAAAGTAAAGGTAACTCCACATCATGGAGGAATGCCTTATGTTTTACCCACCGAAACAAAAGAATTTTTAGCGGCTAAAAAAGCTATGGAAACGGCTTTTGGAAAAGAAGTTCTTCCGTACAGAGGTGGTGGAAGTATTCCGATTACGGCAATGTTTGAGAAAGTTTTAGGTGCGAAATCGGTTTTAATGGGATTTGGTTTGGATTCTGACGCCATTCATTCTCCGAATGAGCATTACGGATTATTCAATTTCTATAAAGGTATTGAAAGTATTCCGTTGTTTTTTGAGAATTATTCGAAGGCTTAAAAAACAAAAACTCCTGAAAAATTTTCAGGAGTTTTTGTTTTTAATTTTTATTGGATTCTGCCTTGCATCAAAAACATCACCGATTTCAATTCGGTTTTTGTATTTATTTATCCAATAAATTATTAAAATCTACACCAACTTCTTAGAATCCGCAATAAACTGCGCCAAACCATTATCCGTTAAAGGATGTTTTAATAAACTCAAGATCGGAGCAAGTGGAGAAGTGATAACATCTGCACCAATTTTCGCACAATTGATAATATGCATAGAGCTTCTGATAGATGCTGCCAAAATTTCGGTTTCGTACATATAATTATCGTAAATAGTACGGATTTCTTCAATTAAATTCAGTCCGTCCGTAGAAACATCGTCCAATCTTCCCAAAAATGGTGAAACATAAGTAGCTCCGGCTTTTGCAGCCAGTAATGCTTGTCCCGCTGAAAAAATTAGAGTACAGTTGGTTTTGATTCCCTTATTAGAAAAATATTTTAACGCTTTTACACCGTCTTTTATCATTGGGATTTTCACCACAATATTCGGATGAATTGCTGCTAATTCTTCACCTTCTTTTATCATTTCTTCGTATGTTGTAGAAAGAACTTCCGCAGAAATATCTCCGTCCACAATTTCGCAGATGGTTTTATAATGTTGTTTTATAGCTTCGTTTCCGCTGATTCCTTCTTTTGCCATCAAGGAAGGATTGGTAGTAACACCATCTAAAATTCCTAAATCCTGAGCTTCTTTTATTTGGTCAAGATTAGCAGTATCAATAAAAAATTTCATATTGTTTTTGATTTTTCGCAAAGATAGTTCAATAGTTTCTCACATGGAAATCAGAAATAAAAAATATTTTTCAGCATTAAAAGCAGACAGAATTTTCTAGCATAACATAACTATTTTCTAAATTTGTCCGAACATGAAATTTTCCTGTAATCTTGAAAATGGTCTTTAGTATCTATAAACTGAAATCTTAACAAAGCATTGAAAAAAATAATCAGGTATCTAAAAGGAGAAACTGTTTTTTTTGGAAGAAAATTAAATATAAAATAAAAATGAACATTATTCTTGCTTCTACATCCACGCTTTTCAGTGGTGAATATTTAGAATATCTCAAAGATGAAATTATAGAACTTTATAAAGAAACTGATGAAATTCTTTTCATTCCTTTTGCACGACCGGGAGGAATTTCTCATGAAAATTATACAGCAAAAGCGGCAGATTTTTTTTCTAAAATTGGAATAAAGGTAAAAGGTCTTCATGAATTTGAAGATAAAATTTCGGCAATTAATTCGGCAAAAGGATATTTTACGGGTGGCGGAAATACCTTTCTTTTGGTGAAAACATTGCATGAAAACAATCTGATGGATATTTTGAAAAAAAATGTAGAATCAGGGAAACCGTATCTTGGTTGCAGTGCCGGAAGCAATATTGGTGGGATCAATATGAAAACAACGAATGATATGCCGATTGTGTATCCGCCAAGTTTTGAATGTATGGGTTTGGTTCCGTTTAATATCAATCCACATTATTTAGACCCAAATCCGGATTTGAAACATAATGGTGAGACAAGAGAAACTCGAATCAAAGAATTTTTAGCACAGAATGACATAAAAGTTGTCGGACTTCGTGAAGGAAATTGGATTCGCAGAATTGGAAATAAAATCACCGTTGAAGGAACGGAAAGTACCCGAATTTTTGAAAAAGGAAAAGAGCCTTATGAAGTTGAAATCGGAACTGTATTATAGTTGTAGTATAATACTTATAATTCATTCCAATTTTTTTCAATCAATTTCAAAAGATAGTCAGGACATTTTATAATTTTATTCGTTTCTGAATCCAGAAAGAAAAGAGTAGTGGAAGCCTCAGTAATTTTTTGATGATCCTCATTATAGATTTCATACTCAAATTCGATCTTTACTCCCGGAATTTTTTTGATATAGGTATGGATCTCAAGATTTTGGTCATAAAGTGCTGGTTTCAGATATTTAATTTTATATTCGGAAACGGGCAGCCAAACTCCTCGTTTTTCGATCTCGTCATAAGACAATCCAAGGCGTCTGAAAAGTTCTACTCGGGCTACTTCAAAATACTCTGCGTAGTTTCCGTAATAGACGTATTTCATAGGATCAGTTTCTCCGTAACGAACTCGTAATGTGTGAGTTGTATGTATCATTTTAAGTGGTTAATAAGACATACAAATATATTTTTAAAAAATCAATACATCAAAAGTTTTTTTTTAATAATTTTAATTTTCATATTTGTATTTCCTATAAAAACTAATCACCTAACCGACAAATTGCAGTTGAAACATGAACGAAAATTTAGTATTAATTTGGGAGAAATGTCTTCACTTTATGAAGGATAATCTCAATGCGGCAGAGGAAAATTCTGACATAAAAAAGCTTGAAAATTCTTTTGACCTATTGTTTGATAAAGTTCAACCAGTTTCTTTGGTGGACAATAATCTTACATTGATGGTTCCAAGCGATTTTTATAAAGAATATATCGAAGACAATTATTTGTCTTTGCTATCTGCTGCTTTGAAAAAAAATTTCGGAAAGGGAGTGAAACTTTGGTATTCTGTAATGGAAAACAAACCTTCCGGAAAGGAAAAACCTATTACTGTAAATGTAAAAGGAAATACCGTTTCCAAACCAAAAATTCAGGAAACTTTGCCTCACAACTTCCAAAATAATATTGTAAATCCGTTTGTAGTTCCGGGAATCAAAAAAGTAAATATTGATTCTAATCTGAAAGCTGATTTTTCCTTTGACAATTATGTAGAAGGAGAATGCAACAAATTTGCGGCAACTGTGGCAAAATCTATTGCCAAAAGACCGGGAGCAACGGCTTTCAATCCTTTATTTTTGCACGGAGGTTTTGGTGTAGGAAAAACGCATCTTGGTCACGCAGTTGGTTTGGAAGTAAAAAATCAATTTCCGGATAAAGTAGTTTTATATCTTTCTTCAGAAAAATTTATTCAGCAATTTGTATCTGCAGCTAAAGCTCATAAGCAAACTGAATTTGCCAATTTCTATCAAATGGTGGATGTTCTTATCATTGATGATATTCAGTTTTTATCAGGAAAATCTGCAACGCAAGATAGTTTTTTCCATATTTTTGATTATTTGCACCAGAACGGAAAACAAATTATTTTGACTTCCGACCGTGCTCCTGTTGATATCATGGATACGCAGGAAAGAATTGTTTCCCGTTTCAAATGGGGACTTACTGCGGAAATCAAAGCTCCTGATTTTGATACCAGAAGAAAAATTATTGTAGATAAACTAAGCAGAGACGGAATTGTTCTTACCGATGATATGTTGGATTTCTTGGCTACTGAAGTGAAAAGCAGTGTAAGAGATTTAATAGGTGTTATCAATTCTGTGATTGCATATTCCACCATTTATAAATCGGATCTAACTCTTGAACTTTTAAAGGAAACGATCAGCAAAATTGCTTCCAATAAAAAGAAAATCATCAATATTCCGTATATTCAGGAGGTGGTTTGCGAATATTTCGGAATAAAGAGAGAAGATCTTCTTTCTAAAACCAGAAGAAGAGAAATCGCACTTCCAAGACAATTGGCGATGTATTTTGCAAAAGAATACACCAATTCCACTTTTACTAAAATTGGGGAAGAAATGGGCGGAAAAGATCATTCTACGGTAATGTACGCCTGCGAAACAATAAAAGATATTTCCAAAATTGACAAGGAAATTAAAAAATACGTAAAAGAACTTACGGAGAAAATAAAGCAATAATTAAATTGTAAAATTGAGCATAAAGAAATAAATGAAGGATAGTAATATTCTTCATTTTTTCATTACTTCGGAACTTATTTATTCAATACCTATGAAAATATTGATGGTTTGCCTCGGAAATATATGCAGAAGTCCTCTTGCAGAAGGAATTCTGAAATCCAAACTTCCAGATAGTTTTATGGTAGATTCTGCCGGAACTATTTCATTGCATGAAGGAGAACATCCTGATAAACGAGCTATTGAAACAGCATCGAATCACGGAATTAATATTTCAAGACAATATTCAAGACCGATTTCTAAAAAGGATTTGGAAAATTTTGATAAAATTTTCTGTATGGATATTAATAATTATGAAGATGTAGTTTCTCTATCTGAAAATGAAGAGCAAAGACAAAAAGTTGCATTGTTATTAGAATATGCAGATATAAACCATGCTTCCGGTGAAGTTCCCGATCCGTATTGGGGAAGTATGAAAGATTTTGAAAAAGTATTCCAGCTATTGGATAAGGCTTGTGAAAATATTTCTAAAAAACTCTTAAACCAGAATTTATAAATCCACTTTTTTGGTAAGCATTTTATGTAAATATTTGACGCGATTTTTCTATATATTTGGGTAAAATTTTTTGCATGAATGTTGAAAAAATATGGGAACGAATCTCAATGAACGGAGAAATTCCTGAATTTGAAAAAAAATTAATTTCAGAAAATTTTACGATTAAAAAATATACAAAGAATACCATTATCATAAGCGAAAAAGAAGATTGCGACAGGATATTTTTTGTTTTGAAAGGAGTATTACGTATTTTTTATTTTAATGTTCATGCAACAGAAATTACAAGAACTTTTATTTTTGAAAACGAATTTTGTACAAATCTGATTTCTTTCTCAGGTCAAGAGCCTAATAATGAGAATATACAATGTTTGGAGGATACTCTTTTGTTAAGCATTTCGCGTCATAATTTTTATAATATTCTCAATACCTCTCATATTCTCACAAGTTTATACTCTAAAATTCTGGAACAATTTGTTAATCGTAATTTGCAGCATTTTCAGTTTATGAATACACTGAATCAGCGACAAAGAGTAGAAAAATTTCTAAATGATTCTACCGAAATAAACCATCGGGTGAAAGATAAAATAATTGCAACATATCTCGGAGTTACACCCGAATTTTTTTCAAAAACAAAAACATCTTTCTATAAAAAACAAAAACAGTCTTCACTTTGAGATTTTTTTTTGTTTAACTATAAGCCATTCATTTCTTAATTATGATTATTTTTTTGCTCATACTGACAAAGTAATTTTAGAGTAATAAAAAATCAATCATTATGAAGAAAACAATTTTTATTTTTACACTACTATTGTCAGGATTCGCAATAGATAGTAAAGCACAAATTTCAGAAAATGAAAGTGTATCTGCCACACAAAAAAATGATGTTATGCTAAGTCCTTTTGAATTGATTGGAGGATCTTTTTTAAACATTTCTTACGAAAGACTTTTGAAAAAAGATTCCGGAATTGGAGTCAATACATTTTTTTATTTGGGAAAATCTACTGAAGATAGTGGCGGATTTTGGCAAGTTTCTCCCTTTTACAGAATCTATTTTGGAAAAAAATATGCTTGCGGATTTTTTGTAGAAGGTTTTGTACCTGTTACTCACACTCTTGAAAACTCTTATTTTGTCTATAATGGTACTTCAATTTCTACAAAGGAGGAAAAACAAAGAACAACAATAGGTGCCGGAATCGGTCTTGGAGGAAAATGGACTACAAAAAGGAATATCATTTTTGAGGCAAGTTTTGGTATTGCAAGAAGATTGGGTAACAAAAATGATTATTATGACAGTAGTAACGTGACCGGAAAAGGGATGTTGGGAGTTGGGTATCGTTTTTGAGTTTATAATTCTAACAAAAATTTGGGGTTTTAATCGTACTTGAATTGTTAAGTAAATACTAATGAATATAGAAGTTTGGATCAAAAATATCAATAGGAACGGGCTTTAGCCCGTTAAAAAAATAATGAAGAGTTGGTTTTAGCCGAAACTTATATCTATTTTAAAAATTTTGAACTTTATCCAAACATTATTTTTTCCACGAGCATTTTTTTATAAATTCGCCAATAAAATCTTTTGCTGCGATTTGTTATTGTATGATAATATCCACAAACTAAAAACAAAATTTTAAAGTAAATGAAATATGTAGTTGTATTGTTTTTGTTGATGAGTAGTTTTTTCTTTTCACAAAGTAAAGATGAAACTGCGATTCGAAAAACAATGGATGATTTTATGCAATGTCTAAAAACAGGAGATAGTATAAAGTTTGTTTCCCTTTTTCAGGAGCCTGTTTTATGGCAGGGAATATATAAAGATAAAACGCAAAAAAAACGTTTGGAGAAAAAGCCTGAAAGCATCAGTTATTTTACGGATAATTATAAAAGTTTTATCAAGTTCATCAAAAAAGATAATAAATCTGAAGAAAAATTTGATAATATTAAAATAATTGAAGACGGCTCAGTAGCTTCTGCCAATTTTGACTACAGTTTTTGGTACGATGGAAAAATGGAAAATTGGGGTAAAGAAATCTGGACACTTATGAAAATTAATGGGCAATGGAAAATTACTTCCGTTACTTTTTCTATGGACTTAACCGAATATTTTCCACAACCTTCACTGAAAGAACGAACTAAAAAACGATAAAATGCTGTTTCTCCTTCCTGCTTATTTATCCGAAGAATCTCCGATTGAATATTTTGCTCCGGTTGTAAAAGAATATCTATTAAAGACCGATTATTTCTTCGTGGAAAATGAAAAAACGGCAAGAAAAGTGATTAAATTTTTTGCACCTGAAAAAAAGCAATCGGAACTGAAATTATATTTATTGGATAAATATTCCGAAAATTCTGATTTAAAGGAAGCCCAAAAATTGATGAAGGAAAGGCAGGATTTTGGGTTGCTTTCCGAAGCCGGACTTCCATGCATTGCCGATCCCGGAAACATTATGGTAAAATGGTGCCATGAAAACAATATAAAAGTAATTCCGATTAACGGACCTTCCTCCATTATTTTGGCTTTGATTTCCAGTGGTTTCAATGGGCAACAGTTTACATTTCATGGCTATCTTCCTATTGATAAATCTGAAAAAAAACAAAAAATTCAGTTTTTGGAGAATCAGGTTCAGAAGACGGGCTATTCCCAGATTTTCATGGAAACGCCGTATCGAAATAATCAGCTTATAGAAGATTTAATTAAATTTCTTTCACCAAATACGAAACTTTGTATTGCTGCAAACATCAATCATCCCACAGAAGAATTTATCAAAACTTTAGGCATCAAAGATTGGCAAAAAAATAAACCGGAACTTCATAAAATTCCGGCTGTGTTTGTATTAGGAAAATGATGAATTCGGTATAAGTATTAGTATTTTATTCCGATTTTCTTCATTATAAAATGCAATAACCAAATTGGGCCAATCAGAAGAAATTGAATGTCTTTGAGAAAACTTGGTTTTTTGCCTTCAATTTTATGGCCGATAAATTGCAAAATCCAAGTAATAATAAAAACAGATAAATATACGATCCACGATTTTTTCCCGAAATGAATATTTACGGCATAAGCAAAATGTTCCATAAGAAGCATGAGAAAAACCATGATAATTGCTATTCTCCAAGATAATCTGAAATAGAAAATGGTAACCAACGAAATTGCTATAAGACTTACAATGCTGATACAACCAAAATATTGAGCGCAAAAATGTGGAGCAGGAATAAGAGAAATAAAGCCAATAATAGTCCAGAAAATCAACGGAACACAAATCCAATGAATCAACTTATTAGTCGAGTTTCTGTGGCTTTCGGCATATTCAGCGAAAAGTAGATCTATCTTTCTCATATTTTATTTTTGAATATACCCAAAGCATATTCATTCCATAAAAATAAAAAAGATTTTGGAAATTTTCCAAAATCTTTTTTATTTACAATTATTTAGCACATTGCTGGTCGTAAATTTTATGAAGAGTATCTTCTCTCAAAATCTTCTTATATTCAGTGGATTTTACCTTCTTCTTTTCTATCTCATTATTTTTCCCAGTATGAATATAATTTAGTATTGCAGCAGATTTTTCATAACATTTTATATGAATATAAAATTCCGACGATTTCAGGAAAGCATCATTTGGACTAAAATCAATTTTATACCATCCCCAAACATTATCGTTTTCCGATTTATCCAGCTTGAAAGAGTATGAATTATTTTCTTTATCTGTCAGAAATTTTTCAAAATCTTTTTTTTGAGCTTGGATAGAAACTCCTACAAAAAAAGCAATTAAGATAAGATTTTTCATAGTTTATATTTTGATGTGTAAATATAAAAAATTTATCCAATCTCAATTCCGTTTTCTACCTTTTCGTCTGGAGTTACGAAACTTAATTTTCCATCAGGTTTTGTAGTGAGTAATAACATTCCTTGAGATTCAATTCCTCTGATTTTTCTTGGAGCAAGATTCAATAAAATCATTACTTGCTTTCCGATTACTTCTTCCGGAGTAAAACTTTCTGCAATCCCAGAAACAACAGTTCTTACATCAACACCTGTGTCTACTTTTAGTTTCAGCAATTTGTCGGCTTTTTCTACTTTTTCAGCTTCCAAAATCGTGGCTGTTCTTAGGTCGATTTTCGTAAAATCATCAAAAGAGATTTCGTCTTTCATAGGATTTGCGTTAGGGTTGGTTTTTTTATTGTTTTGTTTGGTATTTTCTAGTTTTTGAATTTGAAATTCAATCGTTTCATCTTCAATTTTTGAGAAAAGAAGAGAGGCTTCGTTGATTTTGTGACCTGTTTCAATAAAAACAGATTTTGTTTCAATATCGCTCCAGTTTGCTTTTTCAATATTGAACATATTCAATAATTTTTCTGAACTGAAAGGCATAAATGGTTCACACAATTGAGCCAATGCAACTGCAATCTGAGCTCCGACAAATAAAGAATTTGCCGCTTTTTCTGGATTGTCTTTAATGGTTTTCCAAGGTTCTTCTGTTTGCAAATATTGGTTTCCGAAACGGGCTAAATTCATTAAAGCTGATAAAGAATTTCTGAATTCATAATTCTCCAAAAATCCCGAAATTTCTTTTGCTGATTTGTTGATTTCTTGTAATTCAGGAGCATTTGCATCACCTTGAGGAACAATTCCATCATAATATTTATGAATTAAAACCGCAACTCTATTAATAAAGTTTCCGAAAATTCCTACCAATTCCGAATTGTTCTTTGTTTGAAAATCCTTCCAAGTAAAATTGTTATCCTTTGTTTCCGGAGCAGAAGAAAGTAGCGCATATCTCAACACGTCTTGCTGTCCGGGAAAATCTTCCACATATTCATGAGCCCAAACTGCCCAGTTTCTTGAAGTGGAAATTTTATCGTTTTCAAGATTTAAAAATTCAAAAGCGGGAACATTTTTCGGCATCACAAAATCTCCGTGAGCCTTCATCATTGCAGGGAAAATAATACAATGAAAAACAATATTATCTTTTCCAATGAAATGTACCAAATCAGATTCTTCACTTTGCCAATATTCTTTCCAGTCTTTTCCATTTTTTTCAGCCCATTCTTTGGTAAAAGAAATGTAACCAATGGGTGCGTCAAACCACACATACAATACTTTTCCTTCAGCATTTGGAAGCGGAACCGGAACTCCCCAATTCAAATCTCTGGTCATTGCACGAGGCTTTAAACCATCGTTCAGCCAAGATTTTACCTGTCCGTAAACGTTGGGTTTCCAATCTTCTTTGTGACCTTCAATGATCCATTCGTTAAGGAAACTTTCGTATTCATTTAATGGTAAATACCAATTTTTTGTTTCTTTCAAAACGGGAACATTTCCACTCAACATAGATTTTGGATTTATCAATTCAGATGGAGAAAGAGTAGAACCACATTTTTCACATTGATCTCCGTAAGCGTTTTCGTTTCCACAATTTGGGCAAGTTCCTACAATGTATCGGTCAGCTAAAAATTCTCCGGCTTGTTCGTCAAAATATTGTTCGGAAATTTCTTCGGTAAATTTTCCCTTCTCGTACATTGTTTTGAAAAATTCCGAAGCGGTTTCGTAATGTTTTTTGGAAGTAGTTCTGGAATATTCATCAAAAGAAATTCCCAGATCGGCAAAAGATTTTTTGATGATTTCGTGATATTTATCCACAATATCTTGTGGTGTAACTCCTTCTTTTTTTGCTCTTATAGTAATAGGAATTCCGTGTTCATCGCTTCCGCAGATAAACGCTACATCTTTTCCCAATCTTCTCTGAAATCTTGCATAAACATCTGCCGGAATATATACTCCTGCCAAATGTCCTATATGAACCGGTCCGTTTGCATAAGGCAAAGCCGCCGTAATCATTTTTTTGTTTGACATTCTAAATAGTAATTTTTGCAAATATAAGTTGAAATTAGATGAAAAGAAAATGGTAATGTCTAAGATGAAAAGTAGATAATATAGTTTCTTTAATTAAAAAACGTTAAACATTTGTTTGAATAAGTGTTAAAACTAAAAAATTCTCTTAAAAAATTGCTTTCATTTAATTAATTGATTTTCAATATTTTGTATTTTTTTTAAGCTCACTGTTATTTATCTTTTTTAAAATAAAATTACAAAAAGTTAAATTTTTTTTAACGCATTATGAAAAAATTATAAATTAGAAGGCCGTTTTTTTCCAAAAAAAGGCGGGGAAAAAGAAATGAATATTAATCCTTAAATTTTATTTTTTGTGAGAAACTATACTAAAGTTTTGAAAATTGCTCCTGCATTTCTCATAGCAGGGACAATGATGCACGCACAAGCCGACTCATTGAAAACAAAAGAGATTGAGCAAGTGGTTTTGGTTGGTTATGGTAAGCAGAAAAAAACAGATCTGACAGGATCTATTACTGCATTATCTACCGAAGATTTTAACAAAGGAGCGGTACAAACGGCTGAAGGTCTCATTAATGGACGCTCTTCCGGATTGGTTATAACGCAATCCGGTACACCAGGTAATGAAGCAACAATCAGAGTAAGAGGAGGTTCTTCTCTCAATGCTAGTAATGATCCTTTATTAGTAGTGGATGATTTACCTCTTGATGGAGTTTCCTTGTCAACAATCAATCCCAATGACATAGAGTCTTTTTCTATTTTGAAGGATGCTGCTTCTACAGCAATTTATGGTTCTAGAGGATCCAATGGTGTAATTCTTATTACCACCAAAAAAGGAGGCAAAAGATTGAGAGCTTCTATTAATGCTTATACAACAGTTAATACATTAGCTAAAAAAATTGATGTTTATTCTGGTGATGAGTATAGAAGATTGATTAATCAGTACACTACAGATCCTATATATTTGAATCAGTTGGGTACTGCAAATACAGATTGGCAAAAGGAAATATTTAAAACTTCTGTTACTGCTGAGATGAATGCTTCTGTATCAGGAAGTCTATTTGGAAAAGTTCCGGCTCGTTTATCTATTGCTAATATGGATAATACAGGGTTGTTGATTACTTCAGGATTTAAAAGAAGTACTGCAAATTTTGCTTTGAGTCCGAAATTTTTTGATGACCATTTGAAGTTTAATCTAACAGGAACGTATTCATATACTTTTACCAATAAAGCGGATGAAGCTGCAATAGGAAATGCGATTTCCTATAATCCAACTCAGCCGGTTTATGATTCTACTTCTGCGTATGATGGATACTATGAAACTTTGAGTAATATTTACAACCCTCTTACAGGAACATACAATCCAAAAGGAGTTGCCAATCCTGTGAGTATGTTGAGAAACAAGCGTAATGTAGAAAATTTTAAAAGATTTTTTGGTAATATCAATGTGGAATATAAATTCCATTTTTTACCGGAATTGAGATTAATTGCTAATGCCGGAATTGACAGTAAAGAAATAGATAGACATGTAACTACTAATAAATATTCTAGAAATGGATATTATTCGATTAAAAATGTTTTTAATTTTTATGGAGAAAATTCTTTTTCAGATGAAAGTTTATTGAATAAGAACATGAATGCCCAATTGAATTATACTAAGACATTTGGTAAATTTAATTTGGAAGCATTGGGTGGATATGAATATCAAAATTATCATAAAGTAAGTTCATCATCGGGAAATACATTATTATATTCTTTAAATCCTGAAAATAATTTTTATAATCCAGATTCTAAACCTGATCAAAATTTACAGGCATTTTTCGGAAGATTGAATCTTGGTTGGGATAATAAATACTTAGTTACCGTTAATTACAGACATGATGGCTCTTCTCGTTTTAGTAAAACATATAGATGGGGAGACTTTGGAGGTGTATCAGCGGCTTGGAAGATTTCAGAAGAAAATTTTCTTAAAGGAAATTCTACGCTTTCGGATTTAAAACTAAGAGCAAGTGTTGGTAAAATAGGAAATCAGGATATAGGTATTTATAGATATGAATATTTTAAAACTTATGATGTTTCTTCTACATTATACTATCAGCTTGGTAATACTTTTTATCAAATTGCAAAACCTAATGGATATAACGACAATCTTAAATGGGAAGAAAGTACAAAGTATAATTTAGGATTGGATTTTGGTTTTGTTAATAATAGAATCAAAGGTACCTTAGATTTCTATTTGGCAGATACCAAAGATTTATTATCTATTGTTCCGGAAGGTCCATTAGAAAATTTAAGAATAATTGGACCAAGAAATATTGGTAATTTACAATCAAGAGGAGTAGATTTTGGGTTGGATGTAAAAGCTGTAAAAAATGAAGACTTTACTTTGAATTTCAATTATAATTTATCATACAATAAAATTGAAATTAAAGATTTACAGATTGACAAAATTGATAAAGGAGGAGTTGGTTTAGGTGGTTTTGTTCAAACCTTTACTGAAGGATATTCTCCTTATGCATTTAATGTTTATCAACAAGTGTATGATTCTAATGGAAATCCTATAGAGGGTGCTTATGTAGATAGAAATGGAGATGGACAAATTACAACTGCCGATAAATATATATATAAAAAACCACAGGCAGATGTTACTATGGGATTTTTAACCAATGCTACCTATAAAAATTGGGATTTTTCTATGGGTTGGAGAGCAAGTATAGGAAATTATGTCTATGACCAAATATCTGCAGATAGATCACAATTAGGAAATATCATAAATACAGTTGATAATACTATTAATAACTCCCCAGTAAGTTTTAGTGATACGCATTTTTCTACTACTTACAAAGTATCTGATTATTATGTGAAAGATGGAAGTTTTGTAAAATTAGATAATGTTACTTTAGGATATACATTCAATAAATTTATAGGAAATAGCACTTCTTTAAGAGTATACGGTGCGGCACAAAATGTACTCATCATTACAAAATATAAAAATATAGATCCGGAAGTATTTAACGATGGTAGAGACTCAACAATCTATCCGAGAGCAAGAATGTTTACCTTAGGTATTAATGCAAATTTTTAAAATTTAATCAAAATGAAAATTAAGAGATTTAATATATTAAAATTAAGAAACTTAGCAATAGCTGGCTTATTTCTTTTCACTACCTCATCTTGTCTTAATGATCTTGATGTAGAAGTAAATGATGATGAGCTATTTACATCTGAACAGTTTTATGCTAATCCGGCTTCATACAAACAATTTTTGGCTAAAATTTATGCAGGATTGGCTGTAACAGGACAAACATCACCAACAGGTAATTCAGATTTAGGTTCTGAAGCAGATGGAGGTCCAAATGAAGGTTTTTCTCAATATTTAAGAGGATATTGGCAATTACAAGAGCTCACTACCGACGAAGCTATTATTGCTTGGGGAGAAAGTGACAATCCTACAATCAGAGATCTTAACTTCAATACTTGGAATGCTGATAATGTTTTCAACGAAGCTTTTTTTGCAAGAGTTTTTTTTCAAGTAGGATTGGTTAACGAATTTTTAAGAGAAACAACAGATGAAAAATTGAATTCAAGGGGTGTTTCCGCAGACTTAAAGGCACAAATAAAAACTTTTAGAGCAGAAGCAAGGTTTTTAAGAGCTTTAACATTGTATCATGCTATTGATATCTATGGTAAAATGCCTTTTGCTACAGAAAATGATCCTATTGGTACAGTTCCTCAGATGCAATCTCGAGAATATGTATTCAATTATGTTATCGGTGAACTCAATGCTATAGATGCAGATTTAGCTGCTCCAAAAACAAATGAATATGGTAGAGCAGACAAAGCAGCAGCTTGGATGCTAAAAGCAAAATTATATCTTAATGCAAAAGTATATTTAGGACAAGATAAAAGTTCAGAAGCATTAGCAGAAGTTGAAAAGGTAATTGGATCTTCATATTCAATAGCATCGATTCCTTATGCTAATTTATTCAAGGCAGATAACAATACGAACGGAGCGCAGAATGAAATAATATTTCCAATAGCTTTTGATGGAATTAAAACTAAAACGTACGGTGGTACAACTTACTTAATTCATGCAAGCTGTACAAACGAAGTGGGAGCTACGTTGGGAATAGATTTTGGATGGCAAGGCTTTAGAGTAAGACAAGAATTTATAGGATCAGTAGGAACTGACCCTCGTGTTATGACTGTTTCAGGAAATACAGATCCTGCATTTATTTCTGATTATTCTAAATTTGCTCAGGGAACAAAACTTATAAAATTCTCAAATAAGACTTCAACTGGTGCAAATGGTAGCGATTCTAATTTTACGGATGCAGATTTTCCTTTATTTAGAATGGCAGATGCATATCTAATGTACGCTGAATTGGCAGTTGTAAATGGTAAAGGAAGTATAACTACAGCCTTAAACTATGTAAATGCACTTAGAACAAGAGCTGGAGCTCCAACTGTTTTACAATCAGCTTTAAATGCAGATTTTATATTGAATGAACGTGGAAGAGAATTATATTGGGAAGGACATAGACGTCAAGACTTAATACGATTCGGAAAATATTTATCTGGATACAATTGGCAATGGAAAGGAGGCTCTATTAATGGAAATAGTTTGCCAGATTATCGAACTCTTTTCCCAATTCCAAACAAATATCTTAACATAAATAGTAATCTTTCTCAAAATACAGGTTATTAATTTCATTAAAAATAAATTTAAAATGAAAAATCATATTGTATATAAAATAATCTTTGCAGTTTTAATGCTTATCGGTATTATATCATGCGATGATAGAGAACAATTGACAATAGAGCCAAATGGTTCTCCAGTTGTAATGGATCTCTCTACAGAATCCCTAGTTCTTGACGGAAATTTTCCAAAAAATCCTGCTTTGACTGTTAAATGGGATGCTGCAAGTTACTCTTTACCTACAGAGATCAAATATAAAGTTGAAGCTTCTAGTACAGAAAATTTTGCTAAACCTTTTATTTTAGGAACTTTTCCTCAGTCATTAAAATCAGCAACTTTTACTGTTGAACAAATGAATAATGCTGCTGCAGGTGTAGGAATTACTGATCCTACTGTTTCCAAGAAAATGTATTTAAGAGTAAAGGCATATATTGGGACAACAGAATCTTCTCAACAAATTTCTAATATAACATCATTAATGATTACTCCTTATGTTCTTGTATATCCTGATTTCTATTTAGTAGGTGCAGCAAGTTATGTAGGCTGGAATGCTAGTAGTGCTCAAATACTTCATAAAAAAGATAACATGTCTTATATCTATACATATCTTGAAAGTGGACAACCCTTCAGATTCTTAGGACAACAAGACTGGAATCCTTTGAACTATAGTATAGATCAGGCTGGAACAAGAGCTTCATATAAATATTTTAAACAAGTTCCTAGTACGATAGTTCAAGATGGGGATGAGAATATGAAATTTACTGGAACAACAGGTATTTATAAAATTGCAATTGATGCATCGGATGCTCGTTCGCTTGCAATCACTGCTTCACCTATTCCAAATTTCGATTTTCCAGAAGTCTATGTTGTAGGAAATATTGCAGGAATTAATTGGGTTGCTGAAAATGCCTTAGCGATGACCCAAACTGGAGTAGGCGTTTTTGAATTTACAACTACTTTGCCTGCAGATGCAGAATTTAAAATATTAGGACAAAAATCTTTTGGAGCATTAGAGTGGGGAAATATTTCTTCTCAAGGAGATTCACGATTATTAGGACCAAAAGGGGATAATGGTAATATCAAATTTGTAGGTGACGGAAGTTCGTATAAGATTACGGTAAATCTGAAAGCAGGTACTTATAAAATTACCAAAATATAATTTTTTAATTCCTGTAATTTTTAATTTTTAATTTAATAAAATGAAAAATATATTTAAATATTTATTCGTAGCATTAGTAGCATCTTTTGTTATTATCTCTTGTAACAATGATGCGGATAGAGACTGGACTTCTCAGGAACCATCCTTTAAGCTCAATGATACTACTTTAGGAAGTAATGTTCTTTATCCAAGTATGGATAATAATCCATTTATTTTAACTTGGGAAAAAGGTGCTAGTTCAGGTAATTATTCTATTGTAATATCATCTAAGCAAGATTTTTCAACTAAAGTACAATTGGGAACTTCTACTACCAATACTTTTAAAACTACTATCAAAGCATTGAATACAGCAATGCTTCAAGCAGGATTAAGCCCTTATGCTTCTCAAATTGCTTATATCAGAATTGAATCTGGATCTACAGTTTCCAATACTATTTCATTTTCAGTAACCACTTATCCGGCTAATGCTCCTGTAATTAAAACGCCTACTTCCGGTAGCGCATTTGTTTTGAGTAGTTCAAATCCTGATGGTGTTGTAACGACAGTAAATTGGGATGATTATGATAATTATGGAGCAAGTGTGACATATAAAATAGAAGTTGCAAAAAAAGGACAAACAGATTTCCAAAGTGCAGGTAGCACATCCAATTCAAAATATTATGATTGGACAAACAAAATGCTGAATGACGCCGTTCTTAAAACTGGAGTTCAGGCAGGAGTTGAATCAGAAATTGATGTAAGAGTAAGTGCAACAACTCAATCTACAGGAGGAACAATTACTAAAGTATCAGATGTTGTTACGATAAAAGTTACTCCTTATATAGCATTTAAAAACTTATTTTTAGTAGGTGATGCTACTACTATAGATGGAACTTGGAATAATAATAATAATAATCAAGCTTTATTCAGAGATCCAAATACAACAAGTAAATTCTATTTTACAGGGAAATTTAATTCCGGTTATTTTAAATTATTAGAAGTTTTAGGACAATGGGCTCCGCAATGGGGGACTAATGGACCAAATTCATTAATTTTAAGACCAACAGAACAAGATCCAGATCCAAGTGCAATTAGTATTTCTTCGGGTTATTCTACATTGGAAGTTGATTTATCAGCTAAAACTTATACTATAAATGCATATAGTGGAGTTATGAATTCTTATTCTACTATTGATATAGCTGGTGATTTAAATGGATGGAGTGGTAGTACTTTACTTACTCAATCTTCTTTTGATCCTCATCAATGGTCAATAAAAGATTTAGTTGTTTCTAATAATGGTGGTGCTAAATTTAGAGCAAATAGTTCTTGGAGTGTTAATTGGGGAGCTGGTACAGAATTGTCTGGACAAGGTGTTCAAGATGGAGCAAATATTCCATTAAATGCTGGTACTTATGATGTTTATTTTAATGACATAGATGGTAGATATCTTTTCATTAAAAAATAAAACATTTATGTCATAATTTATAAGACTATTTTATGATTTTAAATAAAAAAACTGTTGCTTTTTAGCAGCAGTTTTTTTATTTTTAGAAATTAGAAAAAATCCTTTATGAAAAAACTAAAAACAGGACTTTTATTAGCCTTTCTAAGTTCTGCCTTTCTGAACGCACAATCTTTAAAATCTCCAGATGGAAAGTTTGAAATGAATTTCAATCTAAAAAACGGGATTCCGTATTATAATTTGAAATATGATGGAAATACAGTTGTGGAAGATTCCAAATTAGGACTAAGACTTTTCAAAGATTCATCTATAAAATTTGCTTCTGAAATTGCAAAAGCCGAAGATGCAAAATTTGATCTTAATAACGGCTTTACAAAAACCGACGAAAAAAGAGATTCCAAAAATGAAACTTGGCAACCTGTTTTGGGAGAGAAGAAAAATTATATCAATAACTATAACGAATTGGCGGTTACTTTAAGTCAAAAGGAAACGGATAGAAATATTGTTATTAAGTTTCGTTTATTCAATGATGGATTAGGTTTTCGATATGAGTTTCCCCAACAAAATAACCTGAATTATTTTGTCATTCGGGAAGAAGATTCTGAATTCGATTTTCCTTCGGATCTTAAAACTTGGTGGATTCCTGCCGATTACGATTCTCAGGAATATCAGTATCAAACCACAAAAATTTCGGAAATTCCAAATCAATGGCCAAAATCTTTTGACTCCAATGCTTCTCAAAAACTTATTAAAGATGCAATTCAGGCTCCGGTAATGCTGAAGAAAGAAGGAAAAGAACCTTTGTATATTAATGTTGCAGAAGCCGCTGTTTTAGATTATCCCGCCTCACATTTGGAAGTGGATGCTAAAAATTTTAAATTTAAAACACATCTTACGGCCGACAGACAAGGAGCAAAAGGCTATATTCAGACACCTGCAAGTACACCTTGGAGAACCATTATTGCTTCGCCAAAAGCCGAAGAAGTAATGGCATCCAAAATGCTTTTCAATCTCAACGAACCAACCAAATATACAGATACTTCTTATATTCACCCAACAAAATACATGGGAGTTTGGTGGGAAATGATAATCGGAAAATCGCAATGGGCATATTCTACGGCAAGTAATGTTCATCTTGATTCTACAGATTTTTCAAAATTAACACCAAATGGAAATCACGCTGCCAATAACACCAAAGTAAAAGAATACATTGATTTTGCTGCGGAAAATGGTTTCGGTGGACTTCTGATTGAAGGTTGGAATATTGGTTGGGAAGATTGGTTTGGACATTCCAAAGAATTTGTATTCGATTTTATCACGCCATATCCGGATTTCGATATTAAAATGTTGAATGATTATGCACATTCCAAAGGAATTAAATTAATTATGCACCACGAAACTTCCGGTTCTGCTACCAATTATGAAAGATGGGCAGACAAAGCCTATCAATTGATGAACAAATACGGATATGATGCTGTGAAAACAGGCTATGTTGGAGATATTATTCCAAGAGGAGAACATCACTATTCTCAATGGACGATCAACCATTTTTACAGAATTGCTGAAAAAGCAAACGAATATAAAATTATGGTAAATTCTCACGAATCGGTTCGTCCAACTGGAGAAAGCCGTACTTATCCGAATTACATTTCCGCCGAAGCTGCAAGAGGAACAGAATTCGAAGCATTTGGAGGAAACAATCCCGACCATCAGACCATTTTACCTTTCACAAGATGGATGGGTGGTCCAATGGATTATACTCCGGGAATTTTCCAGACAAAATTGGATTACTATTTTCCGGGTGACAAACGTTTTGTAAAAACTACTTTGGCAAAACAGTTGGCACTTTATGTAGTAATGTATATGCCTCTTCAGATGGCTGCAGATTTACCTGAAAATTATGCAAAACACATGGATGCTTTTCAATTTATAAAAGATGTAGCTGCAGATTGGGACGATACCAAAATTTTATCCGCTGAACCTGGAGATTATATCCATACAGCGAGAAAAGCAAAAGGCACGGATAATTGGTTTGTTGGTGGAATTACCGATGAAAATGCAAGAGATTACACCGTAAATTTTTCATTTTTAGATAGTGACAAAAAATATGAAGCTACCATTTACGAAGATGGAAAAGATGCCGATTATATCAACAATCCGCAGAGCTATCATATTTACAAGAAAACGGTAACCAGCAAAACCAAACTTCCAGTACATTTGGTAAGAAGCGGTGGTTATGCAATTTCTTTGAAACCTGTGAAATAATATTTGTAGGAACGCACCATAAAGGTGCGTTCACTGCTAAAGATTTTATATTTTATAGAATGAAAAAAATATTTCTCCTTTTTTCTTTTAGCTTTTTTTCCATATTCAATTCCCAAATCCAAAAAGTGGAGCCTGCATTTTGGTGGAAAGGAATGAAAAATCCGGAACTTCAGATTTTGGTTTATGGGAAAAACATTGCTCAGAATCAGATCGAATTATCAGATGGAATTCAGATTAAAAATTTGCAGAAAGTTGAAAATCCGAATTACGTTTTTTTAACGGTAAATATCAACGAAATCAATATTCCGAAATTCAACATCACCATTAAAAACGGAAAAAAGACAGTAGATTCTTATGTTTATGAATTAAAACAGAGAATTCCAAATTCTGCAAATCGGGAATCGTTCAGTTCCAAAGATGTGATGTATCTCATTATGCCGGATCGTTTTGCAAATGGTGATGAAACCAATGATTCTCGCCCAAATCTTACCGAAAAAGCAAACAGAAATCTACCAAACGGAAGACATGGCGGAGATTTACAGGGAATTATTAGTCATTTGGATTACATTAAAAATTTAGGAGCAACTGCAGTTTGGCTTACTCCGGTTTGTGAAGACAATGAGAAAACAACAACGTATCACGGCTATGCACAGACAGATTTATACAAAATAGATGCACGCTACGGAACTAATGAAGAATACAGTGAACTTTCCAGAGAGTTAAAAAAGCGGAATATGAAGCTCGTTTTGGATTATGTAACCAATCATTGGGGAGTTTCACATTGGATGATTCAGGATTTGCCTATGAAAGATTGGATTCATTGGTTTAATGATGGAGAAAAAGGATTCAAACGTTCCAATTATAAAACCACGACTCAATTCGATACCAATGCTTCTGAAATAGATAAAAAACTGGCTTTGGATGGTTGGTTTGATACTACAATGCCTGACATTAATCAAAGCAATCCTTTGGTTTTAAAATATTTAACACAAAATGCAATTTGGTGGATCGAATATGCAGAATTGGGAGGTCTCCGTGTTGATACGTATCCTTACAATGATAAGGAAGCAATGGCAAAATGGGCAAAAGCAATTACGGACGAATATCCGAATTTCAATATTGTTGGTGAAACATGGTTGTATACTGCTGCACAGATTTCTGTTTGGCAAAAAAATTCCAAAGTGGGTGAAGCAGCAAATTACAATTCCAATCTTCCTTCAGTGATGGATTTTATGTTGTATGCCGATTTGCCGAAAGCATTGAAAGAAAAAGAAGGTTGGGATACCGGTATGATTAAATTATACAATATTTTTACAAGCGATTTTCTTTATCCGGATACTAATAATCTTCTTGTTTTCTTTGAAAATCATGATACGGAAAGATGGAATGAAATGTTTGATTCAAAGCCTGAATATTATAAACTAGCACTTTCTTTAATTTCTACCGTTCGTGGAATTCCGCAAATTTATTACGGTTCTGAAATCGGAATGAGAGGCGACAAAAACAAAGGTGGTGATGCAGATATTCGTAGAGATTTTCCAGGTGGCTGGAAAAGTGATCAACAAAATGCATTCGATCCTGCTACACAAACTTCTGAGCAAAAAGAATTTTTTTCTTTTACTCAAAAATTGCTGAGCTGGAGAAAGGGAAAAGAAGTAATACATACAGGAAAAACCAAAAATTATATTCCTCAAAATGGTGTTTTTGTATATTTTCGATATAATGAAAATGAAAGCGTAATGGTAGTTCTTAATAATAATGAAAAAGAACAATCTTTTGATTTATCACGATTTAGAGAATCTTTGAAAAATTATTCTGCCGGGACAGATATTATTTCAGGAAAAACCTATAAATTGGATGCTTCAAATACATTAACAGTTTCACCAAAAATTGCATTAATTTTAGAATTAAAAAAATAAGAAGAATTAAATAATCATTTATCAATCATAATATAAACTATGGCAAAAAAAATAAAACCTAATCTTTCCATTCTACAGATTATCAACATGAGTATGGGATTTTTGGGAATTCAGATGGCATTCGGTTTACAGAATGGAAACGCAAGTAGGATTCTTGCAAATTTGGGAGCAGACGTTCATGAATTATCGTGGTTTTGGTTAGTAGCTCCAATTACAGGGCTCATTGTTCAGCCAATTATCGGACACATGGGCGATAATACTTGGAGTCCGCTTGGTAGAAGAAAACCCTATTTTTTAATTGGTGCCGTTCTTTGTGCCATTGGTTTGGTTTTGCTTCCAAACGCCGCGTCTGTTACTCATTTGATTGCTGCAAATGTACTTTTGTTGGCAGTAATTTTTCTTGCAATGATGGATGCTTCTGTTAATATTGCGATGGAGCCTTTCCGTGCTTTGGTAGGAGATATGCTTCCAAAACATCAGGGAACAGTAGGATTTTCAGTTCAAACTATTTTAATTGGAATTGGTGCAGTTATAGGCTCAGATTTACCGGGATGGCTTACCAAATGGGGAGTTTCCAATGTAGCTCCAGAAGGTTATGTAGCCAATAATGTAATTTATGCTTTTTATATTGGTGCGGGTGTTCTTATTTTATCTATTCTTTATACTATTTTTACCACACGTGAATATTCTCCTCAAGAATTTGCAGAATTTGCAGATGGAAAAGAAATTGTAGAAGAGCATTCTAAGTTTTCTGATATTTTTAAAGATTTTGCTAATATTCCGAATCAGATGAAAAAATTGGGAATTGTTCAGTTTTTTTCTTGGTTTGCTTTATTTACGATGTGGGTTTTTACCACCAGTGCATTGGCAACTCATCATTTTGGACTTTCTCCGGAAGATACCAGCTCAGAAAAATTCAATCAGGCTGGAGATTTAACAGGACATTTATTTGGAAGATATAACTTTTATGCTATATTTTTTGCATTTGCGTTAACACCAATTGCTAAATTTATTGGGAAAAAGCAAACCCATGCTTTGGCTTTATTATGTGGAGGTTTAGGATTGATTTCCATGTATTTTATTAAAGATGTGAACAATCTTTGGATTTCTATGATAGGTCTTGGTTTTGCTTGGGCAAGTATTTTAGCAATGCCTTATGCTATGCTCATTGATTCTATCCCAGCAAGAAAAATGGGAGTTTATATGGGAATTTTCAATTTCTTTATTGTAATTCCTCAGATTGTAAACGGAATTTTTGGTGGTCCTATTGTTTCAAATGTTTTTGGAAATATGGCTATTGATTATGTTGTAGTTGGTGGAGTTTGTATGTTGATTGCTTCTATTGTTACTTTAATATTTATAAAAGAGGAAAAAGAAACTCCTAAAGAAATAGAAGAAGAAATTCAACAGATTCATTTTTAAGAAAAAATTATTCTTATCATAAAATCCGCCATATTTTGGTGGATTTTTTCGTTCTTATCTTATATCAACAATTTTTATTTAGCTATTACTGAAATTTGCACCACAAAGTAAAAAATGAGATATTTTATTTATGAAAACAATTTATCATAAAGCAGAAAGCAGAGGATATGCAAATCATGGTTGGCTGAAAAGCTATCATACATTTAGTTTTAGTAATTATTATGATCCTGAAAGAACAAATTTTGGAGTTTTACGAGTTCTAAATGACGACTTTGTAGAAGGAAATATGGGTTTTGGGATGCATCCACATCGTGATATGGAGATTATTTCCGTTCCTTTGGAAGGAGATTTGCGACACGGAGATAATATGGGAAATTCCGGAATCATCAGAAATGGTGACATCCAAGTAATGTCTGCCGGAACTGGAATTATGCACAGCGAGGAGAACGCAGCGGATACACCTGTAAAATTTTTGCAGATCTGGGTAATTCCCAGAGAAAATGGAGTAGCGCCAAGATATGATCAAATAAATATCAGAGAAAAAGAAATCCGAAACGATTTTCAGCAAATTTTGTCGCCAAATCCAGATGATGAAGGAGTTTGGATTCATCAGGATGCTTGGTTTAATCTGGCAAAATTTGACAAAGGAACTTCAAAAAATTATAAATTGCACAAAGAAGGAAACGGAGTCTATGCTTTTGTAATTAAAGGAAAAGCAATAATTGCGGGAAAAGAACTTTCTGAAAAAGATGGACTCGGAATTTGGGAAACGGACAATTTAGATATTGAATCTTTAGATGATTCTGAAATTCTTTTAATGGAAATTCCAATGGAATTGCCAAAACTTTAAAAATATTTATATTATGACACCTTGTCAGGATTTTTTTTCTGGCAAGGTTTTGCTTATAAAATCGAAAAATCTTTAAAAAATATGAAAATACTGGCATTTGCAGGAAGTAGCTCAAGAGAGTCTATTAATAAAAAATTAGTAACGCATGTAGCAGATCAGTTTCAAAATCATGAAGTGGAAGTTCTTGATTTGCACGATTATGAAATGCCAATTTTTACCATTGATCGTGAAAATCATGACGGTATCCCAAATCTGGCTTTGGAATTTGCAGAAAAAATTGATGCTTCCGATTTATTGTTGATTTCTTTAGCAGAACACAACAGTACTTATACAGCAGCATTCAAGAATGTATTCGACTGGATTTCCAGAATAAAAGACCGCAAACATTTTGGAGAAAAACCTACTTTTCTTATGGCTACAGCTACCGGACCTGGTGGCGGAAAACATGTTTTGGCTGCTTTTGAAGCAAGATCGCCTTTCAGTGGTGCAAATATTTTGGAAACATTTTCATTGCCAAAATTCAAAGATAATTTTGAAGAAGGAAAAGGAATCATTAATGAAGAAAAACAAAAAGAATTAGAAAACAAAATTCAAAAAATAAAATCCGAACTGGATAATTAATTTAATTTTTGTAAATTTGTACAAAGTAAGAAAATGAAAAATAGGATAACGTTTAGCAATTTTCCACCTTGTAGTAAAGAGGTGAATAAATTTGACTCTAAAAGTGTCTGAAAAAATACGGCCGATAATCTGCAAGATTGTCGGCTTTTTTATTTAAGAAAGTTTGAAGTAAATCAATAAAGATTCTGAAAATTTCAGTTTTCAGAGAAAATGAAAGTAAAGTAATGAAACGTAAAGTATTCCGGAAAAGGAGGTTTTCTACTATATAGTGTAAAACTATCTTTTTTCGGAATGCTTTTTTAAAATTTTGAAAATGAATAATACATATAAATCAGCAGGTGTAGATAAAGAAGAAGGGTATAAAACTGTTGACAAAATAAAAAAAGCAGTAGGCGAAACCCATAATCCGAATGTATTGAACCATCTTGGAAGTTTTGGGGCATTCTATGAAATCGGTGGATACAAAAATCCGGTTTTGGTTTCCGGAACAGATGGAGTAGGAACTAAGCTAAAAATAGCATTAGATACCAAAAAATATGATTCTATTGGTATAGACTGTTTTGCGATGTGTGCTAATGATATTTTGTGTCATGGTGCAAAACCCTTATTTTTCTTAGATTATTTAGCTTGTGGAAAATTAGATTCTGAAATTGCTGCAGAAATAGTGTTAGGAATGGTGAAAGCATGTAAAGATAATAATTGCGCATTAATTGGTGGTGAAACAGCCGAAATGCCCGGAATGTACCAGCCTGGAGATTACGATGTTGCGGGTTTTTGTGTCGGGATTGTAGAAAAGGATCAAATTATAGATGGTTCCCAAATAAAAAAAGGAGATAAAATTATTGCTTTGCCAAGCTCGGGATTTCACTCTAACGGGTTTTCTTTGGTGAGGAAAATATTTCCTGATTTTGAAGAAGAATTTGAAGGAAAACCTTTGTATGAAACGTTATTGGTTCCTACCAAGTTGTATTATCAAGACATTCATAAATTATTAGAAGAAATAAAAATATACGGAATTGCCCATATTACGGGAGGCGGTTTATACGAAAATATACCAAGAATTATTCCTGATGGATTGTGTGCAAACATAGATGCCTCTAAAATTAAAATTCCAAGTATCATGTTAGAGCTTGAAAAAAGAGGAAATATTGCCCGTGAAGAAATGTTTGGTACATTTAATATGGGTGTTGGAATGGTTGTAGTAGTAGATGCAGAGCATGCAGAAAAAGTATTGCATCTTTCGGATGATGCTTATGAAATTGGTGAAATAGTTAAAGGAAACGAAAAGATAAATCTTTCTATTTAATGTACATATAGCAATATAACAGCTTACCAATTTGAAAATATTGTTACATTGTTAGACTGATACATTGTTACATTAATAATATGAAAAACATAGTTGTACTCGTTTCCGGGTCAGGAACCAATCTTCAAAGAATCATTGACAGTATCGATAATAATGAAATTCAGAATGCAAAAATCAATCTGGTGGTTGCAGACAGAGAATGTTATGGTTTGGAAAGAGCTCAAAATCACAATTTGGAAAACATATTAATTCCCAGAGGAAAAAACTTCAGCAATGAATTAAGTAAAATAATTCCATCGAACACTGATCTTATTGTTTTAGCAGGATTTCTATCTATTTTAAAGCCTGAATTTTGTGAAAATTGGGAAGGTAAAATTATAAATATTCACCCTGCTTTATTGCCTAAATACGGAGGAAAAGGAATGTGGGGAATGAATGTTCATAATGCCGTAATTGAGGCTAAAGAAAAAGAAAGCGGGGCAACTGTACATTTCGTTACTTCTGGTATTGATGAAGGTGAAATTATTATTCAGGCTAAGGTTGAAATTACAGAAAATGATACGCCGGAAATTTTAGCCCAAAAAATTTACCAACTTGAGTATGAAATTTTCCCGAAAGCTATTAATAAAATCCTAAATTTTCCCCTCTAAAAAGAGGGGTGCCGAAAGGCGGGGTGTGTAAAATTTGATAAATGGAAAAAAAGAGCTTAACATACATTTATGGAATTGAAGTTTTCCGAAGAAAAATAGTTACACTTCCTAAAAACAAAGAACTTTTGACAAAAGCAAGAAGTTTGAGAAAAGGATATGTACTTTCTGAAGTAATTTTTTGGAAGCAAGTAAGGAATAAAGAGTTTCATAATATAGATTTTGACAGGCAAAGAATTATAGGAAACTACATAGTGGATTTTTACATAAAGTCTTTAGGAGTAGTAATAGAAATAGATGGTACCAGTCATGATGATAAAGAGGAATATGATGATAAAAGACAACAATTTTTAGAATCTTTAGATTTAAAAATTTTTAGAATTTCAGATTTTAGGATTAAAAACGACATAGTGAACGTGATGAAGGAACTGGAAGATTTTATTATTGATCATTTTTCATAACATATCTAACACCCCGCCTTCGGCACCCCTCTTTCAAAAGAGGGGAATGCGTGAAACACAAATATAGAGTATGATAGATTTAACAAAAGAATATATTTTAGAAAACGATAAAGTTCTTTTACGTCCGTTAGAAGAGTTAGATTTTGATTTATTATTAGAATATTCTGAGAATGAACCGGAAATATGGCAGTTCAATGCATTAGGACCAAACAGTCGTGAAAATTTAAGAAGATACATTTCAACGGCTTTAAAAAATAAAGAAAATAAAACGGATTATCCTTTTATTGTTTTCGACAAAGAAAGCCAGAAAGCTATCGGAAGTACCAGATTTTATCTGATAAACGAATACAATAAAACCCTTGAAATAGGATTTACTTGGTACGGAAAAAAATATCAGGGAACTCATGTTAATAAAAACTGTAAATATCTGATGTTGGAATTTGCATTTGAAATATGGGAAGTAGAAAGAGTAGGTTTTCGAGCTAATAATCTGAATAATAGGAGTATTGCGGCGATGAAGAGTATTGGTTGTGTAGAAGAAGGAGTGATGAGAAATTTTGCTTTTGATGCAAAAGGAAATCGGATAGACGCAATAGTTTTAAGTATTATCAGAAATGAATGGTTTGGTTCTGTAAAAGAAAATTTAAGAAATAAGATTTAACAAAATCTTTTAAGGCTTAATTAAGTATTGAATAATAAAAAGAAAATATAAAATGAAGAAACGAGCATTGATAAGTGTTTCGGACAAAAACGGATTAACAGATTTTGCAAAATTTTTGGAAGACCAAAATTATGAACTGATTTCTACAGGAGGAACGTTCAAACATTTGAAAGATTCGGGATTAAACCCGATTCAGATTGATGAAATTACCAGTTTTCCTGAAATGTTAGATGGAAGAGTAAAAACATTGCATCCAAAAGTCCATGGTGGACTTTTGGCGGTTCGCTCCAATGAAGAACACATGAAAACCGTTCAGCAGCATGAAATTGGCTTGATAGATATGGTGATTGTGAATCTTTATCCATTTTTTGAAAATGTGAGTAAAGATATTTCTTTGCAAGAAAAGGTAGAATTTATCGATATTGGCGGACCTTCAATGCTTCGTTCGGCAGCTAAAAATTTTGAATCTGTAACGGTGATTACAGATGTTGAAGATTATGCTAAAATTCAGCAGGAAATAGAAGAAACCGGAAACTCTAAACCCGAAACCAGAAAGCAGCTCGCAGGAAAAGTTTTCAATCTTACCTCTGCTTACGATGCAGCCATTTCCAAAATGCTTTTGGACGAAGAATATCCAACATATCTTAATGCTTCTTACAAAAAAGTTTCAGATTTAAGATATGGTGAAAATCCGCATCAGTCGGCTGCGTATTATGTTTCTACTTCCGAAAACGGGGCAATGAAAGATTTTGAAATTTTGGGAGGTAAAGAATTGTCTTTCAATAATATTCGTGACATGGATCTTTGTTGGAAAGTGGTGAATGAATTTAAAAATGAAATGGCTTGTTGTGCCGTAAAACATTCTACACCATGCGGAGTTGCAATAGGTAGTTCCGCTTTAGAAACCTATCAGAAAACTTTTGAATGTGATCCCGTTTCCATTTTTGGAGGAATTATCGGGATGAATTACAAAGTGGATGCAGCAACAGCAGAAGAGCTTAATAAAACGTTCCTTGAAATTGTAATGGCAACAGATTTTGATGAAAACGCCTTAGAAATTTTAAGAAAAAAGAAAAATGTAAGGATTATAAAAATTAAAAATCCGGTTTTGGATAAACAAACTTGGGTAAAAGTAGATGGCGGTATTTTGGTTCAGGATAATGACAATCAATTTTCTGAAGATATAAAGGTGGTTACCGAAATTCAGCCTACAGAAGATCAAAAGAAAGCACTATTGTTTGCACAAAGAGTGGTAAAATATGTAAAATCAAATGCTATTGTGGTTTCAAACGGAGTTCAGGCTTTAGGAATCGGAGGCGGACAAGTAAACCGAATTTGGGCAACTCAACAAGCTGTGGAAAGAGCAAAAGAAAAATTTTCGGGAAATTTGGTTTTGGCTTCCGATGCGTTTTTTCCGTTTAGTGATGTCGTAGATTTTTGCGCCAAAGAAAATATTGAAGCAATCATTCAGCCGGGAGGAAGTGTAAAAGACCAAGACAGTATAGATGCGGCCAATGAACACAAAATTCCAATGATGTTTACGGGAATGAGACATTTCCTTCATTAAAAATAATGAGAAACTGTCAAAAATCACTTTGAAATATCCTGCTCAAAACGTATTTTTGAGAATTAAAATAATTACATTATAAAATATGAAAGTATTAATTGTAGGTAACGGTGGGAGAGAGTCCGCTCTCGCATGGAAACTGAAAGATGATTCGAGAATTTCCAAAATGTATTTTGCAAAAGGAAACGCTTCTACGGATAATTGGGGAAAAAATGTTTATGAAAACGATATAGTTGCACTTCGTAATTTTGCTCTTAGAGAAAAGATAGATCTTACGATTGTAGGTCCGGAAGCTCCTTTGGTAGAAGGTTTGGTAGATGATTTTAAAAATCATAATCTTTTGGTTTTTGGGCCAAAAAAGCGTGCTGCCGAACTGGAAGGAAGCAAGGCTTTTTCTAAAAAATTCATGCAAGCCAACGGAATTAAAACTGCAAAAGCAGAAATTTTTGATGCTTACAATGATGCTATAAAATATGTAGAAAATCAGGAATTTCCTTTAGTAATAAAAGCAAGTGGACTTGCCGGTGGAAAAGGAGTGGTAATTTGTGATGATCTGGATGAAGCAAAATCTGTGATCCGTTCTTTTATGATTGACAGAATTCATGGAGATGCTGGAATTCAGCTTATTATTGAGGAATATCTCGACGGTTTTGAGGCTTCCGTAATTGCTTTTTCCAATGGAAAAAATTTATTTCCATGTATTCCTGTGAAAGATTATAAAAGAGCCGGAAATGGAGACAAAGGAAACAATACAGGAGGAATGGGAACAGTAGCTCCAAGTCCGCAATTTACCGCAGAACATATGGCAGATTTTACAGAAAATATTCTAAAACCTACCATTGCCGGATTAGAGTCTCAGAAACTTCAGTTTAAAGGAGTAATTTTCTTTGGCTTGATGGTGACTTCGAAAGGTGTTTATCTTTTGGAATATAACATGAGATTCGGAGATCCTGAAACTCAGGTTTTGATGCCGCTTTTGGAGAATAATCTTTTAGATGTAATCCACGATTGTCTTGAAGGAAAAGAGATAAACTTGAAATTCAAAGACGAAAAAGCAGTTTGTCTTGTAATGTGTTCCGGAGGTTATCCCGGAAAATATGAAATCGGCTATGAAGTAAAACATATCGACAGAGTAAAGAATAGTCAGGTATTTTTTGCAGGAGCTTCCAGACAGGGAGATAGCATTATTACAACCGGAGGAAGAGTTTTAAATCTTGTTGCTACCGGAAAAACCTATGAAGAAGCTCGTAAAAAAGTATATGAAGATGTGGTTTCTGTTCAGTATGATTATGAATACTACAGAGAAGATATTGGTAAGTTTTAAATATGCCCCGAAAAAATCGGGGCTTTTTATTTTTCTAACGGCTGCGAAATAAGGAATAGTTTTTTAAAATTTTTGTAGTCAAAAAAATTAACAGTTATTTTATCATTTTATACAACAATGCAAAACGGAATTATCATTTTAGATTTTGGTTCACAATACAACCAGCTTATTGCCAGAAGAATAAGAGATTTTGGAGTATATTCGGAAGTGTTGCCATTCAATACAGCTTTATCAGAAATTCTTGAAAAAAAGCCGGTAGGTATTATTCTTTCCGGTGGTCCAAGTTCTGTGAATGCAGAAGAAGCTCATTTGGTAGATAAAGAAATTTTTGATTTAGGAATTCCGGTTCTGGGAATTTGCTATGGAATGCAGCTCACGGCTCATCTTTTGGGTGGAAAGGTAAAAAAAGGAACAAAAGGTGAATACGGAAAAGCCAATTTTGAAATTTTGAAATCCAATTCTGTCTTGTCCGGAATTTCCAAAAATTCTACGGTTTGGATGAGTCATTTTGATGAAGTGGAAACCGTTCCCGAAGGTTTTGAAATCTCCGGAAAATCGGATGTAATTGCAGCAATGGCAAATGAAAACAAAAATATTTTTGCATTTCAGTTTCATCCTGAGGTTTCACATACGGAAGAAGGCGCAAAAATGCTTGAAAACTTTGTTTTTCATGTTTGTAAAGCTGAAAAAAACTGGAAATTAACCAATTATATTGAAAGGACGATAGACGAAATCCGTGAAAAAGTCGGGAACGAAAAAGTAATTCTTGGGCTTTCCGGAGGTGTGGATTCTTCTGTAGCAGCCGTTCTTATTCATAAAGCGATTGGTGACCAATTGAATTGCATTTTTGTAGATACTGGACTTTTAAGAAAAGACGAAGGCAAAAAAGTAATGGAAAATTATGGTGAGCATTTTCACATGAATATCAAAATGGTAGATGCATCGGAAAGATTTCTTTCCAAATTGGCCGGAATTTCCGATCCGGAACAAAAAAGAAAAATTATCGGAAATGAATTTATCTCTGTTTTCGATGAAGAATCGCACCAATTCGAGGGTGCAAAATTTTTAGCACAAGGAACGATCTATCCCGATGTTATTGAATCTCAGTCTGTAAAAGGACCATCTGCTGTTATCAAATCTCATCATAATGTAGGTGGACTTCCGGAAGAAATGAAACTTGAACTTTTGGAACCGCTTCGTGAACTTTTCAAAGATGAAGTAAGAAAAGTAGGCGAAGAATTGGGAATTCCGCATCATTTGGTTTACAGACATCCGTTTCCTGGTCCTGGTTTAGGAATCAGAATTTTAGGTGAAGTAGGTGCTGAAAAAGTAAAGATTTTGCAGGAAGCCGATGATATTTTCATTGAAGAATTATACAAACATGATTTATACGAGAAAGTTTCGCAGGCTTTTGTGGTTTTGCTTCCGGTAAAATCAGTTGGAGTTATGGGAGACGAAAGAACGTATGAATATACTGCGGCTGTTCGTTCTGCTAATACTATAGATTTTATGACGGCAACATGGAGCAGACTTCCTTACGATTTTTTGGAAATTGTGTCCAACAGAATTATCAATGAAGTTCGGGGAATTAATAGAGTTGTGTATGATATTTCCAGCAAGCCACCTGCAACAATTGAATGGGAATAAATACAATATAAACTGTCTTTTTTTGAGGCAGTTTTTTATGTAAAATTTTATAAAATCTTTATATCGGTTTGATTATTTTTATAGTTTCAAAGAATAAACCGTGAATATCTCAGAAACCCGGAAATTACCCCATTCATTGCAATACATTATAAGTATTGCTGTGGTTTTTATTATTTCCATCGTATGTTTTTCAGTAAAAGGAATAGTAAGTTATAGAACAGTTGCCCTTATTTTATTGATGACAGTTTCCGTTTTGGCAATGCTATTCGATATTTTTCCGGTATTGATATCTGCAATTTTGAGCGCTTTCATTTGGAATTATTTTTTTATTCCTCCATTATTTACTTTCAATATTAATAATACTGAAGATACGCTCATGTTTTTATCATATTTTATAATTGCTTTGTTGAACACCATTCTTACTTTCAATATAAAAAAATCTGAAAAAAAAGCGAGAGATAATGAAGAAAAAGAACATACAATAAAACTATACAACACGCTTTTTAATTCTCTTTCCCATGAATTGCGAACACCTATTTCTGCTATAATAGGTTCTGTAGATGTATTAAAAGAAAATAATAATCAACTTTCAGAATTACAGAAAAACGATTTATTGGGTGAAATAGGAAAAGCTGGGTTGAGATTGAACAGACAGGTAGAAAATATACTGAATATGAGCCGGCTGGAAAGTGGAATTTTGAAACCGAAAGCCGATTGGTGCGAAATAAATGAACTTATCCATTCCATTATTCAAAAAGTGACAATAAATAATGGATCTGAAATTATATTTGCACCTAATGAACATCTACCGCTTTTTAAAATTGATACCGGTTTTACAGAACAGATATTGCTGAATATCTTGCATAATGCTATCCAATATACGCCAAATGGAAGCAAAATCGAAATTTCAGTTAAAGAAGAAAATGGAAAATGCGTTATCACGATTTCTGATAATGGTAACGGTTTTCCTGAAAATGAAATTTCAAAAGTTTTTGAAAAATTTTATCGATTGCCTGGTTCTAAATCAGGAGGAAGCGGTTTGGGACTTTCCATTGCAAAAGGTTTTGCAGAAGCGCAGAATGGAATCGTAAAACTTGAAAATAATCCTGATGGTGGTGCAAAATTTACGATTACAATTCCGTCGGAATTATCCTATATTAATAATCTAAAAAATGAGTAAAACCGAGATTTTAGTTATAGATGATGAACCGCAAATTAGGAAACTTCTTGAGATCACTCTGGAAAGTAACGGCTATAAAGTAAGGCTTGCAGAAACTGGAAAAGAAGGAATTATTTTGTCTGCCAATCATCCTCCTGAACTTATTCTTCTTGATATAGGTTTGCCGGACAAAAATGGACATGAAGTTCTCAAAGAATTGCGCCTATGGTACAACAAAGCTATTATTATCCTTTCTGTACAAAATGGAGAGGAAGATATTGTGAATGCTTTGGATAATGGTGCTACTGATTATCTTTCAAAACCTTTTCGTACAGCAGAGTTATTAGCAAGAATACGTTCTGCAATCAGAAAGAATGAGCCGGTTTCAGTTTCTAATATTATAGAAATTGGCAATCTGCAGATTAATTTATCTGCGAGAACTGTTTTTAGAAATGGAGAAATTCTCAAACTCACTTCTACAGAATTCAATTTACTGGCTCTTTTTGCTAAGAATGAAGGAAGCGTTATGACACATCAAATTATATTAAAAGAAGTTTGGGGAGTTGCTTATCAGACAGAGACACAGTATCTTAGGGTTTTTGTAGGGAGTTTACGAAAAAAAATAGAAGACAATCCGAATCAACCAATACATATTATTACTGAAAGTGGTATCGGTTATCGTTTTCAATAAGGTGTTTCATCTTTATATTTTCTTTATATCTTCTTTTTAATTTTTATATTTCACTAATGCTTTTTGAAACAATTTTGCATTATAAAATTTTAAAAAAATGCAAAAGCAAAATGATTTATCCCTTCAAAAAGTAACAGCCGCTTCTTTGCTAGTAGCACTCGGAATTATTTATGGAGATATAGGAACCAGTCCGCTGTATGCACTTCGTGCCGTTATTGGTGATCGTCCTATTACAGAAATTTTGGTTTATGGAGGAGTTTCCTGTATTTTCTGGACACTTCTGATTCAGACTACCGCAAAATATATTTGGCTTACATTAAAAGCAGATAATGATGGAGAAGGTGGTATTTTTTCACTTTATGCATTGGTTCGCAGATACGGAAAAAAACTTGTAATTCCTACCATTCTCGGTGCAACTACATTATTGGCTGATGGTATTATTACGCCTCCTATTTCCGTATCTTCTGCAATTGAGGGTTTGAATTCGGTAAAGGGATTGGAAAAAATCATTGTTCCCGGAAATGGTATTACCATCGGAATCGTGATTTTTATACTTTCAGTATTATTTTTTTTTCAACGTTTCGGAACCGAAAAAATAGGAAGATTTTTCGGACCAATTATGTCAATATGGTTCACAATGCTTCTTGTTGTAGGAAGCATAGCTATTACCAAACATCCCGAAATTATAAAAGCACTGAGTCCACATTATGCATACGAATTGCTTACTCAATATCCGAAAGGTTTTTGGCTTTTAGGAGCTGTATTTTTATGTACCACTGGTGCAGAAGCATTGTATTCGGATTTGGGACATTGCGGAATTAAAAATATCAGAATTACATGGATTTTTGTAAAAATGAGCTTAATAGTTAATTATTTAGGGCAAGCTGCATGGATGATGCATCAGAATAGTAATGTTTTGGATGGCAGAAATCCATTTTTTGAAATTATTCCGAATGGTTTTTTAATTCCGAGTATTATTATTGCCACTTCAGCTACTATTATTGCTTCACAGGCTTTAATAAGCGGATCTTTTACATTAATCAGCGAAGCTATTAACCTGAATTTTTACCCAAGAGTAAAAGTGCGCCAACCAACCGAAATGAAAGGGCAGGTTTATATTCCGAGCATTAATACTATTCTTTGGTTTGGCTGTATTCTGATGATTTTATACTTTAAAGAATCCGGACATATGGAAGCAGCTTACGGTTTTTCCATTACAATTGCTATGATGATGACAACTTATCTGCTTGGTTTTTTCCTTATCTATAAGCTAAAATGGAATAAATTTATAGTATTTGCAATTTTGGCAGTTTTTGTTTTGGTAGAAACATCTTTCTTTGTTGCAAACGTGGCTAAAATTAAGGAAAGATGGATGTTCCTGTTTTTTGAATTGTTTATTTTCCTTACAATGTATGTTTGGTATTATGCCAGAAAAATCAATAACCGTTTTACTCATTTTGTAGATTTAGGAAAATATGCAGAAAAAATCAAAGAACTGAGCTCAGATAGAGAAATTCCAAAATTTTCTACTCATCTTATTTATCTTACAAAAGCCAATCGAAGACATGAAGTGGAGGAGAAGATCATCAAATCAATATTTGCAAAAAAACCTAAACGTGCTGATGTATATTGGTTTATCCATATCAATTATATAGAAACACCTTATACCCTTTCTTATGATGTAACCGAACTTATAGATGATAAGCTTATAAAAATCAATATCAATGTTGGCTTCAAAATTCAACCGAAAACAGAAATGTATTTCAAAAAAATTGTGCAAGAATTAGTGAAAAATAAAGAACTGAATCTTCACATTCATCCTGATGGTTCCACTAAATATAACGACGAGCCCGACTTCAAGTTTATTGTTATTGAAAAATTTCTTTCAGTGGAAAATGAATTTGCACTTCGCGAAGGTATTCTCCTGAACTCTTACTTCTTTCTGAAAAAAATGGCACAAAGTGATAATGATGCCTTCGGACTTGATAAAAACGATGTTGAAGTAGAACATGCACCATTGATTTATCAACCTGTAACTAAATTTGAATTGATAAGAAAAATTTAATAAATATGAATGTCCAATTTTTCAGATTACAAATTGGAATTACAATTATCGTATTATTTTTAATGTGCTGATCAATAAGATTGCTAATTTTAAATACTATTTAATTTTTGCTTTGAAGTAGCCTTCCATTTTTTTGAGATGATTATCCATAATTTTGCAAGAATAATTTACATATCCGAAAATGCTATCATTCTTTTTGTAGCTTTTCTTATCTACAATTACTTTTTGATCTATTAAAGGATATTCTACATATTTCTGTTCATTTTTTAATGTTTTGGGATCTACATTTGTGATGATGTATTTTCCCTCAAAAATTTTGATCAGTATTCCGTTTCCGTAATAGCTGTTGTTGTTATTGATGAGAATATGTAGAGTATCCTTTGTATATTTTGCCTCGCATTTATAGTTATCAAAATAAATAGATCGACCATCATCATATCTTCTAAATGTATTGCTGGAAGAGTTAGAAACAGAAACAGTTTGCAATACGGAAGCAGTTCTGGTTTTGCTTTCCATCTTTTCGTTTCCATAATTTTTGGTTTCAGGAAGATGGGAAAGTTTCTTTATTGCAACATTTTCTTTTATCTTTTGATCTATTATCGGTCAATCAAAATCTTTGTCTTCTGTTTTTTCGTTACAGCTAAATGTAATTGCCAATAAAATGTAATAGTATCGAAACATCATTTGCATTTAAAACTATTGTGGATATTACTTTCTTTCGTTAAAAACTATTTGCAGACTATCATTTACTCTTTTAATTTCATTAAATATATTTTCCATTTTATTGTCTTGCTGAGAAATTGTAGATTTATTATTTATTAAAAGAATGTGATATAAAAAATTTATTGAGGTCATAACTTAACTTCATATTTAAAAATCCTTATAAACAGGGAGTTTGTCATTCCGTAGGAATCTAAATAATCTTTGTAGAGATGCTTTCAGCATGACAAATTTCGAGCATATTTTTGTAATTTATAGAAAATCAAAATTGTAAATATATAATAGTATGTAATTAAACTATGACATCAAAAATTTTATTTTCTGTTTTTCACTTCGTCAATTTCACTTTTAAGTCTCGGATTGATGTCTATTTTAGCATTTTCAAAACTAAAAATCACTGTTCCGAATTCCCTTGCATATTTATTAGTAATAGAATCTTCCATTTTAGAATTATGAAAAAATGGCGAAGTTTCCTGAAGTTCGGTATTTCTTCCGGAACGTTCTTTCACACGAATCAAGTTTGCATATTTTTTATTGAGATCAAACCAATTGAGATAATCTGCATTGAAAGAAACTGCACGTATTCTGTATTTTGAATAGAAATTGATGGCTCCGGTTTGTCCGTAATTGTCACATAAGATTAAAGTATTTTCACGATTTGGTAATTTAGAATAAATGCGATCTACTTTTTTTGCAAGTTCTTTCCAGCCGAGCATATCTGCAAAATCTTGTGGAAGCTGATGATTTTTTCCGTCTTCCCAACGCAGCATTCCGAGTTTTTTGTATTTTTCATTGTGATGAATAATGTATTCCGGAGTTTTGTTTGGAAATGCAAAATCATAAATAAATGCAAAGAAAATGACTGGAAATGCTATAAGAATAATTTTGAAAATAATTGCAGATTTTCGATTTAGGATTTGAGATACATATACTGCTCCGAAAGCAATATAAACAGGATATAAACCAATAGTGTAATAATCTTTTGCCTTGAAATAGACAAAGACCATTATTGTGAAAATAAAAGTCCAGAAAATGAACCTGAATTTTTCAAAATTTTTATAAAAAAGAAGAGCATATAATCCGACAAGAATGATAAAAATTTCGCCAAAAAAGAATAAAATCTGAGATTTGAAGAATTCTATTCGGTCTACATTTACAAGTTGTGTTCGGGCTAATTCATTCATGTGATGGATGACAGGAAAACCATTGTAATACTGCCATATCAGATTGGGCAAAATGAGTAGCAAAGCCAATACAATTGCGAAATAGGTTTTCTTTTCGAGGAATATTTTTCTTTGTGAAGTGGATATCAGTCCAGCAAATAATCCTATAATTAAAAAAGCAATATTGTATTTATTTAAGAAGGCTAATGCAAATACAATTGCTGAAAAGTAGAGCCATTTTATTTTTTCGGTATTAAAAAAATATTTTATCAACGTAAAAAATAGAGTAGTCCACAAAAGAGCATCCAAAGAATTTGGCTGGTAGAGTGTATTTAGCCGCAAAAAAACAGAAAATAAAATGCCTGTTGCAGAAAGAATTTGTGCAAATAAATCACCTTTTAGTTCTTCAACAGTTTTCCAAACAACCAAAATGGTTAATGCTCCAAATAATGCAGGGAAAAATTTTATCCAAAAATATCCGTTTCCTAATAATTTAATGATATATGAAATCCAAGAAGTAACCGGCGGAACAGACAAATATCCCCATGCTAAATGATTGCTCTGATCCAGATGCAAATATTCGTCTCTGTGTAAATCATATCCTGAATCGATAAGAGAATACTGAATCAAAAATTTTAAAATTATGAACCCTAAAAGGATGAGCGTTTTTCTTGACATTCAAAGGTTTTTAAAAATTATAAAATCGGGAAAACGCGATGAAACTTCTATTTTTTTGTGTAATATTCATATGTTTTTCAAAATTAAGCTATTAATGCTAATGATGCATTCAATTTTTTAGCCTTTTGATCCATTTTACGATTTCAAACCAAACCACAGAAATAAAACCAACACCAACACTTATTAAAAGTTGTTGAAAATCTAAAGTTCTGAACTTAAAAAAATCTGTAAATGGTGAAAGATAAAGCATTGAAATACAAAGCAAAACGGTAATTGCAATTATTCCCGGAATCCAATTGTTTTTATATTTCAAAGTTGTAAAAAATGAATAATAAAATGATCGATTAACCAGCGTCAAAAAAATATTGGCTGAAACTAATGTGATGAAGACCATCGTTCGTGTTGTAATTTCATCCCAATTATTATGAACCGAATAATTATAAATGCTAAGTGTTCCTATTGTAATTGCAATTCCTTGTATTATGCTGGTTGTCAATTCTTTCAAATTGAAAAAAGTAGTTGTGAAAGGACGAGGTTTTACAGACATTGCATTTTTTTCAATCGGCTCATTTTCATAAATAATGGAACAAGTCGGCCCCATAATTAATTCCAGAAAAATAATGTGAATAGGAGAGAAGATATTCGGGAATTTCCAGCCTAAAGCCAAAGGAATAAAAACCGTCAAAATAATTGGAATATGAATGGAAATAATATATTGGATGGCTTTTTTGAGATTGGTATAGATTCTTCTTCCCATTGCTACTGCATCCACCATTTTAGAAAGATCGTCTTCCAGCAAAATGAGTGAAGCAGCTTGTTTTGCAATTTCAGTTCCTTTATGTCCCATTGCAATTCCGATGTGAGCGGATTTCAATGCAGGCCCGTCATTTACTCCATCTCCGGTCATGGCTACAATTTTTTGTTCGGACTTTAAAGCGTTTACAATTTTTAATTTTGCTTCCGGAAACATTCTGCAAAAAATATTGTTTTTTTGGACAGCAATTTTAAAATTTTCCTCTGATAATTGCATCAATTCATCACCGGAAATACTGTTTTCATACCCTTTAAAATTGATTTGTTTAGCAATAGCAGCAGTGGTTGTTTTATTATCTCCCGTAATAATTTTGACCTCTATTCCTGCCTGATAAAAATTTTCTAAAACCAGAGAAATATTTTCTTTCGGAGGATCATAAAATGCAACCAATCCTCTAAATACAAATGGTAAATCCTGTTGTTTTTCAGGTAAAGTTTCTTTGAAAAAACTTTCGCCAACAGCTAAAATCCTGTATCCGTCAATGGCGATGGTTTGTATCGTGTTATAGATTTTTTCCTTTTCTATTTCTGTTAAATGGCAAAGACTAATAATTGCTTCGGGAGCTCCTTTTGCTGCAATAATTTGGTTATGATTTTCGTTCTCAAAAACGTGAGTCATCATTGGTGGTTTTCCTTCCAGTGGATATTCGTGGGATAAATGATAAAAAGGGCGCTCATCATTTTCAAAAATTTCGCTATAGGCTTGATGGAGAGCTATTTCCATAGGATCAAAAGGAATAGGTTCACTTGCCCACATTGCAATTTTCATGAGTTCTTTTTCGGCTTCATCTTTTATTTCTGAAGGATTAATAATTTTTTGATTTTCAAGAGTATAAATTTTTGCGAGACTCATTTTGTTTTCAGTGAGTGTTCCGGTTTTATCGGTACAAATAACAGAAGCACTTCCCAAAGTTTCCACTGTTTTTATTTGTTTTACCACTACTCCCAATTTCATCAATCTCCAAGCTCCCATTGCCATAAATGTGGTAAAGGCAACCGGAATTTCTTCCGGCAAAATGCTCATTGCCAAAGTGAGCGCTTTAAGCAAACTATCAATAACGAGGCGAGAATTGTAAAAATTGATTCCCCAAACAATAAGAAAAATGGCCAATCCTGCAATTACCATTTTTTTTACAAAATTATTGATCTGGATTTCAAGAGGTGTTTTTTCTTTCTTAATATTTTCGAGGCTTTTTCCGATTTTGCCTAATTGCGTATTGTTTCCAATTTGGGTTACTTTTACTATGGCTATTCCGGTAACTACTGTTGTTCCTTTAAAAATGAAAGGTTCTTTTGCATTTTTATCTTTTGAAATGGGTAAAGATTCACCGGTAAGTATGGATTCGTTTACAGAAAAATCGGTGGAGTGAAGTATTTCTCCATCTGCTGCAATCAGTGTTCCTTCTTCTACAATGAGAGCATCACCAAGAACGAGATCTTCGCTTTTGATCTCTTCGGTTTTCCCGTTTCGGATCACTTTACAGTTGGGCTGAATAAATTCCTGCAATTTTTCCAACGCATTATGACTTCGTGTATCCTGAAAAAATGAAATTCCTGCAACTATAAAAATGGCAGCAATCAAAAATAAAGCATCATTGAATTCTCCGCTAATAAAATAAATAAATGTAGCAACCAATAATAAGATAATCATCGGTTCTTTTATGATACTGAGAAATGTAGTCAGGAGAAAATTTTCTTTTTTGAAGTTTAATTGATTTTTGCCAAACTCTTTTCTGGATTGGATAATTTGCTCATCAGAGAGGCCGTTTATTTTAAAATTTTCTGTTGGCATACTATTTTTAACGGCTATTTGTATTTTAACGAATCAAATTAAAACTCCATATAAATTTAATCAAATTATTTTATGAAATTAAGTGCTTGTTCAAATTTTAAATCTATTTTTAACATTAAGCAACCTTTAGGTTCGACAAAATCAAATTAAGATCATTAGTTTAAAAAATCAATGTATTGATTTCTTAATGGTATTTAAATTTAATTAACTGAAAATCTTAATGTTAAAATTAAGAAAATAGTATAAAATAGTACTGAATAAAATTTAAATAGGTTCTAAATTTTTAACATTCCCCGAAAACCTCTCGCTGCATAATACGATTCCGCACCGTTGTGATATAAGAAAACATGATTGTAACGGCGATCGCAAAAAACAGCACCGCCGCGTTCTCGGATTTCGGAAGGAGTTTTCACCCAGCTTGAAGTTTTGGTATCGAAATTTCCAAATTTTTGCAATTCGCGATATTGTTCTTCAGTTAAGATTTCAATTCCTATTTCTTTTGCTTTGTCTATGGCATTGCTTTCAGGTTTATGTTCTTTTCTGGACATCCATGCATCATAGTCGTAGCAAAGACTTCTTCTACCTTTCGGACTTTCTGCTGAACAATCATAAAAAATAAATTCGCCTGTTTTTTTGTCGAAACTTACCACATCTGGTTCACCGCCAGTTTCTTCCATTTGGTAGAGTGACCATAATTTTTCGGGATTTGTCTCTAATTTTGCTTGCACTTTTTCCCATTCAAGATCTTTATGGCGATTCCTATTTTTTTCAAAACGAGATTTTACTATTTTGATTAATTCTTCGCTTTGTGTTGATGAAAGTTTTTTCATTGTTTAAAATTTTAATTGTCAGTGTAAATCCTCTGAAATTCATAACAAGATTTGCTTTACTTTAGCCTTTTTCTGTTTTTTTGAAATTCGTTTGCATTAGGATTAAATACTTTGCCTAAATTACTGAAAAATGAAATACCAAAGTTTTAATGTTGAACCACAAAAAATGCTCCTCATTATTTAATAATTGAGAAGCATTAGTAGATTATTTAATGAAAGAAGAATTTATAAACTAAACGCTTTTTTCATTTGACCCATAAAAAATTTGTATCCGAATAGTCTTCGTACTTTGTAAATTTTTCTTGCATCTTTCCCTGCAATATATCTTAAGTGATTTTTTCCATCGGTTGCAGCTTCGTAAACGATTTCAGCAATTTGTTCCGGAGTAGAATAATCTTTTCTTCTTTTTGGATCTCTTAGAACAGTTTCTGCTTTACTGAATACGCTTTCATAAGCATCGTGTTTTGCCAATGTTAATGAGCGTCCGTCAAAATCAGTGGATATTCCACCAGGTGCTACTGTTTTTACTTGAATATTGTGTGCACTAAGTTCATAATACAAACTTTCGCTCCAACCTTCTAAAGCCCATTTTGTGGCGTGATAAGGTGCAAAAAATGGAAAAGCAACGTGTCCACCGATAGAAGTTGTAGTGATGATCATCCCGCTTTTTTTATTTCTGAAATGCGGTAGAAATGCTTGTGTTACTCTAAAAACTCCCATCAAATTGGTATCAATCTGTTGTTGCAATTGTTCTTCGGTAGCTCCTTCAAAAGTACCACCCAAACCATAACCGGCATTATTAAACACTACATCTACCGAAGTTGTTTGCAATAATTTTGCAATATTTTCCTTAACCTGAGCAGAATTGGTAACATCTAATGCTATAAGTTGTATGTTGGATATTTTGGAAAGTTCTTTTTCTTCTTCGGGTCTGCGCATGGAAGCAATAACGTTCCAGCCCTTTGCAGAAAATAATTTTGCCGTAGCTTTTCCCAAACCTGATGATGCTCCCGTAATAAAAATTGTTTTAGCCATTTTTTAATGTTTTTTATTTTTGTGTTGCAAAATTAATATTTAATTTTGTAACTGAAAAGTATGCAGTATACTGTATGGTTTACTATTTTTTAAAAAAATTGAAATGAAACTTATCAGTCAGCTATCAAAAGAAACGGGAGTACCAATTGGTACTATACGTTTTTATGAAAAATCAGGATTATTTAAAGGAACTACAAAACCTGAAAATAAAACCAATAATTATGTCTATTATTCTGATGAGATTGTAGAAAAATTAGAATTTATAAAAGAAGCAAAATCAGTCGGTTTTACTTTGTCCGAAATAAAAGAAGTGATAGATGCTTGGTATGAAAATAAGTTATCCATTGAGCAAAAAATATCCATTTTAGATAAAAAATTGCTTCAGCTTGATGAAAAAATTAAAGAACTAAAATCTGTCAAGAAAAAATTGGATGCAGCTAAACAGGAGGTTTTGAATGGGGAATGCTAAAAAAACTAATTGTTCAATTGTTTTTTCATCGATTTTCAAATTTTCAATTAATTTTTAGTTTTTCATCTTTATTCATGGCTAAATACCATGCAAAATTTTCGATAATGGCTTCATCTAAAATTAAGAACATATTTTCAATATTGAGTTTTGATTCTATAAAAGAAAAAACTCAAACCTTCCATCGAAAGTCGAGCCGTTTTATTCTATGTAATGTAATTCTAATAATATCTTTCGGATTAACCCGGTTATAAATTTGTCATTATTGGTTAACCATATAATTGTAATATCTTTTTCAGGAATTAATATCAAGTGTGATTTAAAACCTGCTTGATCTCCAGAATGTTCAATAACTTGACACTGTTCGTCTCCAAAATCATCAAATATAGCTCTATGAACAAACCAAACCATTGAATGAACAGGTTCATTCTTTGATTTCCAATTTTCTGGTCGCCAAATTTTTTTTGAAAACTCAATTGTTGAGCAATCTGTAAAAGAGCAATTATCTAATGCTAAGATGTATTTTCTTAATTCTGATATTGAACTCCAAACCCCGCCATTTCCTGAAGCACAAAAAGTTGGATATTCTCCATAATCATATTCTTCAAATTTATCACCTATTTTTCTATAACTATGGGCAATGTTTTTACTTGGAAAATCACCATCAGTAATTTTACTGTTTTTCATTTTTGCAGGCAAAAAAATATTTCTTCTAATAAATTCTTGCCATTTCATTTTACTCACTTTTTCTATAATCAAAGCCAAACCGTTATACGCTGGATTTGAATAATTCCACTTAGAGCCTTGTTCAAATTCTAAAGTATCTGTTTGTAAAAGAGGTTTAAAGTTTTCCCAATCTTTAGCCGTTAAATAATAAATACTGTCTTTTTCAACATTTCTATTGTCAGGAATCCCCGAAGTATGTGTTAGCAAATGTTTTATTTTTATTTTCCTTGCTAATTCTTTGTTTTTGAAATTTGGGAAAAATTTATCAATGCTATCATCAATGGAAAGTTTTCCTTGATTTTGAAGAATTAATATTCCATAAGCCACAAATGTCTTGCTTAATGAACCGATATTTGAAATTGTTTTATCCGTAAATTTTGTATTTTTCTTTAAGTCAGCCAAACCAAAAGATTTGTTATAAAGAATTTTATCCGCTTTTTGAATAAATACACTTCCACCTGGTTCATTATCTGAAAATACTTTTGCAAATGTACTATCCAATTTTTTCGTTAAAAGCATATCATTTGTATCTTGTCCTAAACAAATTGAATTGATGCAAATTCCCAAGATAAATGTTACTGTTATTTTGTATAGTCGTTTCATTTGTTTTCTGTAGGTATGCTGCTTTTTCGTACAAAAAATATCAGATCGAATTGTTGGTTGAATATGGTTTTTCGATAATTTCTGCCCGGTTCATTGGGTTGATATGCAGAACCTATACTGCGAATAGTTGTGGTGTCGGTCAAAATCTTTGCCCAGTTTTTATTTTTTGCTGCCTGTTGGATATTTAAAACAAAGTTTTCAAAATTTTGCTTTGAAAAGAATGTTTCGGCACTTGCAGCTTCGGCTAATGGTAGATCAATATTTTCATATTTGGGATTTTTCTCGTCTTTTATGGCTCTAACTGAACCTTCATAAAAAACCGAACCAATTGCTAAATAATCCGTTTTAAATTCATCAGCAAGGTAATTTCCTGTTGTGATAAAATTTTCATAAAAAAGTTCTTTCTTCAAAACATGAGCATTGTGAGCCCAATAGATAACAGGGTATTTTTTCTTACTTTCTACAATCCATTTTATGTTTTCAAAACCAAGTTTGTCCCGCATGAAAAATGCATCCATTTGAGATTTTGCAGAAAAAAGCATAAAAGATTGCTTTACAGAATAGATCAACCTTTCATTAAAGAGATAATCATTTTCATTTCCGGATTTTATCAATGCTTCTTTATTGGTTTGAAAAATAGTGTAAAACATATCAATGCTTTTTTGATAATTCTCCACGTTTTTAGGATTGATGCTAAAAATATTTTTCCCCGAATTTATTATTTCGTTTACACCTGTTTTAATATCTTCCGGTAATGTTAATCCTGATTTTTCGTAGTAAGCAAGTGACATTTTTGCTGCCGATTGCGGAGCTTGCACATCATAACCCCAAAATTCTATTTTGTCTTTTGGCTCTCTTGTTTTGTTTATGTCTTGCAATAAGGTTAATAAATCTACCAACTCTTTGTAATTGAGGGTTGCAATTTTCAAATTTTTAATGAGTTCGTTTGGATTTCCTTCTCCTGTTAATACGAATTTGTTAATATCGAAACAATCTGCCATATTAGCTTCGATCACGATTGCTTTTGCATCTTTTTTCAATGCTAAGTATTGAACAAGCCGTGTTTTAAACTCAAAAATTTCTTTTGATCCATGAGTAACTTCACCTAAACCGATTACTTTTTTAGAACCGATCCATTTGTCTAAAAAAGAAATATCATCGACATTATTAGTCAATGATATTTGTTTAATGGGTTGTATAAAATTTTTTTTAGCATTTTGTCCCCACAAATTGATGCTCAGTGAAAATAGTAATACAGTTAGCTTAATAATGGATTTCATGTTTTTTGCTTATGGATTTTGCCAAAATGTTAAACCATTATTTTGGCTCGCTTTAAAATTGATACCTACGTTTGATTCCTATTACTTATTTGAATAATAAATCTATAGAAATTATTTTTTTATAAAAATATAACCGCCTTTAGTTGCGCCCCAAACTTGTTTTCCAGAAGCATCAAATCCTTGATCCCAAGATACCAATTTTCCTTTGCTGAGTGTGATTTTTGTAGTTGCATATTTTGCTCCTCTCAAATCGGAAGGGCAATGATCGTCTTTTGTTCCTCCTTCGTAAATGTCTTTATTCTTAACCAATGTCACTGTACATCCGTCTTTAAGTTCAATTTTATCAAAGGTTAGATTCTCCTGTTTAGCTGTATCATCTTGCATTCCGATAAAATTCTGGGCATCTTTTAATGTATAAATATCACTTGTAAAAACATTTTTAGAAGTATGCTGCAAATGATATACTCTTTGACGATAAGGTTTTTTAAGCTGAGAAGATACCGCTTGCTCTACATACATCCATTTGCCATCTGTACGATTTTTCCAAATAGGAGTCATAACAAGGCTTATATCAAAATAACTGCTGTCTGTTTTCGATTGTTGCTCACTGGAAAATTTACCATCCATTAGAGAAACCAATTCCGCTAAATCTTTATCTTCTTTTGTTCCTTTTCCTTGTTCTTTAACAGATGTACATCCAGTCAATTGAAAAACGATTAATACTATTGCTAAGCCGGTATAATTTCGAAGCATATTTATTTTATTTAAGTTTAAAATGAAGCCCAAATATAACAAAAAAGTTACTAAATAACCTAAGTTCGGGTTAAAACAAGAAAAGTAATGAGTTTTTACCAAACCACTTTTTTCTCACTTCAAAACCTCAATTTTAAGCCACGGGAATTTTTAGAATTTTGTATTCTGTTTAAAAAACAAACCTCACTTAAATCGCTTTAAAAGAGGTTGCTTTTTACAAATTAGTGAGTTGTGCAGCGGTTACCAATGTTATATGAAGGTTTACTTATTTTCCCTTTTCCAATTTTTCGATTTCCTCTGTTAATTTGTCAAAATAATCTATATTAAATTCCAAAATTTTATCAATGCTCCAGAAATTTATGAATAAAAAAGTAGAATTTTTTAATCCTCTAAAAAACGAATCATAAATTCTTTGTGCAATATCTGTTAATTCTTTGATTTCTGTTAATGATTCTACTTCAATGTTCTTTACTTTATCAGGGTCAAAATGTGCGTAAAAAGAATCTCTTCTTGATTTTACTTTATCTACAAGATTTTGAGATGGGTTAATTAATAGTTTTATATCTTCAATCTTACTTTTGATTTCGTTCTTATTTTTGAAAAGATAATCATATTCACCAACGTCACCCGAATCAAATGTTTCAGTATTTTTTTTCAATAATTCTTTCAAGTGTTCATCATAAACAAAATTCTCAAGTTTATTAATAAATTTTATTAAACTTCGTTTTTCTTTGTCAATAAATAATTTTGATAGTGTTATTGCGCAATAAGAATAACATAGAGAAACATAATGACCTAAAAATGGATTAATTATTCTGATTTTTCTGATATCTTTATTCTGTTGTTCAATGATTTGCTCAATATTGTCTACGCAGATGATTAAGTCAAAAATATTATTTTTAAATGACTCTAAAAACTCATTAACTTCTTTTAATGTTAGGGTTTCTCTCATAAAATTGCCGATAACGTTCCAGCGCTTGGCGAGGTTGCGAGCTTCGGAACCGATTATTTTCTGTTAAAGATAAAATTTCTTGCGAAATGAAAACGTGTATTTACTACAAAATTCGCAATCTTGCCAAACGCCTGTTACCAGTAGTTTTTACTTTTCTTTTGTGAGTGTGTCTAATTTTTTTAGTAAAGTTGGAATTCTAAATTCTCCACTCATTTGTTTTATTTTCTCTGTTGCTTCATTCAGATTTATTCCAATTGATGAAATAAATAATGGATTTTTGCTTTTTCCTCTTAATAAAGAAATTTTATTTTTAGTAAGAGAAATGAAATCTGTTTTTGCAACTCCAATTATCGGTATTTTTTTGTTCAGTTTTTCATAAAGAAATCCACCAAGACCAAGTTTTGAGTTATCATCCACAAAAACATAACCATCAATGATGATAAATTCAATTTTTTTTACATCTATTTTAGAAATTAAACTTAATATACAAGGAAGTTCTCTTTTATAAAATTCTCCTGAAACATATTCATTGCTATTTGAAATTGTTTCAGAATAGATCTGATAATCATCTTCTTTTTCCCAATCTTCAAAACTTATGCAAACTGTTTTTGCTTTATTTTCATAATAGTATGTGTCAAAAATTAGGATCATTTATTTTATGTTTATTAAACTTGATGATATATTTGATTTCTGTTTATTCAATAGTTTTTTAATTTTTAAGTTCGAGTATTGTTGAAAATGGGGATTTTTAGCGCTGAACTTCAATAGAAATACCATAGTTCAAATATAACAAAAAAGTACAATAGAAGTACTTTAGCACTGCTTGGCAATACAATGTTAGGTGATGTTATTTTATCTTTATAACATTCGATTTGTAATTATATTTAAAATCATCTTTAAGAATTAAATATCCTTTGTAATACTCTTGTAAAATTCTATTTCCTCCTACATTAAGGTAATCTTGCTCAATAACTTTGTAAAATTCAAAGAAATTTTTAATATCTTCAACTGATTGTATTTCTCCTTCCTCTAAAAGAATATCAATCGTAATTAATTCCATTTTACTCTTTGAAATTTTTTCTAATTCACTTCTTTCAAAAATATTTATTAAAACATCAAAAACTTCCGATTCTTCGATTAAAATAGAGTCATAAAAATCTTCACAATTATATTTAACTTCAAATTCAGATTTTTTAATATGATATATTGAAATTAGATTTAATTCATTGTGTATTTTTAGTACATCACGATCGAAAGTTAATTGATGAAAATATTTTTCGGAAATTACTCTAATAGCTTTTTTAGTTTCTGTTTGCAGCATTGTGTATAATATCGCCTAACGGGACGGGTATTTATGAAGGGCGGGTTTAGAAGCACTAAAGTTCAGTTTTGCACTACTGTTCAATAGAACTCCTGTCGCTGAAAATATGACGGTCAGCCCGCCTTTCATAAATACCTTGTTAGCAGCAGTATTATTGGTCATTCATCATTCCTAAGAAACTTAATCGGTCTTCATCATTTTTAAATTCAAACATTGCAGAATGATAGCTTTTGTTTCCTGCTTTTTTTGTAAATAATTTTCTTATGTGTTCTGTTGTGTCTATTTCGATATTTACCGCTCTAATATCCAAATCATAGCATTCAGAATACGATTTGTGTCTCTCATTTGGAAAATTGTTTTTAAATTCACTATTATAAACTGGCTCAAAATATTTAATTAATGCAGCTTCTGTAAAATTGATTTTTTGATTTTCAGAGAACTTAAATCCTTTGTTGTCAAAAAAATGCTCAGCTAATTTATCTTCTCGTTTTTTGTTTTTTGACTTAGGATTTACAAAATCATTTCCAATTGAAACTAGAAGACTTACCTGCGAAAAACTTGTCAGCATTATCCAAATATCACTTTCAGGATTTTTTGTTAAAGAATGTGTGTAGATTTTTTGAAGTGTTTCGTGAGCAAAAAGTCTGTTTAAGGCAGTTCTATTTCCATTCTTTCCGAATGCTTGTCCAATATATAATATCTCGTAATCCAAAATTTCGGGTTGAACATTATTTCCAATTTCTGTATAGTCAATCATTGTGCTAGGTCTTGCGACCATATGTAGTTTTTTCTTGTCTTTAATTGCGAATAGATTATATGGATATTCTGTGATTAATTCAAGATTAGATTTTGCCTTTTTGAATTCAGTTGCAATATTTATTACACCAAATCCGTCTTTTTGATGTATCGTTAAATCAAATTGAGCTTTATTGCCATCTGTTTTAAACGACTCAGGGTTTATAGTCACTTTAGGTCTTCTGAGTATAAAGTATATGTGACACGGATTTTTTTTGTTAAAAGTTTCATTTTTCTCTTTAGCGTACATTTCTAAATCCGCTCCTAAAATAAGCTGATAGGTTTCTAAATACATTGATAAGAAACCTTCTGTCTCAAATTTATAGTCTTTCTTATCAAAAGGGTTGTTCATAATTTGATGTAAGTTTCTGGGGAATATTGCTGCTAACATCCAAATATACGCAATTTCTATTTTCAAAAAATTATTTCAATTAATTTTATAAACAATTGGTAATCAAAAATAAAAACATTTACAAACGACTACAAACGATATTAAATAATTTTCTCCCGACTAAGTTTTCATTTCTTCCGAATCTTTGCAACAGAGATTTGAGAAAAGAAGTGTAGTCTCAGATCTGAACGTTTAATTTAAAATTTTAAAGCTATGTCTATCAGAAACAAAGTAATCCTTATTGGAAGAACAGGAAAAGAAGTGGAAATCGTAAATTTCGAAAATGGCGGGATTTCTGCAAAAGTAAGTTTGGCAACATCCGACTTTTACACCAATGCAAAAGGCGAAAAAGTAGAAGAAACACAATGGCACAATCTTGTAGCCTACGGAAAGACCGCCGAAATCATGCAAAAATATCTGGAAAAAGGTAAAGAAGTATGCGTTGAAGGAAAAATTACCTACCGCTCTTACGAGGGAAATGACGGACAAAAAAGGTTCGTTACCGAAATTCGTGTGGAAGAAATTTTGCTTTTAGGCGCAAAATCATAACTGAAAATCCAGATAAACTCCAAAACGCAAAAAACATGAAAATACAAGTATTCAAGATCCGGATTTCGGATGAGTTTTTAGAAAGAGACCAAAAAGCATTGGACGATTTTCTTTCCAAAAATTGCGTATCAAAATTTGAATCGGCTTTTGTTCAGGAAAAGGAGAGTTACTGGTCGGTTATTCTTTTTTATTCTACAGAGTCGGAAAATAAAGTGAGAGAGCCAAAAACGGAAAAATATTCCGCAGAAAATGTAGAACTGAATGCTGACGAAATCAAAATCCTAGATTCTTTAAAATCTTGGCGAACCGAAAAAGCAAAAGAGCAAAATTTGCCCTCTTATTTCATTGCAACCAATAAGGAACTTTTATCCGTGGCAAAATTTCGGCCGGCAAAAAAAGAAGAGCTTCAGGAAATCAAAGGTTTCGGAAAACACAAGATTGAAAATTATGGAGAAGAAATTATTGAAATTTTGGAAAGTATATAATGTAGGAACGCGCCAAAAAGGCGCGTTCAATTTGTGGAATATCTATTAAATAATAAAAACCTTCGGATTTTTTCCGGAGGTTTTGAAAAATAATATAGAATTAAAAAAATCTATTTTATGGTAAATCCGTTTTTACCGGCAAGATCAAAAATAGAGGTTTCGATAGCTTTTCCTAAATCATCGGCATCACTGTTTCCTCTTTTTTTCAGTTCTGCATTTACAAATTCTTGTCTTTTTATCGCCAGTTCTGCAATCTCTTTTTGCAGTGCAGTTCTTTCTTTGCTTTTTTTCTCTACAAATTGTGCAACTTCTGCTTTGGATTTTCCTTTTAATGCTTCCGGAAGTTCGTCATTTTTAATTTTTTCAAGATAATCTTTATCACTTTCGGCTTTATCTACCAAATCCCAGGAATCATTGCGATATGCTTCTTTTTTAGATTTGGTTACGGCACGTTCCACAGCATTTGCTTTGGACACCGATTCTGCGTTATAATCTTGTACAGCTTGTTTGTTCTTTTTTTCATAGCCCATATTTCCGTATCCAATATAAGTGTCGTTTAGTTTTACATTGCACTCAGAAATTTTGTCATCATAAGGAGTTGGAATGAAAATCACTTTTTTGTCAGAATCAATGTTAAAATATTTTCCGTTTCCTTGTGTTGCTCCGTCTTGCCAAAAAGTTCGGATTCCTTCTTCTCGATCTCCACAGAAAATAGTGTTGATGTAAATATTTTTTTTCTTTGCATTTGCAATTGCCTCTTTATAATTGATTCCTTCCTGATTAAAAGGTTCGTTTCCGGCAATATAAACTAATTTCATACTATTTGCAGAAAGATCCCATTCCAGTTGGGAAGCCGCATCTTTGATTACGGCTCCACAATATTCCGTTCCTCCATTGGTTCGTAAAGCGAACAGTTTTTCAGAAATTAAGTCCAAATCCTGAGTTAAAGGTGTTACTTTTCTGATCCAATTTCTCTCACTGATTCCATCATTTCCGTATTCATAAAGAGCAATTTCTATTTTTGGAGTTTTTCCGTTATACTTTAGTGTAGTCAAAGTATTTACAATGTTCCAAAGTCTGGATTTTGCCTGTTCTATAAGTCCGTCCATAGAATTGGAAGTATCCAATAAAATGGCAACCTGAATGCTGTTTTCAGCCAAATCAGCCGGAATTTTGCGTTCCGTTTTTTGTACTTCTCTTGGTTGTACATTTATTTTTTCTTGGTTTGTTTTTATTCCTGCAAATGCAACTAATGAGCTTGCAAATATTCCGGTGATTAAAAAATTCTTTTTCATGTCGATATTTTTTTAAGATTTTATTCTTGTACAGTAGCAAATTTTGGCTTGGAATCGCTTCCTTCAAAAGCAATTCTGGTATCATTTACATCTACTAATTCGTTCAGTTCGTATATATTTTTGTAGCCATAGCCGTATAAATTGATGTAAGTAGGGATATTCAAGGCTAATGTTTTGGTATTCTTTTTTGGCTTTTCAGCATTTTTTTGTTGTACTGGTGGCAAAATCGCTTTTGTCATAAAATATTGATCCTGAAAATCGGAAGCTAACTTATCTTCAAAATTATTGTTGCAGTATATTAGGATTTGTGTGTTTTTTCCAGCATAGTTTCGGAAAAATTCGTCTAAAACATCTTGCGTGAAATCTGAAAAATTAATGTTGATTGCACCTTTTACATGTTTTTTATCGAACATTTCCTTTGATCGTGCATCGAGAATTACCGTATTTTTTTCTTTTGATTTTTTTAGAAATTCTTCGAGGTTAATTAATCTTTTTTCTCTGTGAGGTTTTACTTCTTTCATCAGGTTTTCCAGATCATTGAAATTTACATAGGCGTGTTTTGTATTTTCTTGTGCATTGCTACAACTGATCGTAAGTAATAGCAATATTGGTAATAAATGTTTCATAATTTTTTAATTTCTACAGTAAAATTATCCTGATTTTGTATTGAAAATTTGCAGACTTGGTGAATTCACGGTTTCACTTGGTAAGCAAGAGGGATCATTTTTTGATATTTCATGGCGATATCATAAATTCTTTGCAAATCTTTATCGTTCTTATCACAATTTTTTTGGTAATAATCTATAATAGACTGAATTTGGTTTTTGAAATTTCCAAAATTATGAGTTGTAAATTCTTTACCTGCATTTTGAAGATGGGCTGCCATTTTGGTAACTTGATAATTTTTCAGAAGCTCTTTTTGAGTATTTTCAATAGTAGAAAAATACATTTTCTTTGCCGAACTATTTTTCATTTTACCGTTTTGCTGATAAGAGATTTTAGCGTTTATTTCAATATTATCAATTGAATTTGCATTTTCAAGCTCCAAAAGAAAGATCTGTGTTTGTCCACAATCCAAATTTTCAATAGGAATTTCCACTTCGTTTTCGGATTTATATTGCGGTTGATAGCCATAGAATTCCCTTACTTTTATTCCTTTTGGAAAAGTAATGGTAACAGTAGGATTTTTCCCGATATTATAAAGAAGGCTTTCAAGTTCATCTTTAAACGTTTTTTGCATATCTTCTTCCGATTCCCCGATAAAATAATTAGAACCTCTTCCGTTAGATGAAATTTTTCGTAGTAATTCAAAATCAAGACTTTGTCCAACTCCGATGGTGCTGATATCAATTCCTTTGTCATTAAATTCTTTGGAATTTTTAAGAATAATTTCCGGGTTGGTTTCTCCGGTGTTGGTCATTCCGTCCGTAAGAAGAATCACTTTGCTGTTGCAGTTTTCGGTATGATGTTTCATTGCTTCCTGATAACCAAGCAGCATTCCTGCATTAATATTGGTAGAACCAGCGGGAAAAATTCCGTCTATTATTTTCAAATAATTTGAAGGCAAATCTTTAACTTTTGTAGAAGGCAAAACTAAATTTGCGCTTCCGTCAAATTTTGTTATTGCAATATAATCTTCCTTGCCTAATCCCTGAATAAAGGTTTTCACAGCAGTTTTTGCTTTTTCTAATTTTCCACCATCCATAGATCCACTATTATCAATAACCAGTGAAGCATTTACAAGATTCTTATTTTTCCGATTAGCAGAATTTTGTGTTGCAATTCCCACCTGAAGTAGAAAAGAACCGTTGTTTTTTAAAATTTTGTTGTCATAATCTATACTGATAGCTGTTTCTTCCTTTGTTGGAATTATAATTTTATGCTCATGATAATTCATAAAATCCTCTACAATTATTGTATTTTCGTTAAAATATCCTTTTTCATTAAAACTGGAAAACCCATTACTTACTGCATGAGAAACAGAACCTGTGGAAACGCCTTTTTGTGCATTAGATGATGCAAAAGCAAAGAATAATGCAAAAGCAGATATTGCTTTTTGAATGTTTAGGAGAGATAAAAAAGTTTTCATATTTAGATTTTTTTTAAATTTTCTGATGTAAAATTATCCTGAATCTAAAAGCATTTCTTATCCACTTGGTGAATTGCGGTTTTCACTTGGTGAATAATGAAGTTTGAAAAATTTATATCTCTATCTTTGTGATATGAAATGGTTTCGGAATTTTATTGTACTTTTTATTTTTCATTTGGGTTGGTTTGTTTTGGCTCAAAGCAATACACAAGCTGTGTCCGAAATAAAAACCGAATCCGACAAATTGGAAAAAGCCATCAATTCCAATGATGAAAAAAAGCAGGCAGAATCCTATGTTTCTATAGCAGAAGTATACTATAACCAAAATAATTTTGCCAAAAGTGAAGAGTATCTTCTGAAAGCCAAAACCATTTACGAAAAAAGCGGAGATAAAAATGGGTTGGCTGAAGTTTCCAGAAAACTGGCTCAAACACAGGAAAATCAAAATAAAATACAAAACGCAGCAGAAAACTACAAAAAAGCGGCAAAATACAGTAAAGCAAAAAAGCAGGAAATGACCAATATGAATGATTATTCCAGAGTCACTTCCAATTCCGCTGCTGCAAAAGAAAAAGCGATACAGAAAAATATTTCGCTGAATGAAGACCAAAATTCCGAAGAATTGGCAAAAGATTACACCAATCTTGCAGATGTAAATGTTCAGCAGAATAATATTCCGAAAGCTGCGGAAAATCTCAATAATGCTTATGAAATTACACGAAATTCAATTCCGGAGCAAGCATTGGTAATCAATCAAAAAATGACCGATTTGTATGTTGAAAATAAAGATTTTGACAAAGCCATTGAAGCCAAAAAGAAAGTCCTGAATGAAAATTTTGTAAAAGAAAATTCTCAGGAAACGGTAAATCAAATTCAGGAATTGGCCGATATTTATCTTCAAACCAATGATGTGAATCAAGCTGAAAAACTTCTGGAAGATGCTTACAAAATTGCCATTGAAAAAGGTCATACTTTGGAAGCGCATAAAAGTGTCCTGAAATTGGATTCGCTGTACAATTCTGGTGGAAATACTTCAAAATCCATCATGCTGTACAAAAATTTTCTTTCCGAGCTGCCCAAACTTTTGGAGAAAGACCGTTCTCTTGTCGATTCCAAACTGATGCAAGAGACAGAAAATAAAATTACTCAATTGGAAAAGGAAAAAAACCTGACGGAACAATTGATAAAAAGAAAAAATCTGTTCAATTATCTCTTGATTGCAGGTTTGGTTTCCGCGGTTGGTTTCATCATTTTTGCTTTGTACACGCAGAAAAAATTGAAAACCCAAAACAAAAAAATAGAATTACAGTCGTTGAGAAGGGAAATGAATCCACATTTTATTTTTAATAGTTTAAATTCTGTAAATCAATTTATTGCAGAGAACAACGAACTGGAAGCGAACTCATACTTAACCAAATTTTCTAAACTCATGCGTGGAGTAATGGAAAATTCCAAAGATGATTTTATCAGTTTTCAGGAAGAGTTGGATTTATTGAAAAACTATCTTGCCTTGGAAAAAAGCCGTTTTCATGATAAATTCGATTATGAAATTCATGTAAATGAAAATCTTCAAAATTCTAATCTTCAAGTTCCGGGAATGCTGATTCAGCCGTTTTTGGAAAATTCCATTTGGCACGGATTGAGGTATTTGCAGGAGAAAGGCTGGCTAAAACTTTCCTTCAAAAAAGAAGGAAAAAATCTAATAATAGAAATCGAAGACAACGGAATCGGTATCGCAAAAAGCAAAGCCCAAAAAACCGAACATCAAAAACAACGAAATGGTCGCGGAATGAAAAATACCGATGAAAGAATCCGCCTTCTCAATGATCTGTACGGAAAAAATATTCAGAAAAAAATATCAGATAAAGCAGAAAATTCAGGTGTGAAAGTTCAGCTTTCGATGGAAGTTTGAGTTTTTGATTTGCAGATTTTGTCTGATTCTATATATTTCTATTTTGAAAATAGAGTATAATTGAGATTCCTCGTTCCTCGGAATGACAAATTGTGTGCCGATTTTTTTTTGAATGTAACAGACAACTTGCCGTAACTTCATTATTTTTCACTGAAATATTTTAATGACTCAGAAAACGGAAGCGTTAATAAAATTCAAACTTGATCCGTTAAAAAATTTCTTCTGTCTGAGCGAGCAACAAATTGCGAAAAAAAGCAGAATATAAATTGCGAGCGAGTTTTAGAAATTTTAGGATTAAGTTTGAATTTTTAGCTGAGTTTTCAAGTCTTGAATTTTTGGTTCTTTTGTTTCAAGACAAAAGAATATTTTTGGGTTTTACATAGAGCGTATTAACTTTTATGATTTATTTCAGGAATGGAATTATTTCCACAATAAAGCCCTAAATTTGAAAGAACAAATTCAAAAATTCCTGCATTATGGAGGATATTCTTTTTTATCATCGGGTTCAGTTTGCTTTTACCATTACTTTTCATTATTTGTTTCCGCAGCTTACAATGGGACTTTCACTCATTATTGTAGCTTTTAAATTCATGTATTTTCGGACACAAAGAGAACTCTTTAATGATGCTTCCAAATTCCTGATGAAAATCTTTGCCCTTAATTTTCTGATGGGAGTAATCACCGGAATTCCAATGGAATTTCAGTTCGGGACAAACTGGTCGAAATTTTCAGAATTGACTGGCGGAATTATCGGGCAAACTTTAGCAATGGAAGGAATGTTTTCCTTCGTTCTGGAATCTTCATTTTTGGCATTATTTATTTTTGGGGAAAAATGGATGGGGCAGAAATTGCATTTATTTTGTGCATTTATGATATTTCTCGGTTCGTGGTTAAGCGGATTTCTGATTCTTGCAACCAATTCCTGGATGCAGTTTCCGGTAGGTTACGAAATTCTGGAAAACGGAAGATACGTTTTGAAAAATTTCTGGGCATTATTTTCTAATCCATGGTTGTTGCCTTCATATTTTCATAATCAGATGGCTTCAATGGTGACTTCTGCATTTGTAGTTTCCAGCATTGGTGCTTTTTATGTGATGAGTAAAAGAAATGTAAAATTCGGGAAATTACTTTTAGGATGGGGAATTGTTTTCGGAGCTATTTCCAGTATTTTGGTAGCGTTTCCAACAGGAGATCTGAACGCCAAAAATGTAGCAAAATATCACGCTCCCGGTTTTGCAGCAATGGAAGGAATTTTTGAAACTCAGCCGGAAGGTTCGGAAATTATTTTAGTGGGACAACCAAATATTCTGGAAAAAAAACTGGACAATGCAATTGCAGTTCCTAAAGTGTTGAGCTTTCTTACATATCAGAGTTTTACAAAATCAGTTCCGGGAATGAACGATTTCAAAAAAGAAGAACTTCCCAATAACATTCCTGCTTTATACTATTCGTATCACATTATGATTGGTTTGGGAACGGTTTTTATTGCGGTTTTTCTAATTGCAGCCGTTTTATTGAGGAAAGGAAAAATATTTGAAAATCGTTTCATCATGTGGATGATGATGGTTTTGGCACCTTTCGCATATATTGCCAATTTAGCAGGTTGGTACACCGCAGAATTAGCGAGGCAGCCTTGGTTGGTTTATGGTTTATTGAAAACTTCGGAAGGAATTTCACCACACGTTTCATCGGGTAATACGTTGTTTACGTTACTTGGTTTTATTGGATTGTATCTTTTACTCGGACTTCTTTTTGTGGTCATTGTGATGAAAATTATTTTAAAAGGTCCTGAAAAACAACACGCTTAATTATGGAAATTCTTTGGTATTCAATATTGCTTTTTGTCGTTTGTGTTTATTTTGTTTTAGACGGCTACGATTTCGGAGCGGGAATTATTCACTTATTTTTTGCAAAAACGGAAGAAGAAAAACATCTGGTTGCAAAATCGGCAGGATTATTTTGGGATTTTAATGAAGTTTGGCTGGTTGTTGCAGGTGGACTTTTGTTTATGGCATTTCCGGTGTATTATGCTTCGGTTTTTAGTGGATTTTATTTGCCATTGATTATTTTGCTTTGGTTAATGATTTTTCGTGCAACAGGTTTGGAATTGAGAAATCATTTTGGTAATGAAGTTTGGAAAAGTTTTTGGGATAAAGCATTCGGAATTTCCAGTCTTTTATTGGCTGTATTTTGTGGAGCTGCTTTGGGAAATTTGGTGAGAGGTGTGAATATGGGACAAGTGACGAATGGAAAATCTCTGTACGAACCGCATTATTTTTTTCTTCCTTTGTGGAATGAAAAATTCAGTCCGTTGGTTTCCGAGGTCGGAGTTTTGGATTGGTTTACGCTTCTGATTGCTATTTTGGGATTTTTGATTCTTACGGTTCACGGAGCAAACTGGATCATTTTGAAAACCAATTCCACACTGAATGCAAAATTGAAAAACGTAGTCTACTACGGAAATTTTGTAATTTTTATTTTCCTGATTGTTTCTCTTACAGTTTGGGGAAAAGTAAACGGCGAAGCTTTCCGGATTTTGGACAAGCATTTTTTGATTTTCATTTTTCCTTTGATTTTTGCGGTTGGATTTATTGCTTTGTTTTGGGTGAAAAAAATTAGAAATCCATTGATTCCCTTTTTATGTTCCAGCGCAATGATTGTGGGCGGAATCACAACTTCATTTCTTTCCATGTTTCCGATGATTTTACCTTCCAATAATTCTGTAAATCCGCCTTTAACGATTTATAATACTTCTAATTCGGAGTACGGACTTTCTATAGCTTTGGTTTGGATGGTAATTGCAGGAAGCCTTGCTTTGGCTTATTTTGTTATTCAAAAAAGAATACTTTCAGGGAAAATTGATGATCTGGATTATGGGCATTAAAATTTATCAACTTAAATAAAATCCATACATTTGTTATGCTAAATAGCTAAAAATGGATGCTCATATTTTAAATAAAAAATTGGAATTAATTCAATGGCTTTCAACATTGGAAGATAAATCCATTATTGAAAAATTAATTAATTTTAGAAAAGAAGAAACCAAAGATTGGTGGAGTTCTATTTCCGAAGAAGAAAGAAAGTCCATTGAAAAAGGAATTGAAGAAGCCGATGATAAGAAACTGAAATCACATTCAGACGCAAGAAAGTTGTATGAAAAATGGTTATAAAGTTTTTTGGACTCAAAATGCTTTGGATGAGCTGGAAAGAACAATTGAATATCTTGAAAATAATTTTACCGAAAAAGAAATAAAAAAACTTGCTCAGAAAATTGAAAGCACTCTTGAACTTATTTCTCAAAATCCTAATCTATTTCCAAAATCTGAACAGAAAGAAGTATATCAGACAATAATTCTGAAATTTAATACTCTTTATTATAGAATCAATCAAGATAGAATAGAAATTTTATCATTTTTTTCGAATAGACAAGAGCCGAAGAAAAAACTATAATTCAAAACTTCTCTGTTTTATATTAAATTATGAAAATTCGTAAAGCAACACTTTCAGATTCTGAACAGATTTGGAAAATTTTACAGCAAGCCATCGAAAGAAGAAGAAAAGACGGTAGCCAACAATGGCAAGACGGATATCCGAATCCAGAAACTATTTTTTCCGATATTTCTAAGGAAATCGGATATGTTTTGACCGATTCTGAAAATGTAGTTGGATACACTGCCATTATTTTCAATGATGAGCCTGCTTATGAAAATATTGAAGGAAAATGGCTTACAGATGGTGATTTTGTAGTGGTGCATCGTGTTGCAATTTCCGATGAATATTTAGGAAAAGGTCTGGCTCAGAAAATGTTTGGATTCATAGAAGAAATTGCAATTCAAAATAAAATTTTCAGTATAAAAGTGGATACCAATTTTGATAATATCGCAATGCTGAAAATTTTAGAAAAACTTGATTATCAGTATTGTGGAGAAGTTCATTTGAGGGGGGCTCCAAGAAAGGCTTTTGAAAAAATTTTGGACAGAACGTAACGTAAAATAAAAGATGGAAAGATAAATTTTTGGCTTAGATTTTCTTTTTTAAAAGGAAATTTCACAAAAAATTTTTGAGATCGGATAAAATTTTCTATCATTGCAAAACACTTTTGGGGGATTAGCTCATTTGGCTAGAGCGTTAGACTGGCAGTCTAAAGGTGGTCGGTTCGATCCCGATATCCTCCACAAAAAAAGCTACATACATTTGTAGCTTTTTTTTGCGTAAAATTCAAATTGGTAAAGATTTCAATTACACCTCTTTTTCTTTAGAATTTTCGATCATATTTTGGAGCATTCTTTTTAATTTTTGGAACATAAACGAACTTACAAGTAGTAAAACTCCTAAAATAATGAAGGCAATAATTCGTGAAACCTGATCCATTTTCCAAACATCAATGGCATACAGTTTTGCAATCATAATTCCGATCAATGCAAAACCGATTTTGTTGAATTCTGCTATGTTTTTTCTCATTCCCCAATAAATAAAAACAATTCCGAAAACAGTCCAAATAATCGGAAGATAAAGTATATTGAACAATTTTCTTTCGGCAAAAAGTTCAGCTTTTCCTGAATTCATCAAAAGATAAATATGAAAAAGTTCTTTGCAAATGACAAAAACAAAAATAAAAGCCGAAAGCCAATAACTGAATTTGGTTTTAAGATAAGAATTTAACTCTTTAAAAATTCTGTAAAAAATCACAATAAAAGGAATCAGGTACAAAATATAGTACATATAGAATCCTTTTAGCTTTCCATTACTAAAAATTTCGTCTGTCATTCCGGAAAATCCGGAGATCAAAATGAAAAGCACAAAAAGAACATTTATTAAAAAGATATCATTTTTATAGCTCGTGAAATTTTTTGAAATAATGAGTTTTAGCCCAAAAGCGAAATAGATAGAATAGAGCAGCAATAAAACAATTTGTTTCAAATCACTTTCATTTCTTAATTGGAAAAGAATTTCCAGAAAAATGCTTACAAATAAGATTGCACATGATGTAGCAAAAAGAATTTGTTTTAGATTTTTACTTTCTTCAAAAACTTTATTTGCAACCAATTTGAAATTGATTGCACTGCAAACAAAAACAACTAAAGCAGTCAAAAATACGGAATTGAAAAACCATAGCATTGGTTTTGAATCTTCATAATAAAACCATGTTCCGCAAAGTGCAATAAGGGTAAAAACGTTTAAAATCCTGAAACTTTTAAGAAAGATATTTTGTTCAGTTTTTTTCCAAAAATAGAGGAGAAGAGCAGTCTCAATTGCCCAAATGCTTGTGAAAATATGGGTTCTGAATTGTAATGCAACCGCAATTGAAATCAGGCTGACAAAAATCCCCATAAAAATGGAAAAATCTTTGGTAAAATTATTCTTTCCGAATTCTACGATCATAACAATTCCATTTACCACTGCAAATATCAAAGGAATCAAAATCAAAGGTTCTAAATTCAATTCTTTGAAAATATAAGTAGAAAGACAGAGATAAAGAATATTGGCATTAATGATTAAAAAATAATCCAGTCCGTTTGTTTTCTTTTTCCTAAAATAGTTGCGCAGTGAAAAAACATAAAAAATAAGGTAAAAAACAAAAATAAACCAAAGACTTAACTCTTCCGGTTTTTTTAATATCCAGAAAATCAGATAAATATTTGTGAGAATAAAAGATACCCAGCCTAAGTTTTTCCAATTTTTGAGATAGGCAATAAGCAACATTCCAAGGTCAAGAATTATGATATAGCCAAACAAAAAAGGATAATTGTTGCCTCCGGAAGAAACCATAAGCGGAGCGCCAAAACCGCCCAAAAATGCAAAAATTACAAGTGTTTCACTTTTCAAATAATAAGCAAGTGCAACCGCAAAAGCAGTAATGATGCAAAGAAAAAGAAAAGCAAAATTTTGTGAAAAAAGATGATATTCCCGGAAAGCAATTGTGATTGTAAAATAAAGGACTGCAACACCACCACCTGAAAGTATGGCAGAAAAAACCGAATAATTTTTCTTCAGATAAATACCAATCCCCGTAATTCCGATTCCTGTAAAAATTCCTAATGCAACACGAAGATTTTCATTGAGCCAATTTTTGTCAATGGCATACTTTACAAAATATCCGATTCCGATAACGAGAGTAAGAATGCCTAATACACTTAAAATATTTTGTTTCAGGAATTCTGAAATCCTGTCAATAAAAGTAGGTTCATTTTTAATAATCGGCTGATTTTCAATAGTATTTATTTCAGGCTTTTGTATTGATTCTATCTTCTTTTCAACAATATTTTCAGAAACTTTATTAATTTCTGTTTTAGTCAAAATTTCTTCTTCTGAAACAATTTTTATTGATTTTTGCAATGCGATTTTCTGAAGTTGCTCTTTCAGTTCATCAATCGTTTTATTTAGTTCATTAAACTTTTTTTGAACATAAGAATTATAGATCAACAATATCACCATCAATACAATAAAAAGTACAGGAAATGTCTCCATAATGTTTTTAAACGTAAAGATACATTTTTAGAATTTTTCCGGTGAAATTTAAAAGGTTAAAAAACGGAATCATAAAGCGTTTATTCCCTATGCTTGCAGTATAGGTTTTGCCTTACCTTTACAAAAGAAAATTAAAACTAATTATCCCATCATAAACGTAACCATGAAAACCATTTTGATATTCAAATTAGAGTATCGTTGTTAAAAAAATATGCTGCTTTTGGGCAGCATATTTGATTTTATATAAATCTTAATAAACAAATCCGGCGCAAAGAATATTTTCATCTTTTTTCAAAATCAAAAAATAGAGTAGGAGAGAAGAATCATCAAATTGAAAATCAAAATCCAACGACACATTCTTAGAAATAGGTAATTCTTGTGAACGAGTTTCGATTGTAAGTTTTTCTAAATCAGGTTTTAAAGTGATAAGTTCTGCTTTGTTCGCACTTAGTTTTTTACTGATATTAATTGTTTTGGTGAACATGGCATTTCCGGAAACAGTTTTATCAGAAGCCGTTTCATATTTCCCAAACTGGAATTCTGTGAGAAGTTTCATCGCTTCCGGTTTTTCGATTCCAATTTCAATTCGTCTTTTGCCTTTTTCGGAAGAGGTATCCATATCTTTTATCTGCGTCATTACTTTTGCAAATTTTTGATAGAGATATTTATCTTCACAATCCCCGATAAATGGCTCTAATGTTTTTCGTAAAAGTTTTCCGGATTTAGAACAATGCCCGAATTCCGTGCTGTTTTCTTTTACTTTTTTATAGTTTGGGTTATTCTCAAAACCTTCCTTGCTGAAACCGCTTTTTCTGCGGATCACAAGTTTTCCGTTCAGATTATAAAAAACCAGATCCCCGATTTTTTCTTTTACTTCAGCAAGATTTTTATAGGTAGCCATAGTTATGTATATAATAGAAACAAAGATAAAACTTTTTTTGAAATGCAAATCAATATTAAAGTATAATTAAAATATAGTTAAAGTATACTGATTTTGAAAAATATTTTTATATTTGTGAATAATAAAAACAAGTAATATTTGTAAAATAGTATTCTATGATCGGGCAATTTTTATTAAATTTGAAATCCCAAAATGAAGGAATGAAAAAATCATTACTATCTCTTGGAGTAGTGCTTTTAATGGTGTCTTGCGGAACTTCTAAAACAGTGGTAAAAAGAACAGTTCCTACAAAAAATGTTTCCAAAACTGCAGATTTGCGTACATTGGATTCCCGTTTTTCAGGAAAAGTAGGAGCGGGTATTCTGGCTCTTTTGAAAGATGCGGAAAAATATTTAGGAGCACCTTATAAATTCGGAGGAAATACACCTTCCGGATTTGATTGTTCCGGTTTTACGGTAAAAGTTTTTGAAGAAAATGATTTGAAATTACCGAGACGTTCTGTAGACCAAGCAAATACAGGGGAAAAAATTGAAATCAAAAATGTGCGTCCCGGAGATTTGCTTTTTTTTGCAACAGGAGGAGGATCGAAAGTTTCGCATGTTGGGATTGTTCATGATATAGGTTCTGATGGAGAAGTAAAATTTATCCATGCTTCCACTTCAAAAGGAGTGATGATTTCTTCTCTCAATGAAAAATATTGGAACAAAGCCTATCTTCATGCGCAGAGAGTTTTATAAAATTTAATAAAATAAAGAATGTCTTTACAAGAAAAAATTGAAGCAGCTTGGGAAAACAGAGAGCTGATAAAAGAAGAAGAATATAAAAATGCAATCCGAGAAGTGGTTTCCAAACTAGATTCCGGAGAATATCGTGTTGCAGAACCCATTGATGTTTCGTCTCCGCTCAACACGGGATGGAAAGTAAATGAATGGATAAAAAAAGCAGTGGTTTTATATTTTCCAATTCAGCAAATGGAAACTATCGAAGTCGGTCCGTTTGAATTTCATGACAAAATTCCATTGAAAAAAGGATATGCAGAAAAAGGTGTTCGTGTAGTTCCTCACGCAATTGCAAGACACGGAAGTTTTGTAGCAAGTGGCGTAATTATGATGCCTTCTTATGTAAATATCGGAGCTTATGTAGATTCCGGAACTATGGTTGATACTTGGGCTACAGTTGGAAGTTGTGCACAAATTGGTAAAGATGTTCATTTAAGTGGTGGAGTTGGAATTGGTGGAGTTTTAGAACCTTTGCAAGCAGCTCCTGTCATTATTGAAGACAATGTTTTTGTAGGTTCCAGATGTATTGTTGTGGAAGGTGTTCATGTGGAAAGAGAAGCGGTTCTGGGAGCTAATGTTGTTTTAACAGCTTCTACTAAAATTATTGACGTAACCGGAGAAGAACCTGTTGAAATTAAAGGGAGAGTTCCTGCTCGTTCTGTGGTGATTCCCGGAAGTTATACCAAAAAATTTCCTGCCGGAGAATATCAGGTTCCTTGTGCTTTGATTATTGGCAAAAGAAAAGAGTCTACCGATAAAAAAACCTCTCTTAATGATGCTTTAAGAGAAAATAATGTAGCAGTGTAAAAGATAAGAATGGATAATTTTTTATCCATTTTTTATTTTAAAAACTAAAACGATGACTAAACACAAGCTAAAGAATTTTTTTCTAAAATTTATAAGCAATTATAAAATTATCTTTGTCATATACATTGTAATTTCGGCTATTTCGGCTTTTAGTAAATATCAGCGAGGACCACAAGCGTATAATAACTATTTGCTCTTCAAAAATGTGTTTGTACATACCCGAGAACAAAAAAATATCTTTCTTCAATATCCTGAATTATATTTTGACAGCAATCATTACGGAGTTTTTTTCAGTATTATTATAGCTCCTTTTGCAGTAATGCCGGATTGGATGGGAATTGTACTTTGGAATGTTGCTAATGCTTTGGTTTTTGTTTTTGCAATTTATAAACTGCCTTTTTCAAATGCGAAAAAATCTTTTTTCGCATGGTTGTGTCTTCAAGAATTTATAACAGCTGCCGTTAGTTTGCAATTCAATATTGCACTTACAGGATTGCTTATGCTTTCAGCAATTTACATTTATGAAAAAAAAGAAACCCAATCAGTGATTGCAATTCTGATCGGTACATTTGTAAAAGTATATGGAATAGTCGGACTTTCAGCATTTTTCTTTGTTAAAAACAAAACGAAATTTATCCTTTCTTTTGTTGCTGTTTTTGTACTATTTCTTATTCTACCAATGCTGATTTCGAGTACGCATTTTGGGATACAGTCGTATTCCGATTGGTATCACTCTTTGATGGAGAAAAACAGTTCTAATCAGGTTTTGGGTAATCGTCAGGATTATTCTTTGATGGGAGTTGTACGAAGAATTCTCAACAATGCAAATATTTCAAATCTGTTTTTTCTCATTCCAGGAGCTATTATATTCATGTTGCCATATTTGAGAATCAGGCAATATAAGTTTTTGCCATTTCAGCTAATGATTTTAGCATCTACATTGCTTTTTGTAGTTTTGTTCAGTTCCAGTTCAGAAAGCCCAACTTATATTATTGCAATAGCTGGTGTAATGCTTTGGTTTTTGATGCAGAAAAAAGTATCCAGATTTGATATCGCATTGTTGATTTTTGTGATGATTTTTACTTGTTTTGCTTTTTCAGATTTGTTTCCAAAATCCATTAAAGAGGAAGTTTTTATGAAATATTCCACAAAAGCAATTCCGTGTATCATTGTTTGGTTCAGAATTATGTACGAATTGTTGTTTAAAGATTTTGAGAAAGAATATAAATTGGATTAAAGAAATTTACTAAATGAAAAAAATATCCATAGTTATACCTGTATTTAATGAAGAAGGCAATGTTTCCAGAATAAGTCTGGAAATTGATAAGGTTTTTCATCAAATGAAAGATTACGACTACGAGATAATTTTTGTAAATGATGGAAGCAGAGATCAGACACAATTAAAACTGGAAGAGATTTCTTTAGAAAATCCAAAAATAAAATATATTGAATTTTCCAGAAATTTCGGACATCAACCCGCCGTAAAGGCTGGAATGGACAATGCTTTCGGAAATGCCGTTATTTCTATGGATGGAGATATGCAACATCCTCCCGAATTAATCCCAGAAATGATAAAAGAATGGGAAAAAGGCTACGATGTAATATACACAATAAGAAGATATCCTAAAGAAATTTCGTATTTTAAAAGAAAAACTTCGGATATTTTCTATATTTTACTTTCTAAACTTTCAGATGTGAATCTTACAAAAGGTGGCGGCTCCGATTTCAGATTGATGGATGCAAAAGCTGTCGAAGTAATGAGAAATTTTTCTGAAGACGATTTATTTTTACGAGGATTAACTACTTGGGTAGGTTTCAAGCAAACAGGAATTCACTTCAATGCATCTGAAAGATTTTCCGGAAAGAGCAATTATAATCTGAAAAAAATGATAAAATTTGCTTTTACGGGAATTACGGCTTTTAGTGTAAAACCTTTGTATTTAGCAGCTTATCTCGGCTTTATTATTTCATTTATTACACCTTTGGTATATATTTGCTATGTGATCTGGGCGTTTTATCAAAAAACTGAAATTTCAGGTTGGGCATCGCTTATTATGACCGTTGTTTTTTTCGGTGGACTGCAATTGGTAATTATGGGAATCATTGGAGTTTATCTTGGTAAAATTTTCAAACAAGTAAAAGAAAGACCTAATTATATTATAAAATCCAAAAATTTTTAATGGTTTTACTCTCTTTTGACATTGAAGAATTTGATATGCCTTTAGAATACAAAGGCGAAATTTCTTTTGAACAGCAAATCTCCATTTCTCAGAAAGGATTGGTTGCTATTTTGGATTTATTAAAAAAACATAACATAAAAGCCACCTTTTTTTCGACTGTAGTTTTTGCAGAAAACAGCAAACCTTTAATAGAAAGATTGCTAAATGAAGGTCACGAATTGGCTTCTCATACTTGGTTTCATTCCGATTTTGAAGAAAAACATTTAAAAGAATCTAAAGATAGATTGGAAGAATTATTTTCTACAAAAGTAACAGGTTTGCGAATGCCGAGAATGATGCCGGTAAGCAAAAATGCTGTTGAAATTGCAGGATATTCTTACAATTCATCCATCAATCCGACATTTTTACCGGGAAGATATAACAATTTGAAAGTTTCCAGAACATATTTTAAAGAAGGAAAAGTAATGCAGATTCCGGCTTCGGTTTCTCCGAATTTCAGAATTCCTTTGTTTTGGTTAAGTTTTCATAATTTTCCACTATCTTTTTATAAAAAATTAGCTTCTGATACTCTAAAAAAAGATAATTATCTCAATATTTATTTTCATCCTTGGGAATTTGCGGATACTAAAGATAAATCCTTTAAATTACCTGCTTTCACAATAAAAAATTCAGGTAAAAAAATGGTGGAGAGGTTTGATGATTTTCTAAAATGGATCAATAAAAATAATATCCCATCTATGACGATGAAATGTTTTTTGGAAAATAAATTAAAAAAATAAAATTTTATAGTAAGAATTTATTTAAATTCGCTGCTGTTTATAATTAATTAAAATTAATCAATGATGAAAAAATTATTATTATCTTTATCGTTAGCAGCTACAAGTTTAGCTTTTGGGCAAATTACATTAGAAAAAACATTTTTAGATAATGAGTATGTTGTTCCTTATAAAGATGGAAATACGATGTATTATATTTCCCTTGTGAGAGGAAGTAATGTAATCACAATTTACAAACAGGATTATTCGGTTTACAAAACAGTAAACTCACAAATACCTTCCAATTATAGTCTTTGGCTTGTAGATTCTAACAGTTTTCCGGCATATACAGCTTCTAAATATTTGTTTAATACTGACGCAAAAATTGAAATTTTTGTTACTGGAAACTATTATAACTCTGCTACAAGTACCTATTCTTCCAGCAGCAAAATAATAAATGAAGACGGTGTTGTGATAAAAGATTTCGGAAATGTTAGTATCGAAACTTTTACACCATATACAGATCCAGTAGCTAACAAAAATAAAATGCTATTATATGAATATAACTACAATGGTACGACAAGCTTAAATAAAATGGAAATCTATTCTTTACCAACATCTACTCTTACAACCAAAGAAATAGAAAGTGGTGGGAAATTAACAGCTTTTCCAATTCCTACAACAGGTTTATTAAATATTATAAATCCTAAAAATGGAAGTACTCAAGTTGAGATTACAGATGCAACCGGTAGATTGGTAAAATCCCAAATTTTTGGTAATGAAGACAGAATTACTTTACATCTAAATGATTTGCCAAGAGGAATGTATTTCTATAAAATAGGTAACCAAAACGGTAAATTTATAAAAGAATAATTATAACAAAATATTGTAAAATAAAGCAAGGTTTCTTACCTTGCTTTTCTTATGAAAATAGCTTACGACGCAAAACGTTTTTTTAATAATGCTTCCGGATTAGGAAATTATTCCCGTGATTTGATTCGGATTTTGGCTTCCTTTTTTCCTGAAAACGAATATATTTTACTCAACAAAAAAAAATCGGAAAGAGGAGAAGATATTCTGAAAAACTCCAATGTTCATTTTTTTGAGACTTCAAAAGGAAATATGTCCCGACAGTTCAAAATGGGAAAAGATGCACAAAAACAAAATGCAGATATTTTTCATGGATTATCAGGTGAACTGCCTTTGAAATGGTATAAACAGCCAATAAAAAAAATTGTCACCATTCACGATTTGATTTTCGTAAGATATCCACAATATTATTCCTTTTTCGATAGGAAAATTCATTTTTGGAAATTTAAAAAAGCAGCCAAAAATGCCGATTTAGTAATTGCCATTTCTGAACAAACAAAGCATGATATTATTCAGTATCTGAAAGTTCCGGAAAACAAAATTGAAGTCGTCTATCAAGGTTGTCATCATGTTTTTAAAGAACAACAATCTCAAGAGCTTATCCAAAAAACAAAAAATAAATTCAATCTTCCAGAAAGATTTATTTTAAATGTCGGAACTATTGAAGAACGCAAAAATCTTTTAAATATAGTAAAAGCATTGAAAGATTCGGATATTCCATTAGTTGTTGTTGGTAAGAAAACAAAATACTACAAAAAAGTGGACAATTTTATCCGGAAAAATAAAATGGAAAATCAAGTTCACTTTCTTGAAGGAGTTTCTATGGAAGAACTTGCTGTGATATATAAATTAGCAGATATTTTTATTTATCCCAGTTTTTTTGAAGGATTTGGAATCCCTGTAATTGAGGCTTTATTTTCCGGAACTCCGGTTATTACCAGTAATGTAAGCTGTCTTCCTGAAGCTGGTGGTTCGGATTCTGTGTATGTAGATCCTAAAAATTATTTGGATTTGCAGTCAAAAATAAAATTTCTTTGGGAAAATGAATCCGAGCGTAAACGTAGAGCAGAAAAAGGATTGGTTTTTGCTCAAAAATTTAGCGACGAAAAAATAGCCAATGCAATTATGCAAGTATATCAAAATGTATTGAAAAAATAAAAACCGCCAATCGACGGTTTTCGTTTTTTATTTTACGATGATCTTCTTTGTAGCTTTCTGATCCTCAACTATCATCGTTCCCATGTATATTCCGGGTTTTAAATCTGATATGTCAATGGATGTACTGTTTTTAGATTTCTGCAATAGATTTCCGGACAAATCTCTAATTTCAAATTCAAAATCTTTGATCTTGGAATTGAGCATTTCAATTGTGAGCAGATCATGAGCAGGATTTGGAAATATTTTTAAAGATTCCAACATTAGCGAAGGTGGACAGCCTTCTACAGATAAAGTGGATGTAGACGCCACTGAAAAGTGTTGTGCTGCTCCTACCGTTGCTTTCGCAATATTGTAAACATATACAGGATCCATATTTGCTAAAACATCATTTGCAGTATGTGTATAGCTGCTTTCATTGTATTCATATAATCCTGTAATCACCTCATTATTTGACTGAAAAGGCATATAATCTGAAGCATAAGCATAAGATAGATTAGTTTGAAGAGGAGAATAAAGTGATACACAAGTCATCAATTGCTGAGTAATCGTATTAGATGCTGCATTATTTGTAGAAGGGGAGCTACTTGTATCTCTTTCACAAGTAATAGTATTGTTGGTTTGCCCGGAAACACCGCCAACTTGATCTATATTTAAAACCAATTTAATATCCATTTTAGGATTGGTAGCGTTTACAACGTTTTGTACATAATGGCTACTTCCGTATAATCCTTGTTCTTCTCCGGAAAAATTGATAAAACGGATAGAATATTCGGTAGGTATATTGCGTAAAATTCTTGCAACTTCCAAAATCACGGAAACACCACTACCATTATCGTTAGTACCAGGACCATTAATGCTATCAAAATGTCCGCAAATGATTACATATTTATTTGGATAAAGAGTTCCTGTTTTTGTGATTACTAAATTTTTAGAACTAGTGCTGCCAAATGTAAAAGGGTCTTCTACAATTTGAGACGCAGTGTATCCAAATGAAAGATATTTGTTTTTTAACCAGCTAAGTGCATTTGCATTAGCTACAGAACCTGTTGTTTTTACACCTAAATTTTGAAATTCCTGAAGATATGTATTAATATTGGTCTGCGAAACAAGATTTGCTCTATTCTGATATGCCTGAATAAAAGTCTGGGAATGATGCAAGATAGAAAGCAAAAATGTAGCTACAAATAAAAATTTTTTCATTTATTTTAATTTTTTCCAAAGATATAGTAAATTCTTTAAAAAATAAAGAACCGCTAAAAGTGGTTTGCAATTAATTCAATTTATAACTTACCAATCGACGTTCATAATTATATGTATCATGTATTGAATGACATATCATATTGATCATACCAACACCTGCTTTATAATTATATTCAACCGTTTTTGATATTAGGTAAGAATGCTCATCATTAGGAGTGAACACTCCATTATAAGGAGAAACAAGGTAATTTTTACCATCTACCATAACAGTAGTTTCAGGATAAAGTTTATACAAAATAGTTCCAAGAGCATTATTGGATTCGTAGACGGTCTGTGCATGATTGTATGAAAAGTCTGATCCAGGGTGTATTACAGATTCCTTATCAGTAAGTCCTGAATCAAAAAAAATTGACGCAAGCATCACAAGATGTCCTTTTTCATTCACTCTACGATATTGAATTTCTGTGGGCTGTGCATTATAAGAAACTTCTGTTTTTGCATATTTTTTTCCGTTTTTGGAAACTTCATCTACAATTTTGATTGTTTGTGTTTCTCCCGTAAAAGTAAATTCAGATGAATAATCTTGTCTTTCATAAGTTTTATAAACCCACTCATTACCAACTTTCAGATTAAAAAACGGAGTTTCTTCTGTTTGAGAAATATTTTCATCATTTCTGTTACAGGAAAATAAAGTAAAGAATAATGCCAGTAATAAACTAGCTGAAAGTGTTTTTTTCATAGTAAAATTAAATTTCCAACTTAAACGTATGAAATGTTAAAATTATTTTATTAAAATTAACGGAAATAGAATTTGTGAAGTTTCGTTGAGAATTTTTTGCGATCCATCGAGAATTTGACGGTTTTCTCTGACGATGAAAAGAACTATTTTCAATAAAAAATCCCGATTTTTTCGGGATTTTTTATTGATAACAAAAAAGTTTACATTTATTTTACTTGGTCTACAACTGCTTTGAAAGCTTCCGGATGATTCATTGCAAGGTCTGCAAGAACTTTTCTGTTTAGCTCTACGTTGTTCTTTTTAAGAGCTCCCATAAACTGAGAGTAAGACATTCCGTGTTCTCTGGTACCTGCATTGATACGGGAAATCCAAAGAGCTCTGAAATTTCTTTTTTTCTCTTTTCTACCGCGGTAAGCATATTGCATTGCTTTTTCCACAGCATTTTTAGCAACTGTCCATACGTTTTTTCTTCTTCCGTAGAAACCTTTTGCTTGTTTTAGTACTTTTTTTCTGCGCGCTCTAGCCGCTACAGCGTTTACTGATCTTGGCATAATTTAAAATTTTGTTTTTTTGAAAAGGGCGGTAACATTTATTACTCTTAGTGGCACCGTTTCAGGGTTAACTTTTTTTTGAATTTTTGAATTCTTATAAACCGATAGATTTATAAAAACTACTTAATTGCTAATTGACGCTTAACGCTTTTTTCGTCCACAGTAGCAACATAAGAAGTTTGCGTAAGATTTCTCTTTTGCTTAGTTTCTTTTTTAGTCAAGATGTGGCTTTTGAAAGCATTTTTTCTTTTGATCTTACCAGTTCCGGTAAGAGCAAAACGCTTTTTAGCACCTGATTTAGTTTTTAATTTTGGCATTGTTCTGCTTTTTTATGTTTTTGTTATCAATAACTTTTGAGTTTGCAAATATACGAAAAAAACAAATATTCAAATATTGTATATCAAAATTTTACTCCCTAATCATAGGGATTTGCAAATTTGTGAGTATATTTTCTTCAATATTAAATATCTTCCTTAAGCATTACAAAAAATAAAGAAATTTTATCTGCAATTGAGAGTTTGGTAAAATAAAAGCTACTTCAGAATGAAATAGCTTTTTATAATTTATTTGATTGTTTTCTTTGGACTCATCATCATAATCATTCTTTTACCTTCAAGCTTCGGAAGTTGGTCTACTTTACCAACATGTTCCAACTCTTGAGCAAGTTTAAGAAGAAGTATTTCTCCCTGATCTTTGAATATGATAGACCTTCCTTTGAAGAATACATACGTTTTAAGTTTTGAACCTTCCTCCAAAAATTTCTCAGCGTGTTTCTTTTTGAATTCATAATCGTGATCATCAGTCTGAGGTCCGAAACGAATTTCTTTTACCACCACTTTTACTTGTTTGGCTTTCAGTTCTTTTTGTTTTTTCTTTTGCTCGTAGAGAAATTTTTTGTAATCCAAAACTCTGGCAATAAAAGGTTCAGCTTTGTCTGAAATTACGACTAAGTCTAATTCCTGCTCTTCTGCAATTTGTTTTGCCTTTTCAGTAGGATATACTCCCGGCTCTACATTATCGCCCACTAAACGAACTTCTCTTACCCGAATTTTATCGTTAATCATATGTGCGTCCTCTTGTTGTGGACGTCTTTGTGGGCCTCTGTTGTTAAATCTCTGTGCTATCGCTTTATATTTTTAAAGTTAATCTTATATTTATTTATCATTCTTGTTTTCTCATTCGGAATGATAATTTTTCTATTTTCCAAATTCGTATCCTGTGCTTGCAGCATTTTTAAAGTACGAAACAAATTCTTCTATATTCATTACTCCTAAATCTCCTTCACCACGTCTTCTTACAGAAATTGTACCTTCTTTTTCTTCATTTTCGCCTACTACAAGCATAAAAGGAATCTTTTTCAATTCTGCATCTCTAATTTTCTTCCCTGTTTTTTCGTTTCTATCATCAATTAGACCGCTAATATCGTGATTTTCTAACAATTGTGAAACTTTTTTCGCATAATCTGCATATTTTTCACTGATTGGAAGAATAATATATTGCTCCGGACTCAGCCATAAAGGAAAATCTCCTGCTGTATTTTCTATCAAAATAGCAATAAAACGCTCCATAGAACCAAATGGCGCTCTATGAATCATTACAGGTCTGTGCTTTTCATTATCATTTCCTGTGTACCAAAGATCAAATCTTTCAGGTAAATTATAATCCACTTGGATCGTTCCCAATTGCCAACTTCTTCCAAGCGCATCTTTCACCATGAAGTCCAATTTTGGACCATAGAAAGCAGCTTCTCCATATTCTACAACGGTTTTCAGTCCTTTATTTTTTGCTGCTGTAATGATAGCATTTTCAGCTTTTTCCCAATTTTCATCGGAACCAATATATTTATTACGATTTTCCGGATCTCTTAAAGAAACCTGCGTTGTAAAATCTTCAAATCCTAATGAACTGAAAACATACAAAACCAGATCAATCGTTTTTTCAAATTCTGCCAAAAGCTGATCCGGAGTACAGAATAAATGTGCATCATCCTGAGTAAATCCGCGAACTCTTGTCAGTCCATGCAATTCTCCCGATTGTTCATATCTGTAAACTGTCCCGAATTCTGCATAACGTTTCGGTAAATCTCTATAGCTCCATTGCGAAGTTTTATAAATTTCACAGTGATGCGGACAGTTCATTGGTTTCAACATAAACTCTTCACCTTCGTTCGGAGTTTTGATGGGTTGAAAACTGTCGGCTCCGTATTTATCCCAGTGACCGGAAGTTACATATAATTCTTTTCCACCAATATGTGGAGACATTACAAATTCATAACCTGCTTTTTTCTGAGCTTCGGAAAGGAAATTTTCTAATTTTTTTCTCAATGCAGTTCCTTTTGGCAACCATAAAGGTAAACCTGCTCCAACTTTTTCAGAAAACGCAAAAATCCCGAGTTCTTTTCCTAATTTACGATGATCTCTACGTTTTGCTTCTTCAAGTCTTTCAAGATATTCGGTTAAATCCTTTTGTTTAGGAAAGGATATTCCGTAGACTCTTGTTAGTTGTTTGTTTTTTTCATCACCTCTCCAGTATGCTCCTGCTGCATTCAAAATTTTCACAGCTTTTACAATTCCAGTGGAAGGAATGTGACCTCCACGACAGAGATCTGTGAAATTATCATGGGTTACAAAAGTGATTTCTCCATCATTCAAATTTTCGATGAGTTCTACTTTGTAAGGATTGTCGGCATATTCTTTTAAAGCATCGGCTTTTGAAACAGGATATAGCTTGAAATTTGAATCTTTTTTAGCATTTTCCAAAACCTTCTTTTCGATTTTTTCAAAATCTTTTTCGCTTAACGTTTCATCGCCAAAGTCTACATCATAATAAAATCCATTCTCAATAGCAGGACCAATGGTAAGTTTAGCATTCGGATAAAAATCTAAAATAGCCTGAGCCAAAAGGTGAGCGGAAGAATGCCAAAATGCTTTCTTTCCCAAATCATCGTTCCATGTCAGAAGCTGAACGGTTGCATCATGTTCAATAGGTGTAGCTATTTCCACTTGTTTTCCGTCTACCAAAGCAGAAATGGTATTTCTGGCTAAACCTTCACTAATTGATTTTGCAACATCAAGCGCAGAAACTGCACTTTCAAATTCTCTAATGCTTCCGTCCGGAAGAGTGATTTTTAACATACGTTTTTAGAATTTTTAAAGGGCAAAAATAAGGATTTTTTTGTTTTTATATTGGAAAATTATTGACGAAAATGGTTTAAAAATAAAACCCGGCTTCATAGTATGAATATGAAACCGGACTCATGAAATTATGAAACTAAATTTAGGTTCGGAAAAAATTCCTATAATAAAACTATCAAAAATTATGCTTAAAAAAGTTATTTTAAAAATTTTATCTGTTTTTAACATTAGGTTCAATGCAAAATGAAATTTTAAAAACAAAAAGACTGTCCTTTTGAGACAGCCTTCTTATTCATAAATGAATTAAAGTTTTATTTTTTGATAAACTTCATATTAGAAGAATTACCTGTTTTATTCTTAAGTTCAATAATATAGTTTCCTACCGGAAGTTTATCTGCATTAATCTTTTTCTCCGAAGAATTTCCTGATAATACTAATTGACCGGCAGTATTATAAATTTTATAAGAAAACTCTCCAGCAACTTTACTTTGGATTGTAATAATATCTTTTACAGGGTTAGGATATAAAGTTGTTTTTTGAGAAGTGATATCCGCAACGGCTAAAAATTCCTTTACATTTAGTGTGTAATCTTCTACTTGGCCATAAGTAAATGAACCACAAGATGTAGGAGTAGTGCTATATCTCATAATTACTCTCATTCTTACGTTTCCATAATATGTTATAGTGGAAGGAATTGTAATATTTCCGGTAATTGGAGTTGTGGTAGACGCTGCTTTAGTAAATGCAGTTTCATTGGTATCAGAAAAATCACCATCATTATTCCAATCTACAAATACAGCATACGCTTCATTATATTGTGTTCCTGTCCATTCTGGAGTTATGGTTATTGGATATGATTGTCCTTTTGTAACTTCAGTTGAAAGATAAGAAAAATCTTCATATCCTGCAGTTCCTGTACTTGGATTATCAATGTTTACAAATTGTACTCTTTTGATTCTTTCATCATTTGTATTGGTAGAAGTGCTGCTACAATAATCAGGTGTATTAAGTGTGGTTACCTGAACAGTATTACTTTCAGACGACACATTATCATAAGCATCTTTAGCTTTTACATAAAAAGAATAAGTAGTACTAGGTGTCAGTCCAGTAACAGTATATGTGTTTACATTGGCTGCTACAGATGCTATTTCCACACCACCTTTATAGATAATGTATTTATCCATATCATTATCATCCGTAGAAGGACTCCATGAAAGTGTTGTTTTACTTCCAGTTGTATTACTTGCTGCTAAATTTGTAGGTATAGTAGGAGGAGTGGTATCTGGTATTGTAAGGTATTTTGCACCTAAACCTACCGCATAAAAAGCGTCTTGAGTTGCAATAGCTTCAGGAGAATCAGCACCATACAGATCTTTGGCAGCCTGAATTCCATAATTTCTTGCGTTCATAAAATTGGAACTAGCTGTCAAATAATTAGTTTCTAAACGATACGCAATTTTAGCTGCTTTTTCAATAGTGATTCCGGTTACATTATAGCTTTTTCCTAAATCATTTGTTCCGGATTTACCCATTGAGAGAATATAAAACCAATGATTAATCACCCCGCTGTTATAGTGAACTCCACAATTGTCATTACTAAAGCTACTTGGAGTGATACATCCTTCTTCTACAGTTGCAGGATACCAGTTAATTCCGTGATAAGTGTCCGGTTGTGGAGTTAAGCCTGATTTTGGATTACTCATAGATCTCAAATAATATGGAGAAATTTTAGTAATATCTTCTCCCATCAGCCAATTTTGTTTTTCAGGAGCATAGGTATATTCTACGGCTGTTCCCCAAATATCTGAAAGTGCTTCATTCAATGCACCGGATTCTCTTTGGTATAATAAAGCTGCGGAAGTAGAACAAACACCATGTCCCAATTCATGACCAGTGACATCAAAACCTGTAAGAGGGCTAAAATTGGATGCTCCATCTCCATAAACCATTTCAGAGCCTGTCCATCCTGCATTTTCATATGCGCTACTATAATGGATGTAGCTTTTCAGAAGAGTACCATTTCCATCATAGCTATTTCTATTAAAGGTATTCTTGAAATAGTCGTATGTTTTTTCTACTCCCCAATGTGCATCTAAAGCTGCATTATCAAAATTACTATTGTTAAATTCGGCAGAAGTCCAGTTATTGTCATTATCTTCAAATTCCACCGCAGAACCAAAAGATGTTCCCTTTTTCAAATTATAAGTACGAACACCACCACCTCTTGTTGTATCATTTAGATTATACTTAGTGGTAGTTGCATTCAGAGTGGTTTCAATAGCTTTATTTCCGCTGTATCTTGTATCTGCAGAGCCTGCTACTAATAGCGGAAATTTAGCATTTACTTCATTATAGGATTCAACTACAATAGGATTATTTTTTACTTGCTGATGAAAATCATTAGCATGTTTCATAATTGGATCCACTGCAATCACTCTTCCTTCTATTGCATCTACATAAATGTTTGATCTGCTGATTGGCTCGGAAGCGTAAATGTCAAATCTATACGTCAATACCAAGCTATATTTTCCATTTCCTTGATAAACAGGAAGATAAATTAATTCACCAGTTGGTTTTTTATAATCATTGTGAGCAATATATTCTGCGTCTTCCCACATATATTTTTGTGCTCCTACATTTTTAATAGCAGTGTTGAAAGCTGAAGAAGAAGATATTTTAGGGGTAGTCTCTGCTAGATCATCCTGAAAAATTTCGCCATTCATGCTTTTCAGGTTTCCGTTTTGGTAGTGAAGATTATAAACACCACCTTCTACTTTAATACCTTTATGGAATAGCTGATACTTTTCATCTACAAATTTTCCTGAAAAATCCAGTCCTGATTTTACCAGTTTTAATTCATCATTAGAAGACAGATTAAGAATATTTTTGAAAAGTTCATTGGCTGAAGAAGAGCTAATATTTGCAGTTTTTTTAAAAACTACAAGATTTACATTTCCATTATCATTTGTGATTTTTTTCTCTACAAATTCCTGTGCAGAAGCAGTACCTGAGAAGCCCGTAAGTAATCCTACAATCCCAAGTGCAAGTAGTTGTTTTTTCATTGAAGTTTTTTTTAAAAAATTATAATTTCGTAAAAATAACTAATTTTCATTTTTTAACAATGAAAAATGAAAAAAAATATAAAAAAAGTGAAAACATTTTGTTGTTTTCACTTTTTTATTGATAATACTATTACTTTATTTATATCATCTGTTTCCCTTGCTTATCTATAATTTTATTAAAACTTTGTAATTTCAATCGTTCCTGTTTGGTCTTCGATCTTATAATTTAGTGCTTTAGCAAGTACAAATATTTGATTTAGATTTTCCAAAAGCTGTTTTTCACTTTCTTTTTTTAATTTGTCTTGATTCACATTTTTCAAGGCATTTTCTTTTGCAGTTTGGGTTACTTTTTTAATTTGTGCTTCATCAATCCTATTAAAGAAAGAATCATCAAGAGACTGAATTTCTACATTCGGAGTAATGCGAACAGCAGGTTCCGGAAGTTCTTTAATAATAAGTTTTTTGTCCACAGAATCCACTTCCAATTTCATTTTGTTGAGATCATAGGAAACCTGAGCATTGGTCTTAGTAAAAGTTACAATCTCATTATCTGAAACGTGGCTTCCCAAAATTTCATAGGAAAGTTTCGTTTTCTGAAGACTTGTAAAATCCTGTTCCAGAACTACCATTTTATTCATTTTAGTAATTTGGTTGGTAAGGATATAATAGTCGGTTTGTTCTTTTTTATCAGAAATTTTCGGAATTTTATTTAAAACAAAAAAGAGTAGGAGCATCAATGCAACCCCTGCCAAAAAAAACAAATATGGCTTTATATTTTTCAAAATTATTTAAATAAATCTTTAATGGATGAGTTATCTTTTTTTATGATTTCAAGCAGATCTTTTTCCAACCAGCCGGATTTTGGAGATTCAATAATTCTGCCGATTTCTTTGCCGTATTTTTTTACAATAATAGTAGGAACTTTTTGGATGTTATAAACTCCTTCTTCGCCACTTGGAGATTCTTTTTTACGATTTACGGCAATAATGGTCAGTTTTTGTTCCGGATAATTTAAATTTTCCAAAATTTTCATTAAACGTGGCACTTCTCTATGGCTATCTTCGCACCAAGTTCCCATTACAAGTATCAGACTGTATGAATTTAATTTCTCTTTTTTTAAATCCTTAATCGAAGCCTGATCTACAGTATAATTTTCATGTTCAGAATCATACCAATCGCTGTATGGAGATTTTTTAAATTGATCTTTGGTTTGTGTTCCCAGAAGCATTTTTCCGTCTTTCTTGTTTTCCACTTCACGGTTTACAACTACTTTATTGGTATTGCAGGATTGTAATGAAAGGGCAACAACAGATAATCCGAAGAAGGTTTTTATAATTTTATTCATTATTATTTTTCAAGAATAGTTTTTAAATTGGCAGGAGAATAATATTTGTTTTTCAAGACTTTATGATCTGAAATACGGTGTACATTGATCTTATTTCCGGAAACTTCAGAATAGGCTTCCTGTCCTTTTTCTTTATAGAATGCAATAGTTTCATCGGCTTGCTGCTGATTTTCGCAGGCTTTAGACATATTGGAACGCTGAACTTCATTAAAGAGTTCTACAAATTTTTCTCCTAAACCAAATTCCAGAACAGCTCCACTCAAAACATATTGCAAGTCGCAAAGAGCATCGGCTACTTCTACAATATCATTGTCCGATATTGCTTGTTTCAGTTCATCAAGTTCTTCCTGTAAAAGTTTTACACGCAATTCACATCTTTCTTTTGATGGAATCTGCGGAGTTTCTAAAATAGGGGCATTAAAAGTTCTATGAAATTCTGCTACCTGATTCAGGCTATCAATCTTCTCCATTTCTTTTCTAAAATTTTAACAAATATATTGAGAATATTTTTAATTACGACTCATACTATTTCCTCTTTTTAATAAAAAACCGCCTCCAAAATGGAGACGGAAAATGTTAATTTATGAAAAAAAGTTTCTTCTATTCTTTGATAAATTTCTTAGAAACATTATCAATCTGAATCATGTATACTCCTTTTGTAAGAGAGTTTACATCTATTGCTCCGTTTACTGTTTTTCCGGATTTCACCAATTTACCACTGATGTCATAAATTTTGAAATCTGAATTTTTAGCATTGGAGATATTCAAAATATCTTTTGTAGGGTTTGGATATACTTTAAGATTATCTTTTACAGTAAGAGAATTGTCTATATCTTTTCCGGAAGAAACAATAGTAAGAGTATAATCTTCTACTTGTCCATAAGTATAACTTCCACAAGATGAGCTTGGAATAGCATTATATTGCATCATTACTCTCATTCTGGTAGTTCCCAAAGTTGCAGTTGCAGGAATAGTGATACTACCTGAAACAGGAGTTGTAGTAGATGCAGCTTTTGTCCAGATTTTTTCTCCGGTGTCTGCGAAATCACCATCTTGGTTCAGATCTATATAAACTGCATATCCTTCTTTGTAAACAGTTGAAGACCAAAATGGAGTTATTGTAATAGTAGTAGCAACTCCTCTTGTCACATTTGTAGAAACGGAAGTAAAGTTTTCATACCCTGCAGTTCCGGTGGAAGAATTATTGATGCTTCCAAATACAACTTTCGAAATTCTTTCATCATTAGTATTAGTTGCAGAAGCTGAACAATATGTTAATGAAGTTGAAAGAGTAGTAACATTTACCGAATTGCTTGAAGGAGAGATATTTCCTGCTGCATCTTTCGCTTTTACAGTGAATGTATACGTTGTAGAAGCTGTTAATCCTGTTACGGTGTAAGAAGTAGAAGTGGTAGAAGTAACCAATGTGCTTCCATTGTAAACATCATAACCTGTAACTCCCACATTATCTGTTGCTCCGCTCCAAGATAGATTAGTAGAATTTGAAGTAGTTCCAGAAGCTGAAAGAGTAGGAGCTGTTGGTGCAGTAGTATCAGCAGCTGGTGCTAATGTTGTTACACTTACCGAATTGCTTGAAGGAGAAATATTTCCTGCCGCATCTTTTGCTTTCACAGTGAATGTATACGTTGTAGAAGCAGCTAATCCTGTTACGGTGTAAGAAGTAGAAGTGGTAGAAGTAACCAATGTACTTCCATTGTAAACATCATAACCTGTAACTGCTACATTATCTGTTGCTCCACTCCAAGAAAGATTCGTAGAATTTTGTGTAGTTCCGGAAGCTGAAAGAGTAGGAGCTGTAGGTGCAGTAGTATCTCCAGAACCTGCTGTTACAGTAATATTAGCATTATTCACATCAAAGAAAATATGATTAGTACCTTTTACCATAATTCTACCTGTTGTAGTTGCAGAATTTGGAATAGTTACAGCTTGAGTTCCATCATTTGGAGTTGCAGCCAATAATGTAGTCCATGTATTTCCGCTATCAGTAGACCATAAAATATCAACATTTGCACAATTTACACCATTAGCAGTGGTTCCGGCAACATTCCATGTTATGGTTTGTGAAGAAGCACCTGTATAAGTAACAGCCGAAGATTGAGAGGTAATAGCAAAAGGCCCTGCTGTTGAATTTACTGTTATTATTGCGTCATCAGAATTATTTCCGCTTCCACCTGCTCTGTTATCACGAACAGTGAATCTGAAATTTAAAGTTCTTGCCACTGAGGAAAGAGCTTCCACTGTAATTTCAGAACCGGCAGTTGTGGTAGCTCCTGCCAATACGGATTGCATTCTTGGGAAATATCGTACCGGTGAAGTTGTAGGTGTCCAAGATCTGAAATTTGGCCCTGAAGTTTTAGTAGCACTAGCAGCCGAACTCGCTCCAGTTTGTGAAGATGTTGCATTATCTATTTCTTCCCAAATATAGGTTAGAGAATCTCCATTTGCATCAGTTCCGGTTCCTGTTAGTATGAAAGGTGTACTTTTCGGAATGGTATAATCTAAACCTGCATTTGCAGTAGGAATTGAATTTCCAGTGCTTGTTGAAGTAGGGCAAGTTTTTGCTTTAATATTTACCATAATCTGTTGAATGCTTATGGCATGAAAAAATGCATCAGAATGTGGCTGAATATCCTGACTGGTAATTCCGGCATATCCCATAATTGTAGAACCGGAACCAGGTTCCATATTGACACCGGTACCTTCATTGCTCATAGAAAATGTGTGATTTCCACCAAATTGATGCCCCATTTCATGAGCTACATAATCAATATCGAAATTATCTCCAGAAGGAATTGCATCGGCAGGAGATGTATATCCACTACCTTTGGAACCATTAGTACATACACAGCCAATACAACCTGCATTTCCGCCACCTCCGGAAGCACCGAATAAGTGTCCGATATCATAATTAGCTTCCCCAATTACGGATGTTAAAGTAGATTGAAGCTGCGAATTCCAATTGCTCATACCGGAAGCAGCAGAATAGGGATCGGTAGAAGCATTGGTATAAATAACCGCATCATTATTGGCAATAAGAACCATTCTTGCCGAAAAATCTTTTTCAAAAACACCATTTACTCTTGTCATGGTATTATTCATTGCGGCAAGAGCTAATGCTTTTGTTCCTCCAAAATAAGTTGTATATTCTCCGGTGCACGAAAGAGCAAGTCGGAAAGTTCTCAATTTAGCATCGTCAGCATTTTTTAAGTGAATCTGAGAATTTTCAACTCCAGTTTGAACAACATCCATTACTGTACATTCAAACTTATTGAAATTATCTTTTTTGTCTGATTTTCTGTAAACTACATAAGTACTCAAATCCTGATTATAGGGCTCAATAAAAACAGCAGAACGATCTGCATATACTTCCATTGTAGAAAGACCTAAAGGAGAAATACTGAAATATATAGTAGAATTTGGATCGTCAAGACCTTGACCAACGTAGGATTTAATATCCGGATATTTTGCCGCTAATTCAGGATCAAAATTGGATTGTTCTGAAACTTTGAAATTCTCGAATTTTCCCTCGCTGTTAGGAAAAGAAACAATAGTTTCTGATTTTTCTCCGAATGCGAGTTTTTTCGGAGCTTTAGATAAAACGTCTTTAAGCTGCTGAATGTTTAAAGAATACAGCTTAGGATTAGCTATTGAGATTTTATTTTGAAAAACCTCAGAGTTTTTTTTAGAAGTTGTTCGCCAGAGATGATCGGTCTGAGCGTACACAGAACTTGCTGCGAATGCAAGAAGAGCAAACGAGAGTAGTGATTTCTTCATGATTATTTGTTTGTAATTTGTTAGACATAAAGCAAATGTATATAAAATATCGTAACGGAAATTAATTTTTCTTAAAAATATTTTATTATTCTATGCATATAATTACGAATACGCTTTGTAACGGTGTTTTAGCATTTATTCATAAAAAAAGCACCTTAAAAGATGCTCTGTTTTTTAATTATCGAATACAAAAAACTATCCCAAAATGCTTCGTCCGATTACCAATTTTTGTATTTCAGAAGTTCCTTCACCAATGGTGCACAATTTAGAATCTCTGTAATATTTTTCGGCAGGGAAGTCCTTTGTATATCCATAACCTCCAAAAATTTGTACTGCATTATTGGCAATTCTTACACATGCTTCGGAAGCATAGAGTTTTGCCATTGCTCCTTCTCTGGTCATTTTTTGTTTGGCATTTTTCAGAGTAGCAGCTCTTTGTATTAGAAGTTCTGATGCGTCAATTTCAGTTGCCATATCGGCAAGCATAAAATTAATAGCCTGAAATTCAGCAATAGGTTTTCCGAACTGATGTCTTTCTTGCGCGTATTTCAATGCCGCTTTATATGCTCCTCTTGCAATTCCTAAACTTAAAGCAGCGATGGAAATTCTTCCTCCATCTAAAATTTTCATAGCCTGCTTGAAACCATCTCCAACCCCTCCAAGTCGGTGAGAATCCGGAACTCTCACATTGTCAAAAATAAGTTCCGCAGTTTCGGAAGCACGCATTCCCAGTTTATTTTCTTTTTTTCCGGAAGAAAATCCGGCCATTCCTTTTTCCAAAACAAATGCTGTGGAATTATTTTTTGCTCCTTTTTCTCCGGTTCTGGTCATCACTACGGCAATATCTCCGGAAATAGCATGAGTTATAAAATTTTTAGCTCCGTTTATGATCCATTCATCACCATCTTTTACGGCGGTAGTGCTCATTCCACCGGAATCCGAACCTGTATTATGCTCCGTCAAACCCCAAGCTCCAATTACTTGTCCGGAAGCTAATTTTGGCAACCATTTTTGCCGTTGCTCTTCGTTTCCGAATTCATAAATGTGATTGGTACAAAGAGAATTGTGAGCAGCTACAGATAATCCGATAGAAGGATCTACCTGAGAAATTTCGTCAAGAATAGCAACATATTCATGATAAGAAAGTCCGGAACCTCCGTATTCTTCAGGAATCACAATTCCCATAAATCCCATTTCTCCTAACTGGTGAAACAACTCTTTTGGGAAAGTCTGGCTTTCATCCCATTCCATGATATGAGGACGGATGTTTTTTTCGGCGAAATCTCTTGCGGTTTCCGCGATCATTTGGATATTCTGTTGTAGTTCGGTTTGCATTTTTTATACTTTGTCTCAAATATAATTAAATTATGGAAAATATGAAATGAAAGATATTTTTAATGCTTATTTCTTCATAAGTAATAGATTATCAAAAAATTAATTTTTAAAAACTTTAACATTAAATTATATCAGGCATTATTTTTATTTACTAATTTAGCCGCACATTTTGAAGAAATATGAAAAAAATTTTACCTATTTTATTATTACCCTCTTTTGCTTTTGCGCAAATTCCGATTGGATACTATGATGGTGCTTCCGGACTTTCCGGATATGAACTGAAATCTAAACTCCACGAAATCATCACAAAAAAGATATATTCTTATAATTATAGTGATATTGGGAATTTGTATGCCAATACGGATTTGGATCATTATTATGAAAATGACGGAAGCGTTTTGGATCTTTATTCTGAAAATCCAACTGGTGCAGATGCATACAGCTATAATCTTACCCAGAATATTTCCAGTGCTTCAGCAGAAGGACAAGGTTGGAATAAAGAACACGGAATGCCACAAAGTACATTTTACGGAATTTATCCGATGTATTCCGATATTCATTACCTGATTCCTGCCGATGCGTATATCAACCAAAGAAGAAGCAACTATCCATACGCAAGAAATAATGGAAATAATAAAATTTTCAGTAATGGAAGCAAATTAGGAAACAGTACCACTCCGGGTTATACCAATTTAGTATATGAACCAATTGATGAATTCAAAGGCGATATTGCCCGTTATATTCTTTATTTTGTAGTTCGGTATGAAGGTTCACTGAATAATTTTAATTATTTGCTTAGTACTTCTCCTTTAGACGGAACCGAAGAAAAAGGCTATGAAGACTGGTATATTACCATGCTGAAAGATTGGAGTACTTTAGATCCTGTTTCGCAAAGAGAAATGGATAGAAATAATGCAGTTTATGCTATCGAAAATGTGCGGAATCCTTTTATCGATCACCCTGAATATGTTAATTTAATCTGGTCTGAAACTGCGGATACAGTAGCTCCACAAGCTCCGGCTTCACTTTCTGCATCTGAAACCGGTGAATCGTATGTCAAACTTCAATGGCAACCTTCAGCTTCACCCAATATTTTAGGATATCAGATTTTTCAGGATGGAAACTACATCGGATATACCAAGAATACTACTTTTTATGCAGACAGACTTTCCGCTTCTTCATCCTATAATTTTACAGTAAAAGCATACAACAAGGGTTTTCTTTTTTCTCCGAATAGCAATACACTTTCTGTTTCTACCACTGCTTCAGATAATTTCGCAAAAGATCTGATGATTACAAAATATATTGAAGGAAGCACCAACAATACCGCTATTGAAATAACTAATAAGACCAACCACGAAGTTACCCTTACCAATTATTATCTTTCGATTCAGTTTAAAGGAGCGAATAATACCTATTATTTTTCCGATACATACGAACTGGAAGGTAAAATTCTACCGGGAGAAAGCAAAGTAATTGTAAATCCAAAATCTACGTTTTCTAATTTTCCGGCTGCACAAGGAGATTTTATCACCAATGCAACACCAATGACATTTACAGGAACTCAGTATATTGAACTTTCTTATGGAAAAAAATATCTGAAAACTGTTTCTACCAACAATTATGACATGGCTTATACTACTGTAGATGCAGTAGGATTTAAGGATACTTCCAACACCAATAACAACAAATCTTTATACAGAAATGCTAATGTAACAGACCCGAATGTGAATTTCACGATTTCAGAATGGACAACTTATGCAAGTAATTATACTCAAGGTTTGGGCGATGATGCTCTGGCAGTTTCGGAAAACGCATTGGCTGACCATTATATCGTATATCCGAATCCTGTTTTGGAAAATATTCTCTATATCAAAGGAAATGATATTTCAAAAATTTCAGAAATAGAGATTTATGATATTTCAGGGAAATGGATGAAAACAGAAAATATACCTTTCAAAAATAAAAATTATGTAGATGTATCTTCTTTGAATGCAGGAATCTATCTTCTGAAAATAGACCAACAAACATTGAAGTTTATTAAAAGATAACAAAAAAAAGAGGCTTTCCAAAAAATTTAGAAAGCCTCTTTTTTTTAGAATTTTTGCACAAGCGATTATGTATTCTTTTTTTCTTTTTCAACAATTGAGTCAATAAAATCATTAACGTATTTTTCTTTTAGTTCAGCATATTTCTTTTTGTCCTGATTGGCTTTTTCCGCTAATTCGTATTTTATTTTCTCATATTTTATCCTTGCCCAATCATTTTTTCTTAGAAAATTTCGAAATAAAAGGTGTCTTTCTAATGCTTTACTGTCAATTGGGCAAACATAAAGATGATGCGTTACAGTATCTACTATTTTGTTTGAAAAATTATTATTTATTTTAAACACGTCTCTGCCTTCAATACCTTGATTTCCATTATGATAATATCCCATTTTTTCAAGTCCAAATTTTATTTTTTCAAAGTCTGGCTTTTTAGAATAGATAATGTCGATGTCGATTATCGGTTTTGAATCCAATTTTGGAACAGATGTACTTCCAACGTGTTCAATAGTAAAATCAATTGCGTGAAGCCCGTTTTCGATTTCACGTTTTAAGTTTTCAAAATCTTTAATCCAAGATGATGTATATTTCTGTATCAACATTCTGCTATAGAATTAGATTATTTTTCAAATTATTGTCGGTTTAGGAATTTGTTTGGTCTAAAATTTTCGAATATTATTTAGTACAAAAGTTTAATAAAACTACTGATGGATATTTCAAAAAAAAACATTTTAGCCGCTATATTTACCAAACCAATATTAATATGAAGGTCTTTATTTTAAATATTTGAATGCAAATATGCTTGAACTTATTATAATTCATCGTCTCTTTTTGTTTTCCACCATTGTCTAAGTTCTATTATTTTAGGTTCTCCAATGTTTATTAATCCTTTTCCAGAATCTAATTTTTTGATTTCTGTTTCAAGTTTATATTTACTGCTTGGTGTTCCTACAAAATTACTGATTGCCTTATAATCTTTGTTTTGAATATTCAAGCAAATTGGCAACTTAACTTGTGAAGCAAAATCAAAATCTTTTGTTTTGTAGTCTTCAACACCTTGTGATAACATGACTACAATAACGCCTTTTGATCTTAGAAGTCTTAAAATTTCTGCTAATGCTTTTCTTGCATTTTTATTTCCAAGATAAATATGTGCTTCATCAACAACAATTACATACCGCAAAGGCATAATTATTTCATTAATTGGCTCACAATCATTTGTACTTGAAAAATATGTATAAAAATATTTAAGTAAGAGAAAAACAACTAACTGTCTTAAAGTATCTGATAAGGACGGTGGTAAATTCAAATATAGACTTTTACTTAAAACCTCTGGATTGTTTTGGTCACAATTAAAAATATTAGTTGATAAATCTCTTATAACAGAATATAAAGTATCTTGTCTAATTCCGTTTTCTTCGTAATAACTTTCTAAGTCTTCAAATAATTCGGCTATAGTTGGATAAGAACCATTTTTTCTATCAAGTAAATCATTGATTAAACTTATCAGAATATTTTCTTGACTAACTCCCATTCTTGGAACGAATGTAGAGATAGTATCTACAAATGCACGAATACTAAAAGGTCTTTGTCTTTCTTCTAAATTTATTGATAGGAAAGGATTAAAATCAACTCCGCCATCATTGACTACATCGACAAATTTAGCTTTTGTTGCTTCTAAAAATGGTTTTAGTTGTTCCGGATTCCCTTCTCCTTTGTAATCAAAAAATATAAACTTCAATTCATTGTTTGAATTTTTAGAAATTTGATAAAGAATGTCTTTTATTAGTTGGGTTTTTCCCGAACCAGCCATTCCTGCAATTGCAATATTTCTATTGTCAAATTCTCGAAGATCATTGATTTTAATTACAATTGGCTCATCATTTTCTGATTTCCCAATTTCAAATGATAACAATTCTTGAAACTCTTTAACTTCTGATTTTTTAGCATTAGTAGAAATGTGAGTAGTATTTGACCTTAAAGTCAATCCCTTTTTTATTGGTTTTAATAGAATATCTATATGATTTCCTTTTGTAATTTCTCCATTTTCTACACTTTCATTCCATATCTTTAAACCGTGATTTAGATGAAGTTTAAAAAGTTTTACAAATTCATCTTCGAAAGTGTTTTTGTTATAATGTTGATCCAATATTGATTTATAAATAACAACATTTGATGTATCATTGATGAGAGTTCCAAAAAGAGCTTTATCGTCCCTAAATTCTTTTCCATCAGATTTCGGAATATTTTCATTTTCTAAATCAAAATATTTGCCTGTTTGTAAACTTAATGCAAATGCAATACGAGGAACAATTCCCTCATTTTTGAAACCATATAAACTTTTTAGTTTATATAGAACTTCATCGTTTTCTTTAGTTAATGTTATTCTCATAATTGTGGAAATAGCCGTTTTTTAAATTAGTATTTGCTCCATCGTTTACCAATAGGTATGACTTTGCAATATTTTCTGAAATATCTCTAAATCGTTTAGGTGTAATCTCACTATTCGTTGAGAAAAGAACTACTTGTTCAGATAAGGCAGGATAATATTTTTTAGTAAGGCTATCTCTGTGTTCTTCATCAAGTCTGCCTAATGGTGTATCAATGAAAATTGGCAAACTTTGAATGGATTCATTCAGAATAGCTTTAATTAAACAAGAAATGTAAATTTGCTTTTCTCCTGATGATAAACTTTCTTTTCTGATTTCGTTATCGTCTTGGTCAAGTAAAGTGATTTTCATTCCTTGTCCCGAAGCCAAAATTGTAACTTTCACATCTTCAATAAATTTGCTATTGTTTTCTTCGCTTGAAAGTTTGTGCATCAATGTTTTTAACTCAATAAGAATTGTTTTTTCTAAACTGTCTTTATGTCTGCTCTTTTGTTCCTCTAAAAAAGTATTGAGTACATCAATATACTTTTCAGTTTCCTTTATTTTTAATTTGTTTTGAGCATTGATTTCAACTTTACTTCTAAGTGTTATAAGTTCTTGATTAAATCGGGTTATATCTTTCTTTACTTTGTTTATCTGTTGAGTATTTTCTCCTATTTTTCTATTGTATTCAGTGGTTTTATTTTCGGCAGTTTCTTTTTTTGCCAAATAATCTAAAACTATATCATCAACTAAATCTGCATCAATTTTACTAAGGATTTTCATTAATTCAGATTTTCTTGAATTAATTACATTAAACTCCTCAATAGTGCTTTGAAATAATTCGCTCGATTGAGAATGAACAAGACTGATTGCATCAGAAATTAAATTCTTTTCAGCGTTGTTTAAATCGTGTTCAAATTTCAATTCTTGATAATCACTTTCGGTATTATATAATTCACTTCCTAAACGTTTTGCCTTTTCGTAATAGAAATTTTTGTCCCTAAAAGACATTGTTGAATTTTCAGGATCAGGAGGTCGATTAAAAAGTAATTCAATGAAGTTTTCTATTTTTTCAGAATTCTCTTTTGAGGATTTTTGAGAAATTTCGTTTGCTTCTTGAATAGAAATATGCTCTTTTACTTCTTCAAGTTTTCCAGCTAAAATTGTTAAAGGAATAATTTCGCTTAGTTCAGTAAATCTTTCACTAAGTTCTATTTCCTTTGACTTTAATTTATCAATTTCAGCAACTATGGTTTCTCTGTCAAAATTTGAATTCCCCTGTTTGCTGTTTTGAGAAATTGATGCATCTAGTTCTCTGATTATTTTTTTATTATTATCAATTTTCTTTAGTAAATCAGCATTTTCCTCTTCCAATTTTTCAATCTCTAATTCTGACAGCTCTGTTGCTTTTTCTTTATCTATAATTTGCTCTTGAAGATTTCTTGTTGCTCCTTCCTTTTTTAAAGTATTGATATAAAACTCAAAATCATCAATTAGTGTTTCGTAATTGTCTAACCCTAATATTTTTCCAAGAGCATCGTTTATAAAACTTCCTTCTTCTTTTATTGATAGATTCGCTATTTCAGCAATTTTCTCTGCATCAAAAAATACAAACTTTGCTGCATCTATCGGAATAATATAATCGTTTATGAAATTGAATTTGTCTTCTTCATTATCAAAAATTTCTATATTTGATATTGGGTCAACAATTGATAGTTTTTCTTCTGTTGTTAATGTGTTTCTTGAGCGAATTATTAATACTTTATCTGCATTTGATGATAGTTTAGAAATTTCGGGTAATTCGATTTCTTCAACCAAAATACTAACTGAAAAAGTATCAATTCCTTCTTTTTGGGCAGACCAGTTTATTGATTGTTGCATAAAGGAAGAATAGTTTTTCTCTTTCTGAATTTCTTTTTTGAAATTATCGTCTATTTGAGAAATTTTTTCTCCATACAAACACCAAACAATTGATAATAAAAAGTTAGTTTTGCCATATCCGTTTTTACCACCAATTACTACAATATTCTTGTCGTCATTAGTAGATAAATCAAAATCAACAGTCTTAAAATACTGCCTGAAATTGTTGATTTTTATATTGGAAAATTTCATTTTATAGCTTTTTCGATTACATCAACAATTTTTTGCTGGTGGTAGTTGATACGTTTTATTTTTTTTGCTTTGACTGAATCTAACAAAGATTCTAAAGATTTGTAATCAACACTCTTGGTTAAACAAATCTCTTTTAGTCTTTCGCTTTGGTGTATTTTATTGTCTTTTATTTTCATAAATTTAGTTTTTTCAATATTTCACATACTTTTGAAAAATTATATTTTTCATTATCATCTAGCTCATCATTATCATATAATTTTCTTTGTTTATAAAAAAATTGATAAAGATTTTCTTCTCCTTGATTGTTTGCACTTGGCAATCTTTGCTTCTCTTTAATGAATTCAAAAAGCTCATCATATTTTTCTGAGGAGTTTAATCTTCTTCTACCATTTATTGGATGGAATTTTTTGTAAACTTCACTTATTAATTGTTTTTTCTGCTTATCCAAATCATCTTTCTTAATCTTCACTTTTTGAACATTTAACCATCTATATAGTCTAATTTCTTCTTCTGGAACCCCATTAGAAAAAGGCAATCTATTTTCAAGTAAAAGAAATTTTTGTAAATCTGCATATCTCTCTTCCCAAGAATTCCGTTCAATATTTGAGTATTCAAGTAGTTCAAAATTTTCAGGATAATTCTTCTTCTTTAGTCCAACATAAGAATTTTTAAAGAAACTAAAGGTTTCAGATTCATCTATTCTAAGGTTATAGTAGATGCTTTTTTCATTGGAATTTGGTCTATATTTTAATACATGTTCTGTGATTTCTGAAATGTGTTTTGGATTATCAGATTGCTCAAGTAATTCAGTTGAAATACTTCTTATAGTACCTCCTCTAAAATCTTCTAATTCACTTTCCCATTTTTTTAAGCCAAACACACTATTCCTTCCCACTGGTACAAATCCATTTCTTCTTTTCATGGAGGCACGAACTTTGTTTTCATCAGTTTCGTAATAAGGGTGTAATTCAATTATTTTTTGAGTAATTTCTTCAACTTTAGAAGGTTTTCCTAATTTTTCAAGTGCTTCATAAGAATATTCAAATGCTTGTTTAATAGTATTCCTTTTGAAAACTATACTATCATTTAAATCAAGATATAAAGCAAATTCATCATTGATTATTTTCTCAGCAACAGGAAAAACTTTTTCAATTATTTCTGTGTTAATACCATCTATAAACCTTGATAAATAACTTTTGAAATTAAATGAATAAGTTTCTTCAATTCTTTCGCTAACTCTTGCATTTATATCGTTTGCGAATGATATAAAGTCAACTCTCGAAAACTCCTTATTCACAACGTAAAAATTATTCCAATTATGCCTATTACGACTATTTGAAAATTTGGGAAATAATACATCTTCAATATTTCCGGTTAGAACATAGTCATTACTTAAATAAACTGCTATAATATATAAAGTAAACTCTTTTGAAAAATTAGTATTATTCAATACATTAACTTGATTAGACAAGCTTTCACTCATTACAATTAAATTTGAAGATGTATCTATGCCATAATTTTTAAATAAATCTTCATTGAAGTTTTTTATAAAAGATAATTTTTCAAATAAGTCACTAAAACCTTCTTTTCGTACTTGTCTAATACGTTCTTTTGACAAGCCATTCTCTAAAGAAATTTGTTCTAAAGTTAGTAGTCTCTCGTTTTTATATATTTTTAATGTCTTTTGAATTATTAAATTGTGAGTTGCATTAAAAAATGAATTTTCTTTTAATAAGAAATCTGTTAATTGAAAGATAGATTCAGATTGTAAAATTTCAATTGGAATTTTAGATATAGAAAAAGTCCGCTGAATTAAATAACTGTTTTTTAATTCAATAATTTGTTTCTCATTACTAAACTCGCTAACATTAATAATAAAGTCATTTACTAGAGAAATATAAATTTCTAATTCTGGGATAGAAGATTTTCCAATATTTTCAATTGAAGAAACAATAAACTTTTTGTTTAATAAAATTTTTTCAGAAAAATTTCGAACGCTAAAATTGTCATTCAAAAATTTTGATATCGCATTTTTACTTCTTACGGAAAGACTATTTTTATTTACCAGAATAAAGCTGTTAATAACTTCTCTTTGTATTCTTGATAAGTCTGCAAGTTTTTCTTCTAATGAGTTTTTGTTTATCTCTTTGATTTCATTTATTACAATTTTTGTCAAGTATTTTTTACAGACTTCAATTAATTCTTCATTAGATCTACGTCCACAATTACGAAGTGTTTGAAATGTATTATGGGTCAAATAATATTCTTTTAGCTTTTCAATAGAGTTAAGATCATTATATCTACACACATTATAAGAACGAATACTTATATTTTCAATTTTATATATCTCGTCTATTGTCATTTTGTAGTATAATTTATTATCAAGTTTTAGTTTTTAAGTATAATTAAAGTTAAAATACGGTTTTCCTCATTTTGTTTAACATTGGAAAATTCGCTTTTGTATTGGCGAAATATTAATGCACTCTATTAAAACATAAAAATAGAAATTTTTCATTAAAATAGAAAAAAAGGTTGTTATTTTTCTATTGAAAATAAATCCAAAAAATTTACACTAAAATTTTACTCCTTTCCGTTTTTCAGCACCTGCAACAGCATATTTTTTTCTGCTTGCAGTATTTCTATTTGGCGTTCTAGCGTGGCAATGCGTTCATCTTTGCTGTGGTCTTGCGGTGCTTCAATGGTAAAATCTTTGGGAAGCATGGCAGCAAGATCGGCAAAGAAATTATGTTTTAATATAAGACTGATTTTCCAGAGAGTTTCTGTTTTCAGGCTTTTGCTGTTTTGATAACGAATAATTTCCGGTTGCTTTTTTCCTAAACGTTTCGCAAGTACTACTTTATGGATACGCTTTTTATCAATGTAAGCTTTCAGTAATTGCCCTATATGTGGTATGGTTTCTTCTTTATTTTCCATTTTTTTTATTTTAATTCATAAATTTATTAATTTAATTAAGATAAATGTTAATTTAAATAAATAAAAAATTATTTAAGTTAATAATAATTAAAATTAAATTATTAGAATACATAATTTAATTATTATAAAAGTTAATTTAATTTATATAAACATAAATTTAATTAAAATAAACGTTAATTAAATTAATATAAACGTTAATTAAATTAAGATAAATGTTAATTTAATTAAGAAATTATTGTAGAAGAGTGAAAAATAAAAAAACCGGCTAAAGCCGGTTCATCTGTTTTTATAATTCTGTTTCGGAACTTCTTCCTGTATTTCCCTGTGCATCAAATCGTGCTCTGAGTTTTTCGTAGGATTGCTTTGCAGAGTTGATTCCTGCTGTGTTGGCACTTTCAAAAAGACGATAGCCCACCAATGCTCCTGTATACGCTTCGTCGCCTGCAATGCGTTTGAGATCGGAGATTTTTTGCAGAAGCATATTTATTCCGGATTCTATGGTATCCAGTTGGTCATAAAGCGAAATATCGGTCTGGATGTTTGCGGTATTGATATAGGCAGGGATAATTCCGGCTCCGTTTACCGTCATTTCGGTGATTACATCTTCTACAAAAATTTTGTTGTTCACGTTAATGGCCTTCAGTGTGGCACGCTGCTCATCGGTGAGACTTCCGGCAGGAAGTTTGGAACTGATGGTGGTGATAGCGGTATTGATCGCAGTGAGATCAGCAGTCGTAATCGTGGTGTTTAGTTTGTTTTCTGTGATGTTTCCCATACGATTTATGATTTTAAAATTAAACTAAATTGATATTTTTCAATCATAACTGCAAAATATTAGTTTTATTTTCTGATTTTTAAAACAAAATAGGAAAAATAATATGCAATAAATAATAAAATAGCATAATTAGCGTGAACTCGATGTAAAAAATAAGCTATTAATTGTCATTATATTAATTTCTCACACAAGGAACGCAAAGAATTTTTTTACAATAATCTGCTCAATTTTTCGTCCGCAAAGACGTTACACTCAGCAAATGGATGTGAGTTCTTTGCTGAATAAAATGCATTTGTGAACTTTAAATATATACAGGTTAATTGAAGATTAAATATTTGTGGAATTTGCGTTTTCTTATTTCTCGTATACTTACATCGAACTCACGTTAATATAAAACCGAATATTTACAATTATTATGTTTAGGTAATGACTTTCATGAAGGATAAAAAGTAAATTTTGGGGAATTTTCTTAATAAATTCATATTTTTTGTAGATTTACTATTCATATGTATGACCGCTATTTATCCATAGCAAAATTTTATTTCTTTCTTCAATAGAAATAAAGCCGGTTGGTGGCATTGGAGATGGATTACCTTCAACTGCTCTAGCCTGTATTCTGTTCCAATGATGTAAAATATCACAAATTCTTGTAAAATCAATTCCTGCTTGTGGGTTTAATCCAGCATGACACATCGTGCATCTTGTTTTTAAAATGGCGGCAATTTCTGCAAATTTACTGCCCTTTGTAATGGTGTCAACTTTGACCTCTTTTGAAGTCTCACATCCTTTATTATCTTTTACGGAAAGTATATGCTTGCCTACGGAAATGTTTTCAAAAACTGTATTAGCCTGGAAATTCCCTTGATCTATTTTGTAGCTGTAATTTGCATCAACCGGGGTAGTAATCTTGATGGTTCCGGTAGATAAACAAGGGTGGGATTTATTAGTGCTTGTGGTAATTTCGGGCATAAAATTGCATTCATCATTATCATTTTTATTGCACGAAATCGAAATTAAAAAAGAAATGAAAAGGAATAATCTATTTTTTTTCATCCGATAACGTTTTTAAAAAACTAATGATGTCCTGCTTTTCTTTTTCAGTTAATTTCAAGTTTTCAAAAGGCAAAGTCTGATGTTTCAGCTTCATTCCAATACCATTTCCGCCGCCTAATCTGTAAAATTCTATCACTTCTTCCAATGTTTTATATACTCCATTGTGCATGTAAGGTGACGTTTTTTCAACATTTCTTACGGTTGGAGTTTTAAAAGAAAATTGGAGTTGTTCAATTTTATTTAATCCATATCTCCCTTCGTCATCATCAATAGTCGCATTTTTCCATGCGATATTTTCTGGAACACCGATGACTTCAGATTCGGAGTTGTTAAACCAAGGTGGAACAGTTCCGTTATAAACAGGAATAAAATGGCAAGTTGCACATTTGGCTTTACCGGCAAATAAATTAAATCCGTTTTCTTCGCTTTCTGTAAGTGTTGTTTTTCCTGAAAAGTACTGATCTATTTTAGCATTAAAAGGCATTAAACTTCTTACATAAGAAGCAATGGCGTTTCTAATTTCATAGGGTGTTATTTCTTTTTTATCGGGAAAGACTTTTGTAAATAATTGAACTAGATTCTTGTTGGTTGAAATTTTATTTTTGATCTCTTTTGGAGAAAGATTAAACTCATCTGGGTTTTTCATGACACTTTCAATTTGGTTTTCCAAATCTTGCGAACGCGTATCATAAAAAAATGATTTTTGAAAAGCCGAATACAACAAGGTTGGAGAATTTCGTTTGATGCTATTGCTGTGAATATTGGCTACTGAAGTTTTTTTACCGTCTGTAAAGGCATATTCCGCATTATGACAGGTTGCGCAGCTCATTTTATTATTTCGTGATAAATTCACATCATTAAACAATATTTTTCCCAATGCTGTTTTTTCCACAGTTGATTTTGATGCTGCATATGGGGAAAATGCATCAGGATTGAGTTTTTTTCCCTGCATTAAATCGGATAAATGGCCATAAAATACTTTATTGTCTTTGAAATGTGGAGTCTGTTCAATAATAGTTTTAAATTCATGCTCAAAAGCAACGCTCATCGGCATTAAATGATTTTTTATAAATTTCAGTCTGTCAAAAGTATTAAAGTCATTGTTTTGATGAATATATTGCTTCGTTTTTTTAAATAATTCAATAATGTCGGAATTTACTTTTTGCTTATTGGTTTCGCAATACATCAAATAAAATTCTTCTATTCCCTCAATGGAATATTTGGTTTCTTCTATTGAATTAAAAGCAACAGGAGAATCAAAACCGGTAATGCCCAATGCTGCAATTCGTATGATTTGATGTTGTATTAATTCGTAAAAATGATGATTTTGAATAGGTAAATCCTTAAAATTTTGCTGAATAAATTTTAAATCTGTTTTTAAAATTCGAGTTTGTTTTTTTAATGCTACCAAATCTATACTGTCACTAAAAATAATTTCTTCGATTACTTGAAAACCTGCGGCATCATTTACCACATTGTCATCTGTTTTTATTTCTGGTAAAGCAGGTCCGTTTATTCTTCTAGAAAGCCCTTGAAAATAATATTCCACAAAAGGTTCTATTTTTTTATATTCTTTTCTGGTTTTTTTGAAATTTATTATGAGCTCTTTTTGATCTTTTGTGTTTTCTAATGTATGTAGAGACGTGTTCAACGTATCTATTTTTTTTTCAATAGTGGAATGCAATTTGGTGTCTAAAGTTTGATACCCTTTATCTGCACAAGAAAATAAGAAAAGTGAAATGATTGCTAAAAATAAGGTTTTGAACATTTTAAGAGTCTTTGTGTATTGAAAAAACAAAAAACCCTTCACTTGGAAAGGTTTTTTGTGTAAGAAATTATATTTTATCTTGGCACATTTTTCAAGATAAGTGTTTGTCCTCCTGCCTTATAAGGCTGAACCGAAATCGCTTTACTAGGATTTAAAAATTTATCTCCTTCTACCCAAGAGTGTGCATGTACATTGATGGTAAACGTACCAGGAACTCCTACTACATCAGAAATATCAACCATGGCACCGTGTTCCCAAAGACCATATTTGGCTCCTGCAGTTGGGTTATATTTAGAATTTAGCATACCTGAATCGCTATGAGTCATATCCATAAATACTTTTTTAGTTCCTGTAGCAATATTATACTGCCATATTAATGAATTGTGTGTAGCTTCTGGCCAATAAGAATCGCCATCTTCTTGAATATACACGTAGTTTTCAGTAACGCAAAGATTATCAGGATTTATGATATCGGTACCTTTTACGTTTGCTCCTGTTGAGGAAACATCGCCATCAGCAATAATTTTTAGTGTTCCTTTAAGTGGATCATTGGCATCCAGTTTTAACTGATAAACTCTTCCCATATATGTTTTCTCGGCAGAACCACTTACACCGGTAGCTGTGAAATAAATCTCTCTATTGTTAGTAGCTGAACCTTTTCGATAATCCAAATCTTCTACACGGGCAAACTGAATAGATTTAAGTGTTGAATTTAAGTTTTCAATTTCAGTACCTGTTAAGTTTTTGGCATTGGGTACCTCTACAAATTCTACCGGGTAATTGTTATTCCAGGTCATCGAAGTTTCAACCTGGTTTAAATCTGTTCTTCTTAAAACATATAATTTACCATTATCCAAATCACCTATGGTATTAGAAACATATAAATAAACTTGTCCGTTTGAAGCGTCTTCACCTAATATAATTACCGTTTTACCAGGATATGCGTTTTTATTGAGTGGAACTGCGTTTTCTCCACTATACTTACCCAAAGCAGGTTTTGTTCTTGTATTGTTTGATGGATTAGCAGCAACTATTGGGTCTATTGCATGCGTCATCGCATTAACATTTGATTCTCCAGTTGTTAAAAACATAGGACCAAAACCGTGTTCTGCTTGTGTAGCCATTGTTGCAGAACACAATCTAAAACCACCACCATCAGTATTTACAATATATTCACCTTTTGTGATGTTCAATTTTTTGTCTAAATACAATCTAGATACCGCCCAAGTATTTTCGTGATTAGTCACCATTATGTAACCACTTCCATCTGGATTTTTAATAAACCCTTGTCCATCTGGAGCACCTCCATAAACCATATTTCCGGAATTTGGAATAACATCTTCACTACTTACCAAAGTGTAAACCCCTACTCCTGAAAAATCAGAACCCATTTTAACAAAGGACGGAGTAACCGACCGGTTTTTGAATTCTATTGTTTCATCAGAAGTTGTTGTGTTGTCATCATCTTTACAAGCAACAAAAATAGATGTTGCAATGGATGAAGCTAATAAAACCAATAATGTACTTTTTCTCAACATAATTTTTAATTTAATTATCTTGAACAAAAGTATTGCTCGGTTATAAATTGAATATTAAAGTAACATCAATATATTGTTACTATTCTAATGCTCCGAAAAATTACCCCATATATTTACGAGGGCTGAATATAAAAGGTGAAATCTCATCACGAAAATAAAGAAGAATATGAAAAATTCTTAGATGCTTTTACAAGACAAAAAGCTGAGGGCTTCTCTTTAAAACCCTCTCGTATCGTACTTTAGGTGTATTCTCTAAAATTTATTAGTGCAATAAAGTCTATTTTATAAGACCATAATTCTGTGTGCCTTGTTCCAGACTCTATTTTCATTTTCTTTTATTCTAGTTTATTAAAAATAACAAAAAAAGACTGTCCTTTTGAGACAGCCTCCTTTTTTAGGCAATGTAGTTGAATAAAATAGTGAAATTTTATCTTAAAAACATTTTCATTACCTGTAGATATTCATCAGGTTTTTCAATATAAATATCGTGTCCTGCTTTGTCTATTATTTTTAACTGACTGTTTTTAAATACATCCATATATTCTTTTGTATTGCCCCACGGAATATTGTCATATTGTCCTTTAATTATTAGGGCAGGAATATTATTGTTCTTAAGTTTTGGTCTCGGATCTGCAAGTTTACTATAACTTTTTGGTGTTTTAATATTGCTGTAGCCACCACCGCCACCTTCTTCAGTTAATACTTTAGTCGGATCATAAACAAGTCCTTTTGTAAATTTCTCTGCCATTTTGTTTAAATAACTATCTGCTTCTTCATCACTTGCTATTTTTTTACCAAAAAATGCCCAAAATCGGATAGCAAGATATCTTGGTTTCAATATGAATTTAATAACTTCATTATTAACATCCATTGGATCTTTCAGATTTAGACTGTCTGGTGCTTTTAATTTTTCCAATGAATCATCATATTCAGGTTTAATTGTTCCTGGACAGGTAAGTATTATTTTATCAACTTTGCTGAGATTATCGGCAGTATATAATGTGGCTAAAGCACCACCCCAAGATTGTCCTACTAAAATTACTTTTTCAGCTTTTAAAATATCTACAATTGCTTCAAGATCTTTCTGATGACGTGTTGCAGTATATTCATTTATATTTTCGAGTCTTGCAGATAAACCACTTCCAATTTGGTCATACAAATAGACATTATATCCATTTTCCGAAAGTTGTCCAAGAACTTCAATGACTTTTGAATGTATATATCCACCTGGTCCACCGTGCAAGTATATAACGGGATATGGTTTTTTATTTCCCTTTCCTTCAATAAAAGTATAGGCTATTTTAGAGCCAGTCTTAAGATTCCAATATTTTGTTGATTGACGAGGCTTAATAGTAGATATATCTTGCTTTGATGGAATACAAGCCTTGAAAAAAAACAGACAAATAAGTATAAGAAATGTCCATTTAAATATTTTTTTAATTTTTTGTAGTAAGCTATTTGTCGTTTTCATTCGATGTCTTCTGATTGATGATGGATTGGTGCTTTATTTATCTAAATTTTTTGTCATTTTGAAACCTATAAATAATGATATCCCTGCCATTAAAAATATCATTGCAGGATAAAGTGCATCCTTATCTAATGATGTGTAAGTGGCCAACAATAACGCTATAAAGACTCCTGCACCAATACCCATAAATAATAGCGCTAGATTTAAAATAATTATTTTTTGAAATGAATTTCCGTTCTTATTAAAAATACTTGCATCTAATCCTTTTTCTATAAGCGCCAAGCGTTCTTTGTTTCTTGTGGATAAAAAAAGGTAAACGATGCCGAAAATTGCAGCAAACAAACTGATTGGAATTAAAATATTTGCATCCATAATTTTTTGATTTAAATTGATTATTAATTAATGTGTTCCTAATCTAGGACGACAAGAGTTTTATTTTGGTTACACAATTATTAATTTTTTTTGCATTAACTTGTAACCTAATTTCTTGAATTGTCGTCTTATAAACAGTATGGCATTTATAAATGATCAGTATTATATTAATCAAATAATAAAAGGAAACGCAAATGCTTTTTCTATATTGGTAAATCAATATAAAGATTTAGTGTTTACGCTGTCTTATAAAATGCTGAAAAATAAGGAAGAAGCGGAAGAGGCTTCGCAAGATACTTTTGTAAAAGTTTATAATTCACTGAACAAATTTAAAGGAGAATCTAAATTTTCGACTTGGATATATAAAATTACATACAATACATGTTTAGATAGATTAAAAAAAAATGAAAAAGAGAGAAGTACTTTTTATATAGAAGATTTAAGCGAACATCAAGTAAAAATAATTGAAAGTATTTTGGATACTATCGACGAAAATGAGAAAAATCAAAAGATTCAAGAATGCATGCTATTATTATCCAGTGAAGAAGCCTTTTTACTAACCCTGTATTATTTTGATAGCCAATCAATAGAAGAGATTGCAAAAGTTATTGGTTGTAATTCAAATAATGTTAAAATAAAATTATTTAGAAGTCGAAAAAAACTGGCTTCAATTTTAAAAGAGCAATTAGAACCCGAAATACTGTCCTATTATGAAAGCAAACGAAGATAAACTGCTAGAGGAATTTGTGGAAACTATTATGAAGGATTCTGTATTAGAAACGCCTTCTTCTGATTTTACAGCAAAAGTAATGTCGCAAGTTTTAACAAAAAAAGCAAATGAAGTGTATGTTTATAAACCATTGATTTCAAAACGAGCATTCATTCTTATTTTTGGATGTTTTGTTGTACCAATCATTTATCTTTTCATTAATGGTGGATCTCAAAAAGACAGTATGATTGATGTTCAAAATTTGGATTTCATTTACAACATCAATATAAAACCAATATATAATTTCTCAAAAATTACAATTTATGCAGTGGTTTTAGCAACATTCATGTTATTTATTCAAATTTCATTTTTGAGAAAAAAATTTGATCATCAGTTTTACAAATAGAGTTTTTTATTTGTATCAACGGTTTTAGGATGATGTGTTGGCAGCTAGGCATTTTTCATCGTAGTTTGTATTCTGTCAATTTGATTTAGATGTCTAATGATGTGATTGATAAAAAATTGAAAAGCATCGCCCAGTTTTAGTTTGATTAAACTTGAAATTGATGTCTGAATTTTTAGCTTGTTCAAACTTTAGTCGCAGCTTAAAAGAGAAAAAGAGTTGCTTTTTTTACTGAAATTAAAAGCCCAAAATCTACCTAAATTTTCACTTTTTCCATTTTTTAGAAATTTCTTTAGTTCAAATAAAGTTTCATTTTGGCTTCTGTATCAGGCTTTAGTTTCAGCATTTTGAAGATTTTTTTATCATCCGGATAAGTGATTCTGTAATACATGATCTTATCCGCATAATATTTAAAATATGGATGTTCTTTCAGCCATTTTTCCGGGGCTTCAGAAAGTTTGTATTTTTTGACTTGATCAATTTTCAGAGTAGAAATTTTTAATAATTTTTCAGTCAGATCTTTGTCGATATTATAGGTTTCCAAAATTTGATTTTCATTGACAAAACCTCCCAATTTATTACGAAAACCAATCAAACTTCCTGCTGCTTTTTCATCAAATCCAAATTCTATCAATTGCTGGAAAGTGATGGAATTCATATCCGTTTTTGAGAAATCGGTTTTTGCAATGTTTTCTTTTACTGCTTTTTCGGGAATAATATTTTCAGGGATTTTTTTGCTGTCAATTTTTATGAAAGGTTTTAGTTCATTAAATTTCTCTTCCGAAACTACAAAACATTTTTGCAAATCTTCTGGAGATTTGAAACTTCCTTTCAAAATTTTAGTTTTATAATTCAGAATTGTAGCAGATTGTTTTTCGGAGAATCCAAAACTTTTCCAGCCTTCCAAATCCAAATCATTAGGATCAAAATTGTGATAATCAATTTTTGCCAACTCAGGTTTGGAATATTTATTTTGTTCCGGTGTTTTCTCGGGAAGTAGGAGATAAGGTGCTAATTTCAGATAATTGTCATCGCTGATGATGAAGCATTCTTTGAATTTTTCTTTACTGATAAAACTACCACCCAAAAAGTTTTTATACTTCAGAATGGATTCCGATTGTTTTTCAGAAAATCCAAGTTTCATCCAATTTTCTTTAGAATAGCTGTCAGGATTGAATTTTACAGAGACTTTTATTTCCTTTTTTAGATATTTTGAAGCGTATTCTTTATAGTTTTCGGAAGATTTTTCAGGAAGCAATAAGTAAGGCTCTAATTGAAGATATTTCTCATCTGAAACCGAATAGCATTTTTTGAATTGTTCTTTTGAAGTAAAGTTTCCGCCAACAATATTTTTGTATTTTAGGATGGTTTCCGCTTGTTTTTCACTGAATCCCAATTTCTGCCATTGTTCTTTGGAAAGTTCATTAGGATCAAACTCGGAAAGAGAAATTTGTTTGCTTTCAGAATCTGAGGATGCGATAAAAACAATATTTTCTGGATAAAGGTCTTCTTTTTCTGTGATATTAAAATTTTGAAAAACGAAAAAAAATATCAACAAAATACCCAATAAAAGAACCGTAGTGAAAATGTATTTTTTATAAAACGTATAATAAAGTTGAGATTTCATCATGTTTTTTATGCAATTATAAACATAAATGCACAATGAAAAAAATAAATTTTATTTTGAATTTATGGGAAAAATGTACTATTTTTCGTTTAGAGATTCTTTTAATTTTAGAAGTTCAGATTTTACAAATTCAAGTCGATCAATAATAGAAACGGTTTCTGAAATCTTGTTATTGGTAGTGAGGGCAATTCTGGCTCCATCCAAAGTATACCCTTTTTCCTTTACAAGATGGTAGATCATTTGCAGGTTTTTAATATCTTCCGGAGTGAAATAGCGATTTCCTTTTTTATTTTTTTTAGGACGAATGATCGGGAATTCCTGTTCCCAATAGCGAATAAGCGAAGTATTGACGTCAAATGCTTTGGCTACTTCACCAATAGAATAATACAGCTTGTCAGGAAGATTTAATTTCATTTTCTGAATTGAATTTTCAAATATAAAAAATTTTAATTCTCTCATAAAAATTATTTTCTGATGGCTTGATTTTCAGAAATATTTTGTATTTTTGCGCCACTTTTTTGCGGGTAGATCTGAAAAGGGTAAATTTTTAATAATTAACGACTTCCGTATTTTTTAGTTCCGCATTTATTCAGATCGTTAAAGAAGAAGGAATACAAATTTTAATAGAAAATGTCAAAAGAGACAAATTCAGCAGAGGTTTTATTAAACCAAAACGTAGCACCGGAACAATTTGATTGGGATTCTTTCGAATCAGGTCTTGATGCAGAAGCAAGAAAAGAAAAAAGTGATTTAGAAGAAATCTACAAAGGTTCTCTTAATGATCTTGAAGACAATGATGTATTAGTTGGGAAAGTAGTAAGACTTACTGACAAAGAAGCTATTGTAGACATCAATTTCAAATCTGAAGGTGTAATTTCTCTTAACGAATTCCGTTACAATCAAGGATTGAAAGTAGGTGATGAGGTTGAAGTAATGGTGGACAGAAGAGAAGACAAAACTGGACAATTACAACTTTCTCACAAAAAAGCTAGAACTCTAAAAGCTTGGGATAAAGTAAACGAACTTCACGAAACAGGAGAAATCGTTAATGGTTTTGTGAAATCAAGAACTAAAGGTGGTATGATCGTAGATGTACACGGAATCGAAGCATTCTTACCTGGTTCTCAAATTGATGTTAAGCCAATCAAAGATTACGATCAATTCGTAGGAAAAACTATGGAATTCAAAGTGGTGAAAATCAACCCTGAATTTAAAAATGTAGTTGTATCTCACAAAGCGTTGATCGAAGCAGATATCGAAGGTCAGAAAAAAGAAATCATCGCTCAACTAGAAAAAGGACAAGTTCTTGAAGGTACTGTTAAGAATATTACTTCTTATGGTGTATTCATCGATCTTGGAGGTGTAGATGGATTGATCCACATTACAGACCTTTCTTGGAGCAGAGTAAACCATCCATCAGAAATTTTAGAAGACGGACAAACTGTGAAAGTAGTTATCCTTGATTTTGATGATGAGAAAACAAGAATCCAATTAGGTATGAAGCAATTAGAAGCTCATCCTTGGGATGCTCTTTCTGCTGACATGAAAGTTGGTGACAAAGTAAAAGGAAAAGTAGTAGTTCTTGCTGACTATGGTGCATTTGTAGAAATTGCTCCAGGTGTAGAAGGATTAATTCACGTTTCTGAAATGTCTTGGTCTACTCACTTAAGATCTGCCGGAGATTTTGTAAAAGTAGGTGATGAAGTAGAAGCTGAAGTATTAACTTTAGATAGAGAAGAAAGAAAAATTTCTCTTGGTATTAAGCAGCTTTCTAAAGATCCATGGGAAAATATCGAAGCTAAATATCCTGTAAGTTCTAAGCATGTAGGTACTGTTAGAAACTTTACTAATTTTGGTGTATTCGTAGAATTAGAAGAAGGAATCGACGGATTGATCTACATTTCTGATCTTTCTTGGACTAAGAAAATCAAGCATCCATCAGAATTCTGTAATGTAGGAGACAAACTTGATGTTGTAGTTCTTGAGCTTGATATCCCTGCAAGAAGAATTTCTTTAGGTCACAAACAATTGACGGAAAATCCTTGGGATAAATTCGAAACTAAATATGCAGAAGGAACTGTACATTCAGGAGTTGCTGCAGAAGTTTTTGACAAAGGAGCTCAGGTTCAGTTTGAAGATGCTGAAGTAGAAGCATTCTGTCCTTCAAGATTATTAGAAAAAGAAGATGGTTCTAAAATCAAAAAAGGAGAAACTGCAGATTTCAAAGTAATTGAATTCAACAAAGAATTCAAAAGAGTAGTAGTATCTCATACTGGTATCTTCAGAGATGAGGAGAAGAAAAATGCTAAAGAAGCTACTAAAGCAACAGCATCTTCCGGTGAAGAGAAAACAACTCTTGGTGATATTGATGCATTAGCAGAATTGAAAAAGAAAATGGAAGGAGGAAATTAATTTTCATCTTATCCTAAATTTATAAAGGTCACTCAGAAATGAGTGGCTTTTTTGTTGCAAAATAGACAGAAAATTTAAAACAAATATTTTATTTGCTAGTTTTATAAGAT